>PNLU01000001.1 GCA_013823245.1 Alcanivorax sp.
CGCCGCCAACTTCTCCCGCTGCCGCCAGTACCGCTACGCCCTGTGGCGCTGGTGGGGCGAGGGCGACGACTATGCACTGATTATCGGCCTGAACCCGTCCACCGCCGACCACCGCCAGGATGACCCCACCATCCGCCGCTGCATCGGCTTTGCCCGCGACTGGGGCTACAGCGGCCTGTGCGTCGCCAACCTGTTCGCCTGGCGCGCCACCTACCCCGAAGACCTGAAAGCTGCCGCCGACCCCATCGGCCCTCGTAACGATCAGTGGCTGCGCCGCCTGGCCGCCGATGCCGCCGTGATCGTGGGCGGCTGGGGCAACCACGGCCACCACCTGGACCGCGCCCGCCAGGTACGCGCCCTGCTGCCACCCTGGCACGCCCTGCGCCTGAACAGCTCCGGCGAACCGGCCCACCCCCTGTATCTGCCGAAACATCTCACACCTTTTCCAGTCGCCGCGTTCTGAACGCTGTTCAACCCGCTCGATCGCCCGGATATCGGATATGCGACGCATTTCCGCTTTCCGCCTCGACAGGGATATTGTGCGTAAGTACCAACCTGCGCAGAATGCGGGGCAGGCTCTGGATGAGGACAAGAATGATGCGTTATTTCCTGATAGTCATGGCAGCCATGCTGCTGACCGCCTGCGGCGGGGATTCGGATGAGCGGCGGTTTTTGACGGGTTATATGGTGTCACCTGACCCGGATGTGATCGACCTTGATGACGAAGTAAATGCGCTACTAGGCTCACGCTGCAACACTAACGAGGATTTCTGGTATCAGGTAGCAGTCTATGACCCTTCCGGCGACGGCAGCCATTCCGAATGGACGCTTCTTTTTCAAGTGCCGAGCAATGCAACTGGGCGTTATAGAGTATCCGACGCAACCTTCCGCTTGTTGAGCGACTATCGGCTGGTATCAGACGGCAGTAGCAGCAACTGTATCGAACATGAATACGACAAGATTTTCCGAGCAGTGGACGGTTATGTCGATTTTGTCGACGTCGAAAATGCGGATTTCAGCCTTCAATTCGAGAAACGTCAGGGCTTCAACTCGACAACGCCCACACCTGACACCCCAGAAGTCCTTGTAGAGGGCTGCTGGAAGGTAGATACCGACCGCCGTAACTGCTGGCCAACCACTGCAAACAATGATGAGGGTGACGGCGCGCCGTAACCCACCACACACCTCACAAACTGACCCAGTACCGAAGCTGGGACGTCGCACACCTCGATCCGAGGCAGCGGTGAGGGGCAGCCCCTTCCAGAAGTGTGTGAGGCAGGAAGCCGAACGCAAGCCTACAGGGACGTATTCACGGCGGCTTCTGGAAGGGGCTGCCCCTCACCGCTGCCGTGCTACGGAGCCGATCAACCCGACACACATCAGCATCTTCACGCGCTCCTGCCCCGCGCCATGTTTCCCTTGCCTGTGGGGAAAATAAAGGGCTTCAGCCATGTCCGATCTCGTTCAGATCATCTATATCAGCCGCGCCACCTTCGAGCCAGGCCCGAGGGAAAATGGCGTGGAGCCGCATGTCGGCCGCATTCTGATGTCCTCCCGAAAGAACAACCCGCGCCGCCGCCTGGTCGGCGTACTGTTCTACGGTGACGGCTACTTCTTCCAGTGCATCGAAGGCGAACGCAGCGCCGTTCAGGCCCTGTTCTCCCGCATCAGCGACGACCCCCGCCACACCGACATCCGCGTCCTCAGCATGCGCGACATCGACGTCCGCAGCTTCAACGACTGGTCCATGAAGTATGTGCCCGCCGCCCGCGAAGTGCTGGAGGAGCTGCGCCGCTTCGGCCAATCGCGCTTCAATCCCTACGAATTCAACGAAGAGCAGGTCGAGCGCATGGTGGATCTGCTGCGCGCCAGTGCCGACCCCACCACCGGCCGCCTGAACGGACCGCCACCACGAAATGCGCCCGCAGACATGATGGGCTTGACCTACCTGGCCATCGCCTTGGCCACCCTCGCCCTTGCCGTGTCATGCGTCACGCTGGCGATGGTCATGGAGTGGCTGTGATGCTGCCGGTACCCTCCGAGCAGGCGCTCTGGATCCGCCGGCTCGGCTTCGCCGGACTGCTGCCCTTCTATGCGCTCGCCGCCCTGGTATGGGTAGTGCCCGGCCTCAACTGGCCAGCGCAATTACTGTTGCTGTACGGTGGCATGATTTTCTGCTTCGTGGGCGCGGTGCACTTCGGCGCCGCCCTGTTCAACGCCGCCATGCCCCGGGGCGGCGTCTGGTGGAGCATCATGCCCGCCGTCGCTGCCGCGCCCATACTCCTGACCCCACCCGTATTTGGTTTGCCTCTGGTGGCAGGCGGGCTGATTCTTGCCTGGAGCGTTGACCAGACCATGCTCGAAACCGTGCTACCACTCTGGTATCGCCAGTTACGCGACTATCTCACCGCAGGCGCGGTACTGGCCCTGATACTCGGCTGGCTCGGGGCCATTCAGATACATTAATACGCAAAATTTGGTTTAACCGATGGCTCCCGTCTGATGCACCCTCTAGGATGAGTTCATTGCATCGACAGGAGCATCCAGCACATGGAACGTGACAACAGAATTCTTCACGGCCTGCTTCTCGCCTTTTCGACGTTGTGGCTGGCCGCCTGCGGAGATCCGTCCCGCAACTTGCCAGAACCTGCCCCGCTGCCGGAACCCGTCAATCGTACCGTCACCTATCACGATGATGTGCGCCCGATTCTGGAAAGCAAATGCCTGACCTGCCATAGCTGCTACGACGCGCCCTGCCAGTTGAAACTGGAAACGGCGGAGGGCCTGATTCGTGGCGGTCACAAGAAAGAAGCCTACGACGGCACTCGCACCCGCGCCCAAACACCCACCCGGCTCGGTATGGATGCCGAAGGTGAGGCTGAGTGGCGCGAAAAGGGCTTCCACTCGGTGCTGGAGAGCGACGCTGAACAGAAGTCGCTGCTTTACAATATGCTCGCCCTGGGCAAACAGCGTCCGTTCCAGCCCAACACCCGTCTACCGGATGATATGGAACTGGGCGTGACCCGCAGCAACCAGTGTGTAGCTGCCGACGAATTCGATGACTATGCGCGCAAGCACCCGCTGGAGGGTATGCCGCTCGGCGTCACCGGCCTCAGCGATAAAGAGTTCTCCATTATCAGTGCCTGGCTGGCCCAGGGCGCCGAGATAGAATCCACCCCCACGCAAGCCAATAGCACCGAGCAGGCAGTCATTGATGACTGGGAAGCCTGGATGAACCAGGACAACACACGCCAGCAACTGGTGTCGCGCTGGCTGTTCGAGCACCTGTTCCTGGCACATCTGCACTTTGCCGATCTGCACGCCAGTGACGAGCGACCGGCGCGCTTTTTCCAGATGGTGCGCTCACACACCCCGCCTGGCGAACCGATTGAACTGATTGCCACGCCGCGCCCCAATGATCCGCCCGAAGGTCCCGTCTATTACCGCATACGCCCGGTGCAGGGCAGCATTGTGCACAAGCGGCATATCACCTTCCCGGTGGACAAGGCCCTGCGCGAGCGAATAGAAACGCTGTTTCTGGCGGACGACTGGCGCGTCGACACACTGCCCGGTTACAGCTACACCGAGCGCGCCAACCCGTTTGTCACCTTTGCCGCGATTCCGCCGCGTGCACGCTACCAGTTCATGCTGGATCATGCAGAATACTTTACCCGCACCTTCATTCGCGGCCCGGTATGCCGGGGCCAGATTGCGACGGATGTGATCCGGGATCATTTCTGGGCCATCTTCCAGGACCCGGATGATGACCTGTTTATCACAGAAGGCGCCTACCATAATCGTGTTGCGCCGCTGCTGGGCCTGCCGGGCCAGAACGACGATCTGCTCAAGGCGGGCAGCAACTGGCGCGAGTATCGCGACCGCCGCAATCGCTACCTGACACTGCGCAATCAGGCTTATGCAGCAGCCTATCAGGATGGCGCCTCCCTGGATCATGTCTGGGACGGCGACGGGCATAACACCAACGCGGTGCTTTCGATTTTCCGTCACCACGACAGCGCCACCGTGGAGCGCGGCCTGATCGGTCGTGTGCCACAAACTATCTGGTGGATGGATTATCCGCTGTTCGAGCGAACCTATTATGAGCTGGTGGTAAACTTCGATGTGTTCGGCAACGTCGCACATCAGATTCAGACACGGCTCTACTTTGATCTGATCCGTAACGGGTCGGAGCATAACTTCCTGCGTCTGCTGCCACCCGGGGCACGCAAGACCGAGCTGGAAGACTGGTATCGCGGCAGCGGCCGGCTGAAAAGCCATGTCACCTATGCGCCACTGGATAACACCACGCCCACCGCCGAGCCCTTCGCCACCGATGCGCCGAAACAGGAACTGGGCGTGCGTTTGCTGGAGCGTTTTGCCGATATCAATGTGATGGCGCAGGACGCGATCAATCGCTGCGCCGACGGCGAATGCATGCGCCCCGACCAGCCGACCTGGATACAGGAGACGGATGCCCACCTGTCACGATTGGCCTCAGTACGTGCCGAGCAGTTACCGGGCATCCGCAAGTTGCCGGACGCCAGCTATCTGCGCGTGCGCCATGACAACGGCGAGCGCACGGTGTACACGCTGGTGCGCAACCGCGCCCACAGCAATGTCGCCTTCATGCTGGGCGAAGAACTGCGCTACGAACCGGACAACGACTATCTGGTGGTCTACCCGGGCATTATCAGCAGCTATCCCAACTTCATGTTTGATGTAGCCGCCAACGAGGTCGAGCAGTTCAGCCGTCACCTTGGTGTGGTGGAAAAGCAGGAGGACTTCGAAACACTGGTGAAGCGCTGGGGCGTGCGGCGCACGCATCCGGACTTCTGGGAGGTTCTGGAGGATGTCACGGCGTGGCTGCATGAACAGCGGCCGATTGAAGCCGGGGTGTTTGATATAAACCGGTTTGAGAATTTGTAGACGGCGAGTCTGCAGAAAGGATGTCGGGCTGGCGCACCAGCCCGGCATCTTTCAGGATAGTATCAGCCGTTGGCGCGGCGCGGACGACCACTGCCACTGCCGTTGCGCTGGGCGCGCACCGGCGCAGGAGCGCCATTGTCCATACGGATATTCATCTGCTGACCGGCCACCCACACTTTTTGCAGGTGCGTCAGCGCAGCACGCGGCAACGAGTCCGGCAGATCCACCGTGCTGTATTCCGGGAAGATGTCGATGCGGCCAATATTGGTGCTGTTGAGCTTGGCTTCATTGGCAATCGCGCCGACGATGTTCGACGGCTTGACGCCATGGGTGCGGCCCACGTCGATGCGGTAACGGGTCATGCCCGCATCCGGCACGGACGGCGCACGCGGCGCGCGGTCTTCACGGCCACCTTCGCGACGGGCACGCCCTTCGCGCGGTGCACGATCGGCACGCGGCTCACGGTCATTGCGGTTCAGGCGGATGACCTGTGCGGGGCGATCTTCTGCCAGCAACGGCTTGTCGCCTTGCAGCAAGCGCGCCAGTGCAGCGGCAATGTCTACCGGGTCGGCACCGGTTTCAGCCTGGCTGGCCTGAATCAATGCACGGTAGTCATCCAGACCGCCACGGCCGATGACCTCACCCAGACGACGAATGAGCTTCGCCTGGCGGGCCGCATTGATATCCGCGCCTCGGGGCAGCGGCATCTCGGTCACTTTCTGACGGGTCAGGCGTTCGATGTTCATCAGCATGCGCTTTTCACGCGGCGTCACGAACAGAATGGCATCGCCCTCGCGGCCGGCACGGCCGGTACGGCCAATCCGGTGAACGTAGGTTTCGCCATCAAACGGGATGTCGTAGTTGAGCACCATGGAGATGCGCGGCACGTCCAGACCCCGGGCCACCACATCAGTCGCCACCAGAATATCCACACGGCCATTTTTCAACTGTTCGACCACTTGCTCACGCTGCGGCTGGGCCATATCGCCATTCAGAGCCGAGGCACGGAAGCCCGCGCCCTGCAGGAACTCCGCCAGCTCGACGGTGCTTTCCTTGGTGCGTGCAAACAGGATCACGCCATCGAAGTTTTCTGTTTCCAGCACGCGCAGCAGGGCATCCGGCTTGTCACGGTGGTTAATAAACAGATAGCGCTGACGAATGGCGGCCACGGTGGCCGTTTTGGCCGCCACCGTGATTTCCTGAGGATCTTTCAGGAAGCGCTGAGCCAGTTTGCGGATCGGCGGCGGCATGGTCGCCGACAACAGCGCCACCTGGCAGGCTTTCGGGGTCTGCTCCATGACCCATTCCACGTCATCGATAAAGCCCATGCGCAGCATTTCATCTGCTTCGTCCAGCACCAGGCATTGCAGGGTGTCCAGACGCAGTGTGCCGCGCTTGAGATGATCGACCACACGCCCGGGCGTGCCCACGACCACTTGTACGCCTTCGCGCAGTGCCTTGGTCTGCGGGCGGTAATCCATACCGCCACACAGGGCCACCACGCGCAGATCGCGGGCGTGCTGGCCGTATTTTTCAAACGATTCGGTCACCTGCAGCGCCAGCTCGCGCGTCGGTGCCAGCACCAGCACCTGCACGCCCTGCGCCGGGGTGCTACCGAAACGGGAAATCAGCGGCAGCGCGAACGCGGCCGTCTTGCCAGTGCCGGTCTGGGCCTGGCCAATGACATCACGGCCGCTGAGGATCAACGGAATGATGGCACTCTGAATGGAAGAGGGCTGGGTATAGCCCATATCGCTGATGGCTTTGAGCACTACAGCGTCGAGACCCAGGGCGTCGAACGCCGGGCTGTCGTTTTGCACAGACATGTATCACCTTGAACGCAATGGCTCGCACCACGCGCTTTAACATACGAATGTAAGAGATATCAGGCGGCGGCTATATGATCGCCGCAGGACATCGCACCAGGCTTCCCGTGAGAAGCCCATGACGTGTCCAGGAGGACAGTGAGAGGGGCCGGTACGGGATTCGGCACCGGCAGGGCCGGTGCGGACAGACGCGCGTTTACCAACGGGCGGGCTGCCACTCAAGCGGGCGGAGTCTACAGCAGGCCTGCGCCCAACGCCAGTGATATCTGCAAGGTGGCGGAGGTATGATAGGCGGCTTGTCCGATGCTGGAGACCGCCATGCCGACCATCTGGATCGATGCCGATGCTTGCCCGAACATGATTCGCGAGGTGCTGTTTCGTGCCGCGCAGCGCGTTGGCATGCCGATGATTCTGGTGGCCAACCAGCCGCAACGCACGCCGCCGGGTCAGTTGATTCGTGCCATTCAGGTGCCTGGCGGCTTCGATGAAGCCGACGACTACATTGCCGAGCAGGTGGCCGCCGGGGATCTGGTGATCACGGCCGATATTCCGCTCGCCTCGCGCACCATCGAAGTCGGTGCCACGGCGCTCAACCCCCGTGGCGAACTCTATACCCCCGACAATATCCAGCAGCGGCTGACCATGCGTAATTTCATGGAAGAGATGCGCGGCGCCGGGCTGGCCAGCGGCGGCCCACCGCCCATGGGCCTGAAGGACAAGCAGACGTTCGCCAACGCACTGGATCGATGGATCGCCGTCAACAAGGATCGCTGACGCTCACAGACCGGACGGGCATCAGCTTCCGGGTCTGTGCTAAGGTCGGATGCCATGGACGAGATCGAAGCCGCGCTCAAGGCGTTCGCCAATTTCATGTGGGGGCCACCGCTGGTGCTGTTGCTGGTGGGCGGCGGCCTGTTCTTCGTGCTCTATTCGCGCCTGTTGCCCTACCGCCACTTCGGCCACGCCATCGGCATTCTGCGTGGCAAGTATGACAACGCCGACGATGACGGCGACATCTCCCATTTTCGCGCCCTGAGCACAGCACTGTCCGGCACCCTCGGACTCGGCAATATTGCCGGGGTGGCCGTGGCCATCACCGCCGGGGGCCCGGGCGCGGTCTTCTGGATGTGGGTCACCGCCGTGGTCGGGGTCGCCACCAAGTTCTATACCTGCACGCTGGCGATCATGTATCGCGGCCGCGACAGCGCGGGCGATCTGCAGGGCGGCCCCATGTATGTGGTGCGCGAAGGGCTGGGCCGACGCTGGTGGCCCCTCGCCACACTGTTCGCCGTCGCCGGGTTGATCGGGACGCTGCCGGTGTTCCAGGTCAATCAGCTGGTGCAGTTGCTGCGTGAGGTGGTGGCGGTGCCGCAGGGCTGGGTGAGTGAAACCAGCAGCTTCGGTTTTGATATCAGTATTGGTCTGATCGTGCTGGCGCTGGTGGTGCTGGTGGTGCTCGGGCATATCCAGCGCATCGGTCTGGTCACCTCGCGACTGGTGCCCGCCATGGTGCTGCTCTATCTGGGCATGACGTTCGCGGTGCTGAGTCAGCATCTGGCCGATATCCCTGCAGCGCTGGTGTGGATCGTCACGGATGCGTTCACCGGGCAGGCGGTGGCGGGCGGGATTCTGGGCGCCGTGATCGTGGAAGGTGTGCGCCGGGGTGCCTTTTCCAACGAGGCCGGTATCGGCACCGAAGTCATGGCACACGGTGCCGCGCGCACCCGCGAGCCGGTGCGCGAGGGGCTGGTGGCGATGCTCGGCCCGGTCATCGATACCTTGCTGATCTGCACCTGCACCGCGCTGGTGGTGCTGGTCACCGGCGCCTGGGACGGCGATGGCGGCGGCCTGACCAGCGACCGCGGCGTGTCCCTGACCCTGAACGCCTACAACACGGTAATGCCCGTGCTGGCCGGGCCGCTGCTGGCGATCATGGTGACGTTGCTCAGCCTGAGTACCATTCTGACGTTCTGGTATTACGGCGCAAAATGTCTCGGTTTTTTGTGTGGTGCGCAGGTGCAGCATCACTACATCTGGTTTTACGGCACCCTGATCCTGATCGGCAGCGTGGTGTCTCTGGATACTGTGCTCGGGCTGATTGATGGCATGTATGCCGTGATGGCCATTCCCACCATGACCGCCTCGTTACTGCTGGCTCCGAAGGTGAATGCGGCGGCCCGGGATTATTTTTCCCGGCATCGTTTTCGGCGCAAAGGTGATGGCGTTTTGCCACCATAGACAGCCTCTGAACAAGACGCCATAGTCGATCAAACCTTTGGCTGCTGCGAGGAGTGCGGTTGCACCATTCCCGAAACACGGTTGTCGCGCTATCCCACTGTTACCGTGTGTGCCGATTGCGCTGAAACACGTGAGGAAGAAGTGCACAAAGGATGGGCACCCCGCACACGCACCTGTGCCAAAGGCCCGTGGGTATCCAGGTACGCATCCAGCCCGTAAACACGGGCCAGATTGTCTTCCGTCAACACTGCTTCCGGCGTGCCGTCAGCCACGCACTGGCCATCCTGCAACAGCAGGATACGGCTGCCATAGGCAGCGGCCAGCGACAGGTCATGACACGCCATGATCAACGCCGTGTGCGTTTCCTGCGCCAGCGTGGCCAGCTTCGCCACCAGACGATACTGCTGCGCCGGGTCCAGGGCCGAGGTGGCCTCGTCCAGCAACAGCAGTCGTTCACCCGACATCGCCTTCAGTTGCACCAGCACCCGCGCCAGTTGTACCCGTTGTTGCTCACCACCGGACAGGCTGGTGTATACCCGTCCGGCCAGATGCAGCACGTCGCACCAGGCCATCTGCGCTGCCACGGCGGGATGCTGACCGTCTCCCGCATCACGACCAGGCAATCCCTGCGCCACCACTTCTTCCGCCAGCATGGGGAAACTCAAGGTCACCTGCTGGGGCATCACCGCGCGACGCCGCGCCAGCTCGCCCCACGACAATGACGTCAGCGGCACGCCGCCCAGATGCACCGCGCCGGATTCTGCGGGCCACTCGCCAGAAAGCACCCGCAGCAACGAAGATTTACCGGCGCCATTAGGCCCCAGCAACATGACACGCTCGCCCGCCCGGACCTTAAGGGAGAGGTCATGCAGCAAACGTTTGCCGTGGCGAACCAGACTCATCCCGCGCACAGACAACAGCGGTGTAATACCCTGCAGCGTCATTCTGGCAGCCTCCTCATTAACAACGCCAGAAAGAAAGGCCCGCCCAACAGCGCCATCATCAGGCCAATGGGAAATTCCGCCGGGGCAACGATCAACCGCGCGCCGGTGTCGGCCAGCACCAGCAGCACCGCACCGAGCAATGCCGAGGCAGGCAGCAATGTGCGGTGATCCACGCCCAGCGTCAGGCGCACCAGATGCGGCGCCACCAGACCGACAAAACCGATCAACCCGGACACCGACACCGCCGCGCCCACCGCCAGCGCGCACATCACCACGATGCGCCGCTTGAGGCGGTCCACATCGTGCCCCAGGTGGAGCGCCACCGACTCGCCCAGCAACACCGCGTTCAGGGCCCGCGCGAGTAAGGGCATGGCCAGCAGCACCAGCACAATCCAGGGCGACACCAGACGCAGGTCACGCCAGTCGGCCTGCGCCAGACTGCCCATGGTCCAGAACGTAAGGGTGCGGAGCTGGCCATCGTCCGCAATAAAGGTCATCACGCCCACGCCCGCCATCGCAATGGCGTTGATGGCGATCCCCGCCAGCAACAGCATGGCCACATGCGTCTCGCCCTGGCGGCTGCCGATACGCCAGATCACTGCCGTGGTCAGTAAGGCGCAGACAAATGCCGTGAGCGGCAGGGTCATGCCCGGTACCGTCATATCCCAGTGGGCAAAAACCCGCTCGCCCAACACGATTACCGCCACCGCGCCCAGCGCTGCGCCACTGGAAATACCGATCAGACCCGGGTCGGCCAGCGGATTACGAAAGAGCCCCTGCAACAGGGCACCGGACACGCCGAGCGCAGCCCCGACGAGCATGGCCAGCAGCAGACGCGGCAAACGCAGTTCGCGCACCACCAGTTGCACACTGGCTTCGGCCTGGCGATCGAACAGCCCCTGCCAAACCTCCGCCACACTCAGCGGCATGGGGCCGGTGCGCAGGGCCAGCAGGGCTCCTGCCAACAGCAGCCCGGTCAGCAACACCAGCGCGGGGCGCGCTGGCAGCCGTCCGGTTACCGGGACCATGCCACCCCGCCCTGCCCGCTCGCCACATCCAGCACCTGCGCCATCGCGTCCGGCAGGCGCGGGCCAAAGCCCAGCAGCAACATGCTGTCCGCCACCAGAATACGGCCGTCGCGGCCGGCGGGCGTCATCTGCAACGCGGGCCAGTCCTCGGGTTGAAACTCACCCGGGCGAGTCTCCGCCACGATGATCATGTCCGGCGCCAGCGCCAGCAGCGCTTCGCTGCTCAGCGGACGATAACCGCGCTGACCGGTAACGGCATTGGGCAGGCCCAGACTGTCGAGTAACGCCTGGGCCTTGGTGTCCTGCCCCGCCAGGCGCACGCCATGCGCACCCGCCGACAGCAGGCACAGGACCTTCGGCGGGTCCGCCAACGGCAAGCGCGCCTGAATCCGTTCAAATGCTGCTTCCAGCGACGCCACCAGCGCATCACCCGCCTCCACCTGGCCGGTTTCCGCCGCCACCTGCCGAGCACGGGCAATCACGCCTGCGGGTGAAAGGGCGGCGCTGATCGGCACCACCTCGGTCACCCGTTCCAGTTGCCGCAAGGTGCGCGGCGGCCCGGCCTCACCCTCGGCCACCAGCACCTTGTCCGGACGCAACGAGACAATGCCCTCCACCGGCAGGTCGCGCACATAACCAACGCGCGGCAAGGCGCGCGCTTCCGGCGGCCAGAGGCTGGTGTCGTCCACCGCCACCAGTTGCGCTTCAGCGCCCAGCGCGTAGACCATTTCCGTCACCGCGCCGCCCGCCACCACCAGGCGCTGCTGCGCCGACACCGGCAACGCCAGCAGCAACACCGACAACGCCACCATCAGCCGTATCATGGCGCCGTCTCGATCTGCGCCAGCAGGTCACGCCAGGCGGGCAGCTCTGCCTTCCCCGGCTTGCGTTCACCGAACAGGCTCAGCACCAGTTCCCCCGCCGCATTGAACGCGTCCAGCGAGGTGATGTCGCCGTCCTCGGACGGTCGCCGCACCACCCACAGCTGTTTCATTTCTGCCGTGCGCATATGCAGATTGAAATGCGGGTCGAGCACGTTGAACCATTCGCCGGTGCGCAGCAGCCGATGCACCTGCCCGGTGTAGATCTGCACGATGCCGCGATTGCCGACAAACGCCATGATCGGTGTGCCAATTTCCGCGACACTCGTGAGCACGTTTTCCACACTGTCCGGCGCCACTTGCCGGGCCCAGGGCGCACCGACCTGCTCCAGCGCCGTCAGGCGATCCAGCCCGTGGCGTTGCAGCATGTCGTGGAACTGGTGCACGTCGGTGATCGCTGCCCAGTCTTCGCGCAGCGGTTGCGGATCCGGCAGCGACGGCTTGCGCTGGAACACAGGAGCACTCTGCAGTGTCAGGGGCGGGCGTTGTTCAGCGGCGCGGAAGCGCGCCACCAGCGCCTCCCAGGCCTGCATGTCGGTGCCGTCGGTGGCATAAACCTTGTGCACCGCCTGGCCGCTGTGATCAAACATCTGCAGGCTGTGGCGCGGGCCCTTGGGCCCGGCTTCGGTCACGGCGCAAGCGTGACCCCAGTGCGAGAAAAACACACGCAGGTCGATCTCGCCCAGGCACAGGCCCATGCGACCGCCCTCCATGACACTGAACTTGCTCATCTGGCCGGTGGTTTCATGCACCACTTCATCGTTGCGCGCCAGCGTCATGATGCGGCCCAGCAACGACAACGACGGATAGATCTCGGTAAAGGCGGGTTGCAGCCGCACCACCTTGTCTTCGGGTTCGGTCAACAACAGCGCCAGTTCGCTGACGCCCAGTTGCTCCGCCGCGTTACGAATGCGCAAGCGCGGCTGTGTTTCGCGCAAGGCCCGCCATGCAGCCTGCAGGGCCTCGCGCTGTTCCGGCGAATGCGGCATCGGATTGTGCCGCGCGGGGGTCGATACCTGAGTCATGGGATTACTCCTGGGCGTCATTCAGATCAAGGGCACGCCAGCGCAGGCGAGGATGCCCGCTGGTGCCGCCTTCGTTGTAATAGCCGATCACCTGCAACTGGAATTGCGGCGCGTCGTCATCGTTGCGATCGGTATCAATGCGGTAGACGCGGTAGTTTGGCCAAAGGCGGTGATTGCCCTGCAAATCGTAGGCGTACCAGCTTTGCTGCGCGAAAATGCCGCTGCTGCTGTCGGCGGCGTACAGCTGCGCCGGGATCGGTTCGCCACTGTCCGGGTCGATGGTGGCGCTTTGCCAGGTGGCCAGGTCCGCCCAGTCATGCGGGCCAAATACCCCACCGGCGCCGTCGCCGCTGTCGCCGCTGTTGCTGCGCAGGAAGAAATTCATGCCGACAAAACCAGCTTTGATATCCCAGGCGTTGCCGGAGCAATCGACAATCTCATCTGCGTTGAAATCGAAGCAGATTTCACCGCCCTCGGGCGGCAAGGTACCGGTAAAGGTGGCCTCAGTAGTGAACTGGTCTGAGTCCGGCACCTGCACATCAAATTCGAAGGTAAAGGTTTCCACGCCATGACCGTCGCGGGTGCAGAATACGATGTCGGTGGCGCGCACGCGGGCATAGCTGTTGCCCTCGCCGGATTTCAGCAGCCAGCCCTTGTCCGGGTTGGCCACAATCAGGCCGGCACCTGCGTCACACTGCGGTGCACTGTGCTGATACAAATACCAGTCGTTCATGCCACCAAACGCACTGGAGAGGCCGTCCACGATCCAGCCGCTACTGGCCGGGGCCGGATAATCTTCCATCAAGGGGGGCAGCTCGGAATCCGGTGTGGCATTCAGGAAGACGCTGCTGTTCGGTTCACCGTTGCCGTCATAAAAATCATCCTGTGCCGCCACCAGCGCACCGGCTGTATTACCCGGGCCAGAATCGCCGCCATTGAGGCGCAGTTCGGTGCGGCGCAGTGCGATGTGCCAGTCGTCGTCTTCGGCTACCGTGTCTCCACTTTCCAGATTCACATGTACCCAGTCGGTATAGCTGCTGGCGTCATAGCTGCGTGCCAGAACATCCGGCTGCTCATCGCCACCGCCGTTACCCGGTGGTGTGCTGCCGCCTGATGAGCCACCGCAGGCGGCCAGTGCCAGAACAGCGGCACTGGCCAGCGACAGGCGCCAGAACGGAACGTTTTTTCTTTCTTGCATGGTGATGACCCTCCGATCATGTTGTTGGCCGCTCCTTCAGAGCTGGCCAAATCGATAACGCGCGCCGAGATAGATGAAACGCCCGACAATCGGTGAGAAATCCGCCGGGTCGGCAAAATCGCGTTGCGTATCAAACAGGTTGTCGACACCCGCAAGCAGGCTCAGCGCCGGGGTGGCCTGATGTGTCAGACTGATATCCAGTGCGCGCCAGGTGGGTGAGCGGGCGCCAGCGCTGGTGGCCAGTTCGTCACTCTGGTAGCGACCACGCAGCGTCAGCTCGGTGCTTTCGGTGATACCCAGATTGATGCCCACCCGGCTGATATCCCGCGGTCGGCGTGTGAGAGGCTGGCCGCTGTCGCGGTCTTCGGTCTGCATATGGGTGTGGTTGAGGTGCAGACTCAGTCGCGGTGCAATGGCCCAGTCCAGCCCGACTTCCGCGCCACGCGTCATGGCACGCGCGACGTTCTCGTACTGGTATTCCTGCACGGGGCCGCCCGGCACCGGATCGCTCTCGGCATCAATCTGGATCAGGTTGCGCAGCGCGTTATGGAACAGACCCAGCTCCAGCACCCATTGCTCACGCCAGGAAAAGGTGGTGCCAAGCTGCCAGCTCTGTGAGCGCTCCGGTTGCAGGTCGGGGTTGCCGATCACCACGTAGCCGAGCTGGCTGTGGTCGAACAGATAAAAGCGTTCTTTCAGGTTGGGTACCCGGTAGCCTTGCCCCCAACCGAGGCGGGCCGTGGTACGCCAGTTATCGCCCCGCCACAGGTGCCAGCGGGCGCCCGCATTGCCTGCCACATGGCTGCCGAAATCGCTGTCGTACTGGTGGCGAATGCCCAGCACCAGCTCCAGGGCATCGCCAACAAAAAACGTGTCCTGACGAAAGATTTCATCACTGCGACGGCTGACACGATCGGTGCCGTCCAGTTCTGATACGCCATCCTTGGTCTGGCGCAAGCTCTCGTGGTGCAGATCACCGCCCATCTGGAAGCTGTAGCCCAGGGCGCCGTCCATGCCGTCGTAATAAGGGCTGTCCACTTGCAGGGAGAGTTGCGACAGCTCCATTTCCGCATAGCGGTCGTCGAAGGGACCGGTGGGGGAATACTTCAGAGTGTCGTCGCTGAACTGCTCGTGCACGCCGTTGAGCTGCACGGCAAAACCGCCGGGCCAGGCCCAGCGTCCACCGGCCACATAGCGATCACGGGTAATCGCTTCGGTCTTGCTGGTATTGAGCAGTACGCCGCCGGGCAAACGCTCGGTGGCACGACTGATGCCATCCTCGGTAAAGCGCCCGCCTTGCAGATAGAAACGCCCGTCGGCAGACGGATGCCACTCCAGTCGCGCATCGTACTGCTGCCGGTCCACTTCATCCGAGGGGCGTGCCCAGCCTCCCGGCACCGGCAGGATACCGTCGCTCTCCAGACGGTCTGCCGCCAGCCGCAGACGCAGCGTCTCGGTGCCGGTGTCCACCCGCCCCCGGCCGTGGCGACGGCCGATATCGATACGGTTGCCAGACGGGTTCTGGCTGCCGTAGCTGCCGACATCTCCCTGAATCTCACCACTGAAGCCCGGTGTGACATCGCGGGTAATGACATTGATGACCCCACCCATGGCGGCGCTGCCGTACTGTGCAGAGGTGGCGCCCTTGACGATCTCGATGCGCTCGACTTCGGTCAGCGCCAGTTGGCTGACATCCACGGTGGAGCCGGTGCTGGCCGAGATACGCAGGCCGTCCACCAGCACCAGCACCTGCTCACCGCTGAGACCCTGCAGAGAGACTTCATACCCGGCCTTGCCGTGAATCTCGCGCAACTGCAAGCCGGACACGTTTTCCAGCGCTTCCTTCAATGACCGGGCGTGGGTGCGCTCCAGCTCCTGGCGGGTCACGACCTCGGTGCGCACGGGCGCGTCGATGACGCTGCGCTCGGTGCGGGTGCCGGTGACCACGATCTGATCCAGCCAGGCGACATTTTCAGCATGTGTGGGGGTGGCCAGCAGGCAGAGCGCCGCCAGCGCTGATGTCACGGCATTGAAGCTAGAATGCATATCATTACATTTAGTTATTGAGAACTATTTGCAATTATGGAGCGAGACAAGGCCCCCTGTCAATGAGAATGGTTATTATTTATTGGGGCGAAGGTATGTGCGCAGCCAGGCAACGGTACCAAGCAGCACCACCAGCAGGATCAGCAGCACCACGATGCTGATGACCCCATCACGGGCCGCAGGCCCCAGCCCCAGGTCGCCGAGGAAGTGATATTTGTGCAGGTGCATGAAGTGACGGCTGCGCAGCCGCCCTTCCGGGGTCGCGGCGTGGGCCACATGGCCGGTATGGGTTTCCACGAAGAAGGTACTTAACGGCGCTTCGGCCAGGCCCAGCCGCTGCACGGGCAGGCGCTTGTAGACCGAGACATAGTCCATGGCGAAATCGGGCAATGCACGGGTAAACGTCACCGGCTGCACCGGGCGGCCGCTGGAACGGGCCCACTCCTCATACAGCGCCAGGGCGTAGTCGCGGTCAGCATTATCCCCCGGCACCTCGCCAGTTCGGGCATGCACATAGCGGATCGCTTCACCGCCTTCCACCCTCTCGCGCAGCTGCCAGACCGGTTCGCCCTGGAGCCAGGCCTGGGACAGGCCGATGGTCTGTGCGGTGACCGAAGCCAGGGGATTCCATGCCAGATCAGCCACCGCCACGCGGGTGTCGGCCCGCCAGGCCAGATGGTCCTCGGCCTGGAACTGGCCCAGCACCACATGCAGACCGCTGCTGGCAAAGCCGAGCATGGCCAGCGCCATCACCAGCCCCAGCCGACGATGCCAGCGGTGCGCGCCATCACGCCCCTGACGGCCCCGGCGTTTGCGCCACTGCACGGCGTAGAGCAGCAAACCGCCCAGCCCGACGACAAAGGTCAGGCTGATCATTACGGTGATCGCGCCGGTGCGCAGTGGATGGTGCCGCTCCCCGAGGAAATGCCAGTTATGGAACTGGGCGAAGGTCCACAGGCCGACGCGACGCCAGTGGTTATCGCTGGCCGCCAGCCGCTGACCGATCACATCGATATACAACTGGATGCCGTCGTCGCGCTCAAAGCTGACCCGGTGTACGGGCAGCAGGCGATTGACGAAGCGGTACTGGAGGTCGAAGTCATCCAGGCGGACAACGTCAGCCACGGCGGCCTCCGGATCGCCCAGCAGGATGCGTGCCAGGGCCATGGCATGCAGGCGCTCACCACCGATCACCGGGATACCGCTAACGGCGTCGTAGTAACTGAGCGCCACGTTGGCGGGCGGGCGGGCCTCCCGGTAGCGCTCGGCCTCCTGCGGCGGGCCGTAGATCGCCACCTGCCACTGGGGGCGGCCACTGACATAGACCAGATTGATCTGGTCCACCGCGTCATACCCTTGCCGTTCCAGCAGACGCTGCGGCGGTATCACCTCCTCCGCCCCGGGCAGCGACGGCAGTGCCAGTTGCTGCCAGCGCACGTCTGGCGTCCACACATGCGCCATCAACGGATGCGTAAGGCCGCTGATCACCCACAGCAGCACCGGCAGGGCGACAATCAGTGCCAATCGGCGGTGCCAGCGCAGCAGTACAGCGAGCATGTCAGATCCTCAGAAACGGTATTCGAAGCCGGCATACCAGGCGCGTGGACCGCCCGGATTGACGTTGCCGGAGGTCGCCGTCGGGCTCGGCGCCACCACGGCCGTGGCCGAGGCCACATAGACTTCATCAGTCAGATTCTGCCCCTCGGCAAACAGCCGCAGGCCGTTAGCGAACTCCTGACTGACTACCAGACCCCACAGGGTGTGCGACGGCGCCTGCCATTGGCTGCCGCCGGTGTTGCTGTAGGTCAGATCATAGCCGCTGACATAGCGCCCGTTCGGCGCAATCACCAGGCCGCCGGGCGTGCTGTAACGCAAGCTCATGAACAGGGTATGGCGCGGTATGGTGGGCAGGCGACTGTTGCCAAAATCCGGGTCGTCATCAAAGCGGAAATCGGACAGGTTGTACACCGTTTCCAGCATCAGATCCTCGTGCAGGTGCAGGCCGGTGCCCAACTCGATGCCTTGATGTACGGTGTCACCCCGGGCGTTGAAGATGCCGGTGGCGCCGTCCAGATCCAGATTCAGGATCTCGTCTTCGATGCGGGTGTGATACAGCACCAGTTCCCAGTGACCCCGGGACAGCATGCCCCGGGTGCCCAACTCGGCGGTCAATGCGGTTTGCGCGTCAAGGCTGCCGGGGATCGGATTGTTGCCCAGCTCCGACGACGCCGGCCCTTCGATACTGCGCGCCAGTTGGGCGAAGACCAGCTGGCCAGGGGTCCATTCAAAGGTGGCCCCGGCTTTGGGCGACAGGCCCTGGTAAGTGACACGGTAGCTGATGTCGTCCGGATTGGCCCGGGGCTGCGGCCCCGTACACTCGGCACACGGCGGGGGCGCCTCGCGAATAAAGTCGTCAAACGCACGACGCGAGTGCAGCGCCTGCGCGCCGAGGTTCAGACGCCAGCGCTCACTGACCTGCCAGGTTTGCTCCGCATAGGCCTCCAGTTGCAGTGTGCGCAGCCGCGCGTCGTAGGTCTGGTTACCCTTGCGCTGGCCGTCCGGCGTTTGCTGGAAACGCGCCAGACGGTCACTGCCCTGCCCGGCCCGCACGCCGGCCACCAGCGTGTGGCCGCCATGCTGTTCCAGCGCATAATCCAGACCCACGCCGTAACTCTCGAGCTCGTTGTCGATGATGCCGACAAACGGTGTCGGCAGATGATCCAGGCGGCTTCGGGTCACAAAGGCGCTGCTGGTCAGCCGTTGGCGATCATCCATTTGCCACTGGGCGCGGTTGGCCAGACGCAGGTCCTGCCAGTTGCGATCGGCATCGTATTGCACGTTGTTGGCCGCCGCCTGGCGCCGGGTGTCGCGATTCAGGGTGTGCAGGGGAATGCCGCCCGCCAGTTCCGTATTCGCTTCGGTCACCATCAGGTAAGTGCGGTTTTCGATATCATCCCGCAGCTGCACCCCCAGGTTGGCGTTGAGGCGCAGGTTGTTCTGCCGCTGCTGGTCACGGAAGCCTTCCTGCCAGGTGTGATTGATACTGACAAAGTGGTCCAGATCGCCGTCCTGCCCGCCATGGGCCAGCTGGTTGCGCCGGTAACCGAAACGACCCGCTTCGCTGCGCACCAGCCAGCCTGGCGTGTTCCGCCCCGTGCGGCTGATATAGTTGATCACGCCGCCGGTGGTGGCCGCCCCCAGCGCCAGCGCGGCCGGGCCGCGATAGACCTCCAGGTGGTCGTAGGCGAGCATGTCCACCAGCTGATTGGTGGTGCCGCCGTCCAGGCTGCCGAGGATGATGCCGTCCTGGTAAGAACGCACGCCGCGGCCGAAACTGCTGCTGGAAATGCCCGAGCCGCGAATGGACAGCGCCACATCGTCGCCGTTGTTTTCGCTGCTGACCCACACGCCGGGCACGCGCTTGAAGGCATCTTCCTGATTACCCGCGCGCCCTTCCCGCCAGCGTTCGCTGTCGAGCAGGCTCTGGGCCCGGCTGGCGCGAAAGAAGTCTTCCAGCTTGTCATCGGCGGTGGCCGCCAGGCCCGGGCGGTCGGGTGCCTGCACCGTGACCGTGTCCAGGCGGGCGCCGTCCGGGTCTGGCAGGGTCGGGTGACTGGCCAAGAGCGTCGGCGGTACGGCGATCAAAGACACCAGTGCGATCAGGCGGCAGGAAGCGATGCTGGCCATTGCGGCAACCCCGGGGTTTGCGAGGCGGGCATTATCGGGAGCCGGTTGTCACACCTCAATGTGGCAAAGTGTCGCAGCCTTGATGTTGCCTTGACGCGCTCATCAGGACGATAGTGGTATCCAGAACGGATACCACAACACACAAGGATCACATTGCCATGACCCGACCGCTGGAAAAACTTGCCATTCTGCTGGTGGAAGACCATCGCCAACTGGCCCAGACCGTGGTCGAGTACCTCGAAGAACTGGGGGCCTCGGCCGACTATGCGGGCGACGGCGCCCTGGCGCGCTCCCTGTTGCGCGAGCATCATTACGATCTGATCCTGCTCGACATCATGTTGCCCGGCGAAGACGGATACTCGCTGTGCGAGTACCTGCGCCACGACCTCACCCTGGACACGCCGGTCATCTTCCTGACCGCCCGTGATCAGCTGGACGACAAACTGGAAGGCTTCCGCCGCGGCGGGGACGATTATCTGATCAAGCCGTTTGCCCTGCCGGAACTGTCCGCCCGCATTCAGGCGCTGGTGCGCCGCGAGCGACGCGAAGTCGCACCGCATATTCTTTCGGTCGCTGATCTGGAGCTGGACCCGGCTCGTCAGGAAGTCCGTCGGGCAGGACAGGTGTTGAGGTTGTCACCCACCGCCTTCCGTATCCTGCGCATCCTGATGCGGGAAACGCCGAAGGTGGTCAGCCGGGAGCAACTGGAGCAGGAACTCTGGGGCGACCTGGTACCGGACTCCGATGCCCTGCGCAGCCACCTCTATAACCTGCGCAAGGCCGTGGACAAGCCGTTTGACGTTCACCTGCTGGAAACCATGCCGGGCGTCGGCTTCTGCATTCGCGAACCGGCCTGACCAAACGACTTGATCAGAACCGGGTCCAGGTCTGCCACGCCGGGAAGGTAATGCGGACCTGGGTCCCGTGACCCAGTTCACTGGCCACATCCAGCTTCCAGCGGAAACGCTCGCACAGGCGCTGAACAATGGCCAGTCCCAGACCGTGGCCCCCTTCCTTATTCCCCGCACCGCGTTCGAACGGTTGCAGCAGACGTTCCAGATCTTCCGGATTGATCCCCGGGCCGGTGTCACGCACCAGCACCTCATGACGCCCGACAATCACCTGCACACTGCCAGAATTGGTGTAGTTGATCGCGTTGCGCACCAGGTTGGTCACGACAATGGACACGACCTGTTCCGGCGCAGTCAGCTTGAGCATGGCACGCTGTTCGCACACCAGCTCCACCCGCTTGTTATCCGCCAGCGGTTGCAGCCGCTCCACCAGGTTCAGGACCAGGTCGTTGACGATAAGACGGTCTTCGGGCAGGTCACGATGCTCGCTGCGTGCCAGCAACAGCAGCGTCGCAATCAGAGATTCCATGTCCTCGACCGTGTCCTCGATGCGCTGCACTGAAGGCGTTTCCGGGAAGCGTGCCGCCAGCAGCGCCAGATTGGCCTGAATCACCGCGAGCGGCGTGCGCAGCTCATGGCTGGCATCGCGGGTGAACTGGCGCTCGCGCTCGACAAAGTCGAGCAGCCGGTCGGCGTAGGCTTCCAGCGCCGCCACCAGCACGGCCACCTCGGAGTCCGCTTCCGCCTCGATCTCGTCAAACGCCGGGCGCGCCGCCCTGGGGTCGGTGATCGGCGCCCCGCGCAGCACCTCCGCCAGCTGCACCAGCGGTGACATCAATTGCCGCGACTTGCGCCACGACAGGAACGACATCAGATAGATCACCAGCAACACCCCGGTCAACGGCAGCACGCCGAAGACCAGCGCCAGCGCGGACACGCGGCGCTCGTCGAAGATCAGGTACAGGCGCGCCTCAGGATTGGTGCGGTACTCGACGTACACCAGGGGGCGATCATCGTTCAGATCCACACGATGGTAACCGGGGGTCAGCGGCTCGAAGTTCTGCGGTACCGTATCGGGCCCGCCGTCAGCATCAACCAGCAGGCCGAGCAGGTGGCGGGTGTTGGGGCGGGGGACATTCGGGTCGGCGTCGTAGAGGCTCCAGAAATGCTCTGCTTCCAGCTTCAGCGCCTGCTTGACCAGCACATGTTCGATAATCTTGGCGGTCGCCATGACCCCGAGCACGGTGGCCAGACTGATCAGCACCACCTGCATCAGATACACGCGTGTCAGGCGGTGCTGTACGCCCGTCCGGCGTTTTGGCATGGCGACTGTTCCTGTTTAGTCGGGGCGGGTAAAACGATAGTGCCCCACGAACCACTCTTCACCGCCACGATAAGCGAAAAGCTCAGAGCAGGCCATGAAAAACATGCGCCAGCGCTGCAGCCAGATTTTTGCCTCCTCGGCACCGTAGGTCGCCGCCAGCACCGGCATCAATTCGTCTTTCTGGCGGTCAGTATTGTCCAGCCAGGCTTCCAGGGTGCGGGAATAATGAACACCGTTGACGCGCCATTTTTCTTCCAGCGTCAAACGCTCCTGGCAGCGCTCCAGCAGGTCCCAGGACGGCATGACCCCGCCGGTAAAGAACATGCGCCCCATCCAGTTGGCCTCTCCTTCCACCTCGAACGGGTAGAACACCTGGTCGTGGCAAAAGATATGCACAAACAGCTTGCCGCCGGGCACCAGCCAGCCGTGGATACGATGCATGAGTTCGCGGTGGTTGCGCATGTGCTCGAACATCTCCACCGATACCACCCGATCGAACTGACCTTCCGGATTGAAGGTCGCCGCGTCAGCCGTAATCACGGTGAGATTGGTCAGCCCGCGCTCACGTGCGCGCTGGTCGATGAACGCCTTCTGCGACGCCGAGTTGGACACACTCGTGATCTGGCTGCCCGGATACTGCTGCGCCATCCACAACGACAATGAACCCCAGCCGCAGCCCAGTTCCAGAATACGCTGCCCGTTATCCAGCTCGGCGCGTTCGCAGGTCAGTTTCAGCATCGCCACTTCCGCCTGCTCCAGCGTCAGGGTCGTGTCATCCCAGATGCAGCTGGAATATTTGAGGTGCGGACCCAGCGCGCGCAGATAAAAGACGGCCGGCACTTCGTAGTGCTGATCATTGGCCGCCTGCTGCTGTTCTGCGACCGGCCCTGCAGCCAGCTGCGCCATCAACGCCGTCTTGCGTGCCTCGACCTGCACCGGATCGCCCGCCTGTTCCAGACGCAATCGCTGCCCGAGCATCTTGCGGATACCAAAACGGATAAGGCTGTCGGGCACCCAACGGCGCTCTGCCAGATTAATGACCATGACGGGGTCTCCAGGGGATAAATGCGCTGGTGGTGCGCTGGTATTCGCGGTAATCCTCGCCGCGACTTTTCAAAGCCTGCCGTTCTGTATAGGGAATACCCGTTACAAACCACAGGAACAGGAACATCATGACCGGTGCCAGCCACAGCCAACCGGCCCCGGCAGCACCGATGGCCAGCACGGGATAGCTGAACCAGTGCAGCCATTCGAAAAAGTAATTGGGATGGCGGGAATAACGCCACAGCCCTTCGCGACACGTCTTGCCGCGATTCAGCGGGTTACGGCGAAACCGATCCAGTTGCCGGTCCGCCTCCCGCTCGCCCAGCAACGCCACCACGCCGATACTGGTCCCCAGTACCAGCGCCCAGACCACCAGGGGCCCGGGGTGCGAGGCAATGACCCAGGCAGGCAAGGCAAACAGCCAGGCCAGCAATCCCTGCCCGAGGAAAAAGAACAAGTGGAAAATATTGATGCGCTCGCCCAGCGCTTCACGCATGGCGGCGTAACGCCCTTCCTCATGATCTTCTGCCAGCACCCGGCGCAGGATGTGCCCGCCGAGCCGGAGCGACCAGAAGCCGATGAGCGCACCCGTTACCACCCTGAGCAACCAGGGACCGTCACCCGCCAGGAGATAGAAGATCGATGTCACGCCGACACCGAAAGACCAGATCACGTCGGCATGCGCAGCGTTCAACGTGCGGCATTGCACCCACCACCCAAGCAGGCATACCAGCGTCAGGCCCAGCGCGGCGACCCACAGCACAGTCATTCGCTCACCCTTCCATCAGGCCAACCCATGTCCACCTCGCCCGGTATCTTCGCGGTCCTGGTGATTGCTCGCGCCGGGCCCGGAAGGTGGACGTGTGGCCCACCACGCCAGCGCGGGCACAATGACCGCCCACAGCGCGCCGTAGGCAAATACCAGTGCAACCAGTCCCGCAGGCGCTTCCGCCGCGCCCAGGCGCACTCCGGCCACCACCGACCCCGCACTGCCCAGGGCGCCAAACGCGGCCGCCAAACGGGGGCGTCCGCACAGCCATGCCAGGCTATGATTGAAGGTGACGGCAAAACCGCACCAAAGCACCAGAATCCAGAGCGGCGGCAGACCTGCAGACCATTGCAGCCGATATTCGATCACCCCGGCGGCCAGCCACAGCGGCTCCACAGCCAGCCCCACCGCCAGGCCGGCGGCCGCCATTCGCAAGTCACTCTGCCAGGCGCTGCCGTGCCACCATGCCCACAACAGCATTGCGGCCAGCGCCACCAGCACGGGCCACTGCACACCGCGGGCCGCGCCCAGAATGGCGGCGAACCAGAGGCACTGGAAAATGACAAAATTGCCGATCACGGCACTACGCAAGGATGTTTTCATCCGTGCATGCTTTCACGCGGATCATGAATGGCCTGTGAAGCCCTGATCGCCATGCTTCACAGCCGGTTCACCACTTCAGGCGCACATTGCGCCGATGACAACACGATACCTGATTGCCCTGCTCGTCCTATTCGGCCTCATCGCCACGTCCGGCTGTGCCGGTCGTGAGCGCATGCCCGATTTTGCCGGTGACTATATGGCCGCTCTGGACCGTTTCCCGGCGGTGGTGCCGGACGACCCGGACGCTGCGGTGGCACGCTTTGTCAGTGTCTTTACCCACCTCACTGACGACGATGTCGGCGAACGCGCCCGGCGTGCCTACGCCGAAACACTGTTCTTCAACGACACCCTGCACAGCGCCACTGACCGCGACACGCTGGTGGGCTATCTGGAGGCTACCGGCGCCGCTGTTGATGACATTGAAGTGGATTTGCTCAGCTGGACCCTGGACGGTGGTGACCTCTATGTGCGCTGGGGTATGCGCACCCGGTTCACGGTGACCCGGCGCGCCATCGACAGCTACACCGTCGGGATGACCCACCTGCGCTTCAATGAAGCCGGGGAAATCGTTCTGCACCAGGACTTCTGGGACAGCACCCAGGGGTTTTATCAGCACCTGCCCGTTGTTGGCGGCATGGTGCGCTGGATCAGGGGCCGTTTATGACCTTGTTTCGTCACCTGTCGATCGTCACCTGCTGCCTGGCCCTCGCGACGGCGCCCGCAAGTACCCCGGCCAAGCCGGACCCGACGTCCTGGCTGGAAGATCAGGGGGTGACCCTGACGGAATGCGGTCGCGGTATCGTCCGCGCCCTGCGCGTTATTCGTGTTGGCGATGCTGTGCTGTATCGCGATGATTGCAGCCGCAACAGTGAGCCCATGGAAGCCCCCCTGCGACTGCAATTCTCCTACCGGCGGGACGTGCCCGGGGATGCGTTCGGTCAGGCGGCGGAAGCGATGATTGAACGCAACGTCAGTGCCGACACCTTTGCCGGCCTGAGAGAGCGTCTGCAGGTTTTCAATGCCAACTATCGCGATATTGGCGACGGTGATACCTACCAGCTTGACTACGGCACCGACGGCACCCTGCTGCTGAGCCTCAATGGCGAATTGCTGGCCACGGAGGAAGGAGACGAGTTCGCCCAGAGCTATCTGACCATCTGGTTCGGCGAGCGTCCCTACAATGACCGACTGAAACGGGATCTGCTCGGTCGCTGAGCCGCGACTACCCCCACCACGGCACCTGCGCTAGACTGCCCGCATAACATACCGGGGGGCGCATGGGATTCTGGAATCAGCCACTGGACAAGGACCCGCTTCAGGACAACGCACCAGAGGTGACCAGCCAGGATCGCCTGCGGGGTATCAGCCGTGCCACACAGCTGACCCTGATGGTGCTGCTGGTGTCCGTCACGGTAACGGCGATCAGCATTCTGGCGACCGGAGAGCGCAACTGGGTGTTCGCCCTGGGGCTGTCGGTGCTGATCCCGCTGCTGATCATGCCCGCTGTGATCTATCCGGTAAGCTGTATCAACGCCTCGCTGCAACGTCATAACCAGCACCTGCGCCAACTGGCACGACACGACCACTTGACCGGCCTCTACAATCGCCCCTACATGCTCAATATGCTGGAGCGCGAGCTGGCGCTGAGCAGCCGCCATGACTATGCGGTGTCCGTGGTCCTGATCGATCTGCAGAATAACCGCGACATCATCGACCAGCTCGGCCGTCATGCCTCAGACAAGGCCATGCAGGTGCTGGCACGCGAAGTGCGGGCACAGATTCGCGAAAGCGACCTGTTCGGCCGTTTTGAAGGTGCGCAATTCATTCTGGTACTGCCGCACACCAGCCTGCGAGATGCCATGCGTATCAGCGACAGCCTGCGCGAGCGTCTGGCAAAGCAACAGGTGCAAGGCAACGAAGTACGCATTTCTCTGCGCGCCTGCTGTGGCGTCGCCTCCACGGACACCAGCAGCCGTGCCCTGCAAAACCTGCTGAACGACGCCGATTACGCGCTGTACACCGCGCGCGGGAACCTCTGAATCGCCAGAGGGCACCATGAAAAACCATTTGTTTGTCTTGCTGAGCCGCTCGCTCGTTGCCGCCATCAGCCATGCCCACGCTGACGACATGCCGGATCGAACGGCCAGATCCGCTTTGGTCGCTCGAGCAGCAACCAGCGTCACGAACAGGAACTGATTGGTGCCGAGGCCGGTGTACAGCGCCGCATCATCGACCACTGGGTGCTGGATCCGAATGCCCGGCCGATGCGCGCCGCCTCACGGGACAACGCCATCGAGGGCTAGATCTACGCGGCCCTCAACCTCGTAATCGACGAGCGCCGCGCCGTAAGACATTGGCTATTTTTTTTGTAAGAGATATCTTACAAAAAAGCCTGTATCAAAATCTTTGCTCGCGCTTAACATACCGTTACAGGAAAAGCCCTGCGGATAGACAACATCTCGGCTTTCTATCACCTTCCTCACCGTCCCCATGTATTCGCCAGGTAACTGCCGCAGCTTTACGCAAAAGCCCAATTACCATCGATAACAAAAATACAATATTGGTACGCCGGCCGCCCGCGCGACATCACCATGACATCACTCGTAACTCACGGAATTAGTTAATTTTTTTCTTGCCTCTCTTGATACACCCCGCAGCCCCGCCCCCCCCGGGCCCGGCCATCACGCCCCGCTGGCCAGTGCCTGCCCCCCACAGCCGCCACCGATCCCTGATAATACCGCCGTGATCCGGCCCGCCCGGGTCACGCGCTGAGTCTTGAGTTTTCCGGAAATCACAAACAGGGAAGCACCATGAACACATTCATTTCACGATCTGTACTGACCGCCGGGCTGGCTGCCCTGCTGTCGAGCGCGCCGGCCGTGGCAGAACAACGGTGGCCGGATTCTTTCGGGTATGTGGGTATCCAGGGGTCCTATTACGACGCCGGCAAGGGCCGGGACAGCCTCGACAATATTCACAACTTCTGGCAGTCGGCCGCTCACCTGGGCTATCGCTTCAATCCGCGCTTCTCTGCCCAGTTGCAGTATGGCGATGGCAGCACGGAAACCCGCCAGACCGATATCGACGTGGATGCACGGCTGATCAACCTGACCGGCCGGGCCCACTGGCACGAGATGTCACTGATCGGCTTTGTACCGTATGGCGGCGCCGGTTACGGCTACAACCGCCTGAAAGTGGACGGCCTGGGCACAAAGCGGGAAGACGCTATTGTCCTGGAAGCCGGTCTGCAGCGCCTGCTGGGCCGGAACCACCGCTTCATGCTGGACGGCGGCCTGCGCGGCCTGATTGAACTGGATGACGGCTTTGTCGACACCCAGCCGTTCGTGGCGCTGAACTTCCTGTTCGGCAAGCGCTATGCCGCCGCCGAGCCCACCCCCCGTGCGGAAATCTGGATGGATTCCGACGGCGACGGCGTACCCGATCATCTGGACCAGTGTCCGGACACCCCGGCCGGTGCTCTGGTGGATGAAGTCGGCTGCCCGATCATGCTGACCGAGAGCGTCAATATCACCCTGTACGTGGAATTCGAGCACGACAGCACCACCGTACGCCCTGAGTTCTTCGAGGACATCGGCCAGATTGCCGAGGTGCTGACCCAGTACCCGGACAGCGAAGTGCTGCTGGAAGGCCACACGGATTCCACCGGCACCGCCAGCTACAACCAGAACCTGTCGCTGAGCCGGGCTGATGCCGTGATGCGAGTGCTGGTCTCCGAATTCGGTATTGACTCCACCCGCATCCGCACCTCGGGCATGGGCCTGACTCAGCCGATTGCCGACAACAGCACAGAAGAGGGCCGCGCCAGAAACCGCCGTGTCGAAGCGGTCGTCCAGGCCACCCGTGAAGAGATGAAGCGCCGCTGAGCGGCCCGCTTTTGGGAGAAGGAAGATGAATAACGTAGCGAGACACACCCAAGGAACCTGGTTCACCCTGCTTCTGACTGCTCTGCTGGCGGTCAGCCTGGCGGCCTGTGGCGGCAGCAACCGCCCCAGTGATCCGCGCATCGAATTGCCGCCGGATACCGGCGCCCCGGAAGATCCTCGCGAGGAAAACTTCTGCGAGGATCCGACCCAGCTGTTCAAGCTCGATGGCCTGGAGCCCGCCGACGGTGCCACCAACGTACCGCTGGATATTTCGCTGCTGGTGCGCTTCAATCAGCCCGTGGCTGAGGATTCAGTGAATCAAACCACACTGTTCCTCATCGCCAATGGCAATATTGTGCCGGTCGACTATTCCGTCAACGACCGCAACGTGACCATGACGCCGCAAAGCGATCTGGCCTCCAACACGCTGCACACCCTGACCATCGGGCCCGAGTTGAGTGCGGCCGAGTGTGTGGATCCGTTCCCGCCGAAGTTCCTGGCTGACGGCGAAGCGGGCAACCGTACCTTTACCACGGGCGATGAGATCGACAGCGAACCGCCGCGCGTCCAGGCGGTCAACCCGGCGAATGGCGCCACGCTGGTGTCCACCGGCACCAACGTCGTGATCACCTTCAGCGAGCCGGTGCGGCCGGATACCGTGAACAGCAATAACATCGTGCTGACCCGTCGTGACAACGGCAACGTGGTGAGCGGTACCTTTGATGTGGACGGTGAAGTCGCGACCTTTACACCGAGCAGCGGCCTGGCCATGCAGGAGAACTACAACCTCGAGATCAAAACCAACATCCGCGATCTGGCCGGCAATTCACTGGAAGCCCCCTTCTCCAGCGACTTCCGCACCGGTGGCGTGGTAGTGCTGCTCAACGATGAACTGATCAGCCAGATTCCGGGCCTGGGCGACGCGCTCAACTTTATCGGCGGCACCCTGCTGGAAAACCTGCAACTGGGTGACGGCGATGATGGCCTGAGCAACCTGGACAACTTGCTGATCGTGAAGCTGCCGTTGTCAAACCTGCCGAGCCGGGAAGATTTCGGTGACTTCGATTTCGACAACTTCGCACTGGAAAATACCCTGGTGGCGATCTGCGACCCCTCCACCCCGGGTGAAAACTGCACCCTGGCGCTGGATATCGGTCTGAACCCGCTGGCCCTGCGACAACTGGCCGATGCGTTCACCGGTGGCGACCCGGCAGAGATTCCGGGCCTGCTGGCTGAAGCGCTGATTGGCGAAGGCGGCGTGCTGGGCATTGACCTGTCCATCCTCGACCCCAACGGTCTCGGCCTGCTGCCCGACCCGCTGGAGGATGCTCTGAACAGGGTTCTCGGCGAGCTGCAAGGTGCGCTGGAACAGGTTCCGGTGCTGAACACGCTGTTTGAAAACTTCAGCGTCGAAGCCCTGGTGCAGGCGAGCCTGCTGCAAGGCGCATTGCTGGATGTTCAAGTCGGTGGCCTACTGAGTGTCAACGTGCTGGGTCTGGGCGGCAACAGCTTGATTGATCTGAGCGGCGGCCTGGTCGATGCCCTGGCACCCGTGCTGGATACACTGTCTCCCATTCTTTGCACCCGTCTTCGGTTAATTTGCACGAGTTGATTTGACTCCCGCATAACCATGCGGCGTCGGGCGCCTCTCCCCTCAGAGGCGCCCTTTTTTTACCCGCTTTTCACTCCCTGTTGCCACGCGGCCCTCTTCACAGGGCGACGCAGTCATTGTGAGTCAGCGCCCTCACCGCATAATCGGAAGCTTCTCCGACAACCGACAGAGGATTTCCGTCATGGCCAAAGATGCAGTCGGCTATGCATTGACCGCGCTGAACAAGATGGCCAGCTCCAGCATGCTGGACAAGCTCGGTCTGCGCCGGGTGATCGAACGGGTGGCCTATTCCCTGACCCGCACCGGCTTCCGCGTGATCACCACTTCGGCGCGTACCTTCAGCAGTCGCAACAAACTGGACAAGCCGGAACGACTGAACGCCCCGGGACACACCCAGGGCCTGCTCGACCTGAACATCACCGAAGAACAGCAGATGATGCGCGACTCGGTGAGATCCTTTGCCAGCGAGGTCCTGCGCCCCCGTGGCGAGGAAGCCGATGCCGCACAGGCCACCAGCGACGAGACACTGGCCGCAGCGCTGGAGCTGGGTCTGAATTTCTTTGCCGTGCCGGAATCCCTGGGCGGCGCCGCCAGCGAGCGCTCGCCGGTCACCACCATGCTGATCGCCGAAGATCTGGCCTGGGGTGATATGGGTCAGGCGGTCGCCATCCTTTCGCCCATGAGTGTCGCCAATGCGCTCACACAATGGGGCTCAGCAGAGCAGCAGGCCCGTTATCTGCCTGCCTTTGCAGGCGAACAACCGCCGAAAGCGGCCATCGCCGTCACCGAACCGCATCTGATGTTCGACCCGATGAAACTGAAAACCACCGCCACCCGGCAGGGCGACGGTTATGTGCTCAACGGCACCAAGGCCCTGGTGCCGCTGGCCGCCGAAGCCGAATTGTTCCTGGTGGCCGCGCAGACCGAAAACGGCCCGGCGGTGTTTATCGTCGAGGGCGGCAACGAAGGCCTGAGTGCGGGCGAAGACCCGTCCATGGGGATTCGCGCCAGCGCCCAGCGCCCCCTGATTCTGGAAAACGTCAAAGTCCCTGCCTCCCAGCGTCTCGGCGGCGACGACTTCGATTACCGCAAGTTTGTCGATCTGGGCACGCTGGCCTGGTGCGCACTGGCGGTGGGCAATGCCCAGGCGGTGCTCGACTATGTGATCCCCTACTGCAATGAGCGCAAGGCCTTTGGTGAGCCGATCAGCCATCGTCAGGCGGTCGCCTTCCTGATCGCAGACATGGCCATTGAAGTGGATGCCATGCGCATGCTGACCTGGCGTGCGGTGAGCCGTGCCGAACAGGGCAAGGACTTCCAGCGCGAAGCGTATCTGGCGCGCATCCTGGTCAAGGAAAAAGCGATGAAGATCGGCACCGACGGTGTGCAACTGCTCGGCGGCCATGGCTTCACTCACGAATATCCGGTTGAACGCTGGTACCGCGACCTTCGGGCCGTCGGTGTCCTGTTCGGCGGCCTGCATCTTTAATCAGCGGAGGACTGCATCATGAATTTTGATCTGCCAAAGAAAATGAATTCGCTGATCAACAATGCGCATCAGGTGGCCCTGAGTGTGTTCCGGCCGATCTCGCGCAAATACGACCGCGCTGAGCACGAGTATCCGAAAGAACTGGACATGCTGGCGTCGGTCCTGGACGGCATGAACGACGGAGACCCGACCTCCAGCGCCGGGGCCAGCCAGACCGGCAAGGGCCGCGACAAGCGCGACGACAATACGGTCAAGAACGGCGCCAACATGACCACTTGCCTGGGCGCGCTGGAGCTGTGTTACGGCGACGTGGGTCTGCTCTTGTCGATGCCGCGTCAGGGCCTGGGTAACGCTGCCATTGCCGCCGTGGCCAACGACGAGCAGCTGGAGCGCTTCAAGGGCAAATGGGCCGCCATGGCGATCACCGAGCCGGGCGCCGGTTCCGACTCCGCCGCCATTCGTACTACTGCGAAAGAAGATGGCGATCACTATGTACTGAACGGCGAAAAGATCTATGTGACCTCCGGTGAGCGTGCCGACTGCGTCGTGGTATGGGCCAGCCTGGATCTGGCACTGGGTCGCGCGGCGATCAAATCGTTCGTGGTCGAGTGGGGCACCCCGGGCATGGAGCTGGTTCGCCTGGAGAAAAAGCTCGGCATTCGCGCCTCGGACACGGCCGCGATCACGTTTACCAATTGCCGCGTGCCGAAGGAAAACCTGCTCGGCAATCCGGAGGTGGATGTCGCCAAGGGCTTTGCCGGTGTAATGGAAACCTTCGACAACACGCGGCCTTTGGTGGCCTGTTTCGCCCTGGGCTGTGCCAAGGCGGCACTGGAGCGCACCCGCGAATTGATGGCTGAGCACACCCGGCTGGATTATGACGCGCCGATCAGCAATGTCAGCGCCATGGAAGCCGAGCTGTACACCATGGAAGCCGAATGGGAGGCCGCCTACTGGCTGACCGTAAAAGCAGCCTGGATGGCGGACAACCGCAAGCCGAACTCGGTGGAAGCGTCCATCTCCAAGGCCAAGGCCGGACGCGTGGGCAACACCATCACTCTGCGTTGCGTCGAGCTGTGTGGTGCCCTGGGGTATACTGAGGACGAACTGCTGGAGAAGTGGGCGCGCGACTCGAAGATTCTGGACATCTTCGAGGGTACCCAGCAAATCCAGTTGCTGATCATCGCCCGGCGTCTGCTGGGCCTGACCTCAAAAGAACTCAAGTAAGCAGCTGAAGCAAGAAAAAGCACTGACCGCCGCCCCGGACCCCGGGGCGGCACACCCGGCTGGCCAGTGGCCCGCCGGCGTCGCATAATCGGGTGGCGCGTATGGAAACCCAGGGAGCCCGTCATGATCAGGATTGCCTTCAGAACCTTGCTAGCCAGCAGCGTTTTGCTGCTCCTCAGCGGCTGCGGCGAACCCGAACCGCCACAACCGGATGTGGCTGCCGAAACACCCGCCACCACCCCGAGGGACACCCTTCCCGACAGCGCGGTGATCAGCGAAGTGCGCTACCAGTGCGCCGAAGACCTTCAGGTGCAGGCCAGCTACAAGCAGGACAGCGTTACCCTGCATTTACAGGGCGAAACACACCTTCTGGAAGTGTTGCCCCGTGACGCCTCACTCGCCCAGACCCCGAGTGCCTCCGGCGTGCGCTACGCCAACGAGGACCTGACCTGGCACAGCAAGGGCAGCGAGGCCCTGCTCAGTGCTGGCGACGACACCCGTGTCTGCCTGCAACTGTCACACTAGCCCGGGGCATATCCCATGACGGTTCCTCTGACCACTGCGCGTCTGCGCACCGCCTTCAACCTGCCATGGCTACTGTGCGTCTCCGGCCTGGTGTTCCTGCTGTCACAGACCTTGCTGGGGCTGGCCTTCGCCCCGCTGGGCGGCCCGGATACCCTGCTGCGGATACAACTCGGCTTTACCAGTGCAGAGGCCTATCAGGCCCAGTTCCAGGCCTGGGATGAGGCGGGTTTGCTGGGCGTCTATCAGGCGCATTTCCTGCTCGATGCCCTGCACCCCTTCTGGTACGCGATTTTGGGTACCTGCGCCCTGGCGATCGTGTTCTCGTGGCGCGGAGCCAGCGCGGTGTGGGACCGGTTGCTGCCACTGCCGATGCTCTCCGGGCTGCTGGATGTGATGGAAAACAGCGTGCAGCGGGTCTTTCTGGCAGAACCTCTGCTGATTACCGATGGGCTGGCACGGCTCAGCTGGCTCTGCTCACTGGGAAAATGGACGCTGGTGATGGTCTATGTACTGGCAGTGCTCTACTGGCTGCTGCCGTTGCGCCGCTGAGTGGCGCTTTGCGTCAGGCACCGGTTCACGTCACAATGACGCCATAAAACAAGGAGATTCATCCTCATGCCCTCTCCCCTGCTCGTCGGCGCCATGGCCTTGCTGCTGCTGTTCGCTGGCACCGCGCAGGCCAGCCGTGCTGGCACCGTGATCCTGAGCGGTCAGGAATGCGGCTATATCATGATGAACACCGGACAGGGCCAGGTACTGCTCAAGTTGATTCGTGGCGAGGCCCCCAAAGCCGGGGACCGCCTTGAATCAAGCGGCCCGCTACCGTCCAGCGATTTTGCCGACATGACCAACCGCCGCACCCAGGAACCGCTGACGGTCTGGGTGGACATGGTGGACCGCTCCGGCTCCCGCGCTCTGGGGCGCTACGGCCAGTACTGCAACTGACGAACGGCAGGACTCAAAGCCGCGCTGCCAGTTCAGCCCCCTCGCGAATGGCGCGTTTGGCATCCAGTTCCGCCGCCACATTCGCGCCGCCGATCAGATGATACTTCACCGCCGCCTGCTCGTGGTACAACTCACGCAGTGATTCCTGCCCCGCACAGATCACCACGTTATCCACTTCCAGCAGATGCGCTTCATCACCCACGGTAATATGCAGCCCCTGATCGTCGATGCGGTCATAACGGGCACCGCCAATCATCTCCACGCCTTTCATCTTCAAGGTCGCGCGGTGGACCCAGCCGGACGTCTTGCCCAGATCCTTGCCCAGTGACGACGCCTTGCGTTGCAGCAGGTAGATGCGGCGCGCGGAGGGCACCGGTTCCGGCTTTTCCAGATTGCCCGGTGCATCGGAGTTGAAGTCCACGCCCCACTCTCGCGCCCACTCATGCAGGGGCTGCGGCTGCGGCGCGCCGTGGTCATGCGCCAGGAACTCCCCGACATCAAAGCCGATCCCGCCAGCACCGATCAGGGCCACCCGCGGGCCCACCGTAGCCTTGCCCAGCAGCACATCGACATAGGACAGCACCATCGGATGATCAATGCCCTCGATGGCGGGGCGACGCGGTGTGACACCGGTGGCCACGATAATCTCTTCGAAGCCTTCCTGTTCGAGGTCACCTTCGGCAATGCGACGATTCAGCACCAGCTTCACCCCGGTGCGTTCAATACGTTTGCTGAAGTAGCGAATCGTTTCCCAGAACTCTTCCTTGCCCGGGATACGCGCTGCCATGTTGAACTGGCCACCGATACGGTCGGACGCTTCGAACAGGGTCACATCATGGCCGCGCTCCGCCGCCACCGTGGCCGCCGAAAGACCCGCCGGACCGGCGCCGATCACGGCCACTTTCTTCGGCTTTTTCGTTTTCAGATAGACCAGTTCGGTTTCATAGCAGGCCTGCGGATTGACCAGGCAGGAGGCGCGTTTAAGCTGGAAAGTATGATCCAGACACGCCTGGTTGCAGGCGATGCAGGTATTGATTTCATCGGCACGATTCTCGGCCGCCTTGTTGACGAAATGCGCGTCCGCCAGCATCGGCCGCGCCATGGACACCATGTCGGCCTGGCCGCTTTCGATAATCTGCTCGGCCACATCCGGCGTGTTGATGCGGTTGGAGGCAATCACCGGCACGGAGACCACCTCCTTGACCCGCCGCGTAGCCTCGGCAAACGCCGCACGCGGCACTGACGTCACGATGGTGGGCACCCGCGCTTCGTGCCAACCCACCCCGCTGTTGATCAGATCGACACCGGCTTCTTCCAGCCCGCGCGCCAGCGCCAGAATCTCTTCACTGGTGGCACCGCCAGGCACCAGTTCCATCACCGACAATCGGAAAATGATGATGAAGTCCTTGCCGCAGGCCTTGCGCGTCGCTTCGACAATTTCCAGTGGAAACCGGCGCCGGTTCTCGGCGCTGCCGCCGTACTCATCGGTGCGCTGGTTGGTGCGCGCTGCGAAGAACTGATTGATCAGATAACCTTCGCTGCCCATGATCTCGACACCGTCATAACCGGCGCGTTTGGCCAGCTTCGCCGCCTGGGCAAAATCCTTCACGGTCTGCTTCACTTCCCGGGTGGACATCGCCTTCGGCTTGAACGGATTGATCGGCGACTTGATCGCCGACGCCGAACGGGACAACGGATGGTAGCTGTAACGCCCGGCGTGCAGCAGTTGCAGACAGATCTTGCCGCCCGCGTCATGCACCGCCTTGGTCACACCACGGTGGCTGAGCGCGTCGGCCATGTTGAACATGCCGCCGGAAAACGGATAGAACCAGCCCTTGCGATTCGGGTTGAAGCCGCCGGTGATGATGAGGCCCACGCCACCCCGCGCGCGCTCCGCGAAGTATTCCGCCAGCTTGCGGCGGTGCCAGATACGATCTTCCAGCCCGGTGTGCATGGAACCCATCACGACCCGGTTTTTCAGCGTAGTGAATCCCAGATCCAGCGGGGCGAGCATATGCGGATAGGGTGAACGGGCAGTCTGGGCGGCGGCAGTCATGGCAAACCTCATCAACGGGGTAACTGGACACCGTCAAGATAAGAGGCTATCTTGACGGTGTCAAGACTCAAAAGGACACACACGAGACACGCCATGGCCAGCCATCCCGACAAACCCGGCTATCATCACGGTGACCTGCGCGCCGCCCTGCTGCGCGAGGCAGATCAACTGCTGCGTGAAGACGGCATCAGCGGTCTGAGCCTGCGCAAGCTGGCCGAGCGCACCGGGGTCTCCCGCATGGCGCCCTATCATCACTTTCGCGACAAGAACGCCCTGCTCAGTGCGCTGGCCGAGGAAGGCTTTCGCGCACTGAAGGCCATGATTGATAACGCCCGCCTGGGCACAGGCAACGACCCCGCCGACGGGCTGCGTGATTTTGTCCGTGATTACCTGCGCTTCGCCACGGATCACCCGGAACGCTATGAGCTGATGTTCGGACGTCCGTTGTGGAAAAGCGGTGAACCGACAGATGCCCTGCGCGAGACCGCCTTCGCTGCCTTCCGCCACTATGCCGATCGCATCGCGGGCTTGCTGCAACACGGCACCCTGCCAGAGGGCAGCAAGCCGCTTCGTCTGGCACAAGCCAGCTGGGCCACCCTGCACGGGCTGTGCAAGCTGCTCAACGATGGCATTTATGTGGACAGGCGGGACATGGAAGAAGTCAGTGAAGAGGCGGTGCGATTGATGCTGGCGGCGGTGCGATAGATTTTCGCACCGCCGCCGAAGGACTTACTTGTCGACTTACTTTTCCAGGATCGCCACGACGCCCTGGCCGCCTGCGGCGCAGATGGAAATCAGGCAACGACCGCTGCCCTTTTCGTTCAGCAGCTTGGCGGCATTGGCCACGATCCGCGCGCCGGTGGCGGCGAACGGGTGACCGGCGGCCAGAGAGCTGCCCTTGACGTTCAGCTTGCTGCGGTCGATGGCACCCAGCGGCTTGTCCAGACCCAGGCGGTCCTTGCAGAACTTCGGATCTTCCCAGGCTTTCAGGGTCGCCAGTACCTGCGAGGCGAAGGCTTCGTGGATTTCATAGAAATCGAAGTCCTGCAGGGTCAGCTCGGCTTTTTCCAGCATGCGCGGCACGGCATAGGCCGGGGCCATCAGCAGGCCTTCTTTCTTCTGCACGAAATCCACCGAGGCGGCTTCGCCCAGGGTCAGATACGCCAGCACCGGCAGGCCACGCTCTTTGGCCCACTCTTCCGACGCCAGCAGTACCGCAGAGGCGCCGTCGGTCAGCGGGGTGGAGTTGGCGGCGGTCATGGTGCCGTCTTCACCACCGAACACCGGTTTCAGGGACGCCAGCTTCTCCAGAGTGGAGTTGCCTCGCAGGTTGTTATCGCGCTCCAGGCCCTTGAACGGTGAAATCAGGTCTTTCTGCCAGCCTTCGTCGTAGGCCTTGGCCAGATTGTGGTGTGACGCCAGCGCCAGCTGGTCCTGATCTTCGCGCGGGATGCTCCACTCTTTCGCGGTCACGGCGGCGTGGTCACCCATGGACAGACCGGTGCGCGGCTCAGCGTTCTTCGGGATGTCCGGCAGGAACCATTTCGGGTTCAGCAGCTTGACCGCCAGCTTGGCTTTCTCGCCGGTGGTCTTGGCCTTGTTGATGGCCATGAACACCTTGCGCTTCTCGTCGTTGACCCCCAGCGGCGCGTCGGAGGTGGTGTCCACGCCCCCGGCAATGCCAGCATCAATCTGACCCAGGGCGATCTTGTTAGCGACCAGAATCGCCGCTTCCAGGCCCGTACCGCAGGCCTGCTGCAGGTCGTAGGCGGGGGTTTCCGGCGCCAGGCCGGAATCCAGCACGGCTTCGCGCACCAGGTTGAAATCGCGCGAGTGCTTCATCACGGCGCCAGCGGCCACTTCACCCAGGCGCTCGCCCTTCAGGTTGAAGCGCTGCACCAGACCCTGCAGGGCAGCGGTCAGCATTTCCTGGTTGGAAACGCCGAAATACGCGGTGTTGCTGCGTGCGAACGGGATCCGGTTGCCACCGACAATGGCGACCTTGCGTACACTCTTTCCTGCCAGCATCGTGATTCCTCCGTAGATGGGCGCGTGAAGCGGTCAAGCTATACAAAAGACTGGCGGCAGTCTAGCGGCAAGCCAGCGCCGCTCATTGGCTGCACCGCCCTTCACGCCTCTGTGGCCGGTCAATACCCATGCGGCCCCGGGGTGCTTCAATAGCGCCACTTTTCCCGGGCGCCCGGCCAGATATGCTATGGTGCGGCCCATCAGGTACATCCCGAACTTACAGTCAAGGTGAGGATAATGAGCGACGTCTATCAGGCTATTGCCAACTCCGCAGTGGGCAAGAAGGTCTTCAGCACCCTGAATCTGCCGATCCCGGTGATGCTCGAGCGCCATCAGCCGGGCGAAACCTCCTTCATCAAGGGCAAGGTCGTGCTCGGCGGCGCCGCCGGTGGCAGCGCCTTTGAAACCGTGCTGAGCACCCTCAAGGGTGCCCCCCAGGCCAGTGTCTATACGTTGTCCGGCGCGGCGGCCGAAGCGGACGTACAGGCGGCGGCCAGGACCAGCGGCGAGAGCGTCACCAGCTACGCACCGGAGCGCGACGACGGCGAGAAGTTCAAGGGCCTCATTTTTGACGCCACCGGCATCCGCAATACCGCCGAACTGCGTGCCATCTGGGACTTCTTCAACCCGGTGATCCGCAAGATGGACAAGTGCGGCCGCATCCTGGTCATCGGCCGCACCCCGGAAACCTGCGATCTGGCGCAGCGCATTGCCCAGCGCGGTCTGGTGGGCCTGGTGAAGAGCCTGGGCAAGGAATCCAAAAAAGGCACCATCGCCAATCTGGTCTATGTGGATCAGGGCGCCGAGAGCCAGCTGGCCAGCCCGCTTCAGTTCTTCCTGTCACCCAAGGCGGCCTATGTGTCCGGCCAGAAAGTGCATGTCGGCGCCGCCACCTTCGACAGCGCCGGTTTCAACTGGCAGCAGCCCCTGGCGGGCAAGACCGCACTGGTGACCGGCGCAGCCCGGGGCATCGGCGCCGCCATTGCCCAGGTGCTGGCCCGCGATGGCGCCAAGGTCATCGTGCTGGATATCCCGCCGATGGCCGATGACCTGAAGCAGGTCGCCGAGCAGATCAACGGCATCGCTCTGGAAGCCGACATTACCGCCGCTGAAGCGCCGAAGCTGATCAGCGACGCGGCCAAGGCCCAGGGCGGCCTGGACATCATCGTCCACAACGCCGGGGTAACGCGCGACAAGACCCTGGCGGGCATGCCGGACAAGTTCTGGGACATGGTGATCGACATCAACATCGCGTCCGAGGAGCGCATCAACCAGCAACTGCTGGATGACAAGACGCTCAACGAAGGCGGTCGCATTGTCTGTGTCAGTTCCATTTCCGGCATCGCCGGCAACATGGGCCAGACCAACTACGCCACCTCCAAGGCGGCCGTGATTGGTATGGTGCAGGGCATGGCACCGCAACTGGCCGAGCGCCATATCACCATCAATGCGGTGGCGCCGGGCTTCATCGAAACACAGATGACCGCGGCCATTCCGTTTGCCATCCGTGAAGCGGGCCGTCGCATGAACTCGATGAACCAGGGCGGCCAGCCGGTGGACGTGGCGGAGACCATCTCGTTCTTCTCCAGCCCGGCCTCCCAGGGCGTCAGCGGCAACATTGTCCGCGTGTGCGGGCAGAGCCTGATCGGCGCCTGACACGACTGCGCACCTTCGGAACAAAAAAAGGCGAGCCTCTGGCTCGCCTTTTTTGTGGTGATTGACCCGTCACTCGTCGCTTTTGGCCTTGCGATACTCGATGGGCGTCATCCCCACCCAACGCTTGAACGCACGATAGAAGGTACTCGGCTCCGAAAAGCCGGTCAGATAGACAATCTCGTCGATGGATTCCTCCGTCCCGCCCAGCAAACGCTTGGCCAGACGACAACGGTAATCCGCCACCAGTTGATTGAAGTTGGTCCCCGCATCCGCCAGTCGCGTGCGCAACTGCCGAGGCTTGATACCCAGCCGCGCCGCCACATCCTCAAGATTGGCATGCCCCGACTCCAGCAACTCGGCGATCAGCCGGTTCACCTGCGCCACCAGATCCTGCTTCTCCAGCCGCGCCACCTGCTCAATGGCCAACTGCTCATGCAGACGCAGCAATTCCGGCTCATGGTGTGCCGACGGCAACGCCATCACCTCACGCGAGAAACGCAGCCCTGTGTGCGGCTGATCGAACAGGATCGGACAACCGAACACCCGCTGGTATTCCTGCATGTCGGCATGGGCGGAATGCTTGAAACTGATCTGCAACGGCTCGAAGGCGCCGTCGGTCACGAACCGGAAGAACTTGATCACCCCCACCATGCCGCACTCGTTGAAGTGGTGCAGGCGGCGGCTCCAGAACATCTGCTTGAGCAGCACCGTGTCGTCGTCTTCTTCCAGCTCGCCTTGCGCGGCATCCGACAACAGACGCTGGTAGTTCAGGGCCCGTTTCAGCCCCTCACCAAACGTCGGGCTGCTGAGAAACAGATATTCCAGCACCTGGCCCTTGAAGATCGGGATATGGTCACCCAGATGCAGACCCACATGGGGGTCGCCGGACACCTCTTCGGCGGCCTGCCAGAACCATTCCTGGGCATCATGGGGGGTGCGCAGATCCGGCTGGCCCATGACTGACGCATTCAGGCCTACCTTCTGCAATACCGCATCGGCATCTATACCGGCGGACTGCATGCCCTTGTAGGCCATGCGCAGCAATACCCCGGAGTCGGTCAGTTCTGCCATCCTGCTTTGTTATCCTGACAGTTCAGTATCAGTTGGCAGATTAGCACAGCCTTGCCCGGCGCCGGAACCGGCACCGGGCAAGGTGTTGGCAAAGGGCCTCAGGCGGTCGCCGCCGCCCGGCGACGACCCGGCAACGCCAGGCGATGGATACGCTTGAGTACCGTGCCAAACTGGCGCGGCAGGCTGCCGGTGTTGTACTGCAGGCCATAACGCTTGCAGATCTCCTGTACCCGGGGCCCGATCTCGGCGTAACGGTGCGCCGGCATGTCCGGGAACAGATGGTGCTCGATCTGGTGACTCAGGTGGCCGGTCAGGATATGGAACGCGCGGCCGCCTTCCAGGTTGCTGGAGCCCAGCAGCTGGCGCAGATACCACTCCGAGCGGGTTTCGCCCTCGACCTCTTCCTCGGAGAACATTTCCACGCCCTCGGTGAAGTGGCCACAGAAGATCACCGCATAGGCCCACAGGTTGCGGATCAGGTTGGCGGTGACGTTACCGGCCAGGGTAAACACGAAGCCGGGACCCGCCAGGGCCGGGAACAGCAGGTAGTCCTTGAACACCTGCTTGCGGGCTTTCTTCCAGATACCGCTCAGTTGCTTGCGCGCCTCGGCAAACGATTTGCCACGGCCGATGCGCTCGAACTCGACATCATGCAGGGCCACACCCCACTGGAAGAAGGCGGCCAGAATCCAGTTATAGGCTGGCTGGAACAGATACTGCGGCTTCCACGGCTGGTCGTCCGACAAGCGCATGATGCCGTAGCCCACATCCCGGTCCTTGCCCACGATGTTGGTAAAGGTGTGGTGCATGTAGTTGTGCGAATGCTTCCACTGGTCGCCCGGGCAGGTGTTGTCCCAGTCATAGGTCATGGAGTTCAGCGCCGGATCCTTGAGCCAGTCCCACTGGCCGTGCATCACGTTATGGCCGATCTCCATGTTCTCCAGGATCTTGGACAGCGACAGCAGCGCGGTCCCGGCAATCCAGGCGGGCGGCAGGAAGCCGGCGAACAGCAGCGCCCGACCCGCGACTTCGGAATAGCGCTGGGTCTTGAGGATGCGGCGGATATAGCGCGCATCGCGCTCACCCAGATCAGCCATGACTTCCTTGCGCAGGGCGTCCAGCTCGGCACCGAAGGCCTCGACCTGCTCGGCACTCAGGTGGCGCCAGCCACGTTTCGGGGTGATGTTTTGCGGCATTGCATTGACGGCGGCGTTCATCATGAGCCTCCTGGTCAGTGGGTTCGTATCAGAGCTCGACCTGCACGGCGCCGGCGGCGGCGTGCACGCAAAGCTGGATGTCTTCGTCTTTCACGTCGCGCACTTCACCGTTGCGCAGATCGCGCACCCGGCCTTCGCTGACGTGACATTTGCAGGCATGGCAGATACCCATGCGGCAACCGGATTCCGGATTCAGGCCCTGTTGCTCGGCCAACTCCAACAGACTGCCGGCACTGTCACCTGCAGCCTCGCGACCACTCTTGCTGAACAGCACCACACCTTCACCGGCTGCGCTGCTGACCTTGACCTGGAACTGCTCCTGGGCAGGCGTTGCCAGCCCGGCGCGCTCGAAGGCGGCGTTGACCCGCTCCATCAGGGCAGGCGGACCGCACAGCAGCGGCGTACGCGCTGCGTAATCCGGCACCAGTTCAACCAGTTGTTCCGCGCTGAACAGGCCACGGCGGTCACCCGCCAGCGGGGCCCCTTCATTAACCACCTGAATCAGGGTCAACCACTCGAACCGCTCGGCCAGGGCACGCAGCTCGGCGCGGAACAGGGTGTCGATGTAGCTGTTGCTGTAATGCAGGAACACCACATCGCGCTGCTGCCCCTCACGAACGCACTGGCGCAGCATGGCCATCAGCGGGGTGATACCGCTGCCGCCGCTGATCATCAGCAGCGGGCCATTCCCCTCGGGCAACAGGAACTCGCCGCGCGCCTGGCTCAGATGCAGGATCTCGCCAGCGCGGGCCTGATCCACCAGGTAGTTGCTGACCAGACCCTGACCGTTGCGCTTTACCGAGACCGTGATGCCCGCATCCGCCGGTGCAGAGGAGATGGAGAAGCAGCGGCTGTGACGCACGCCTTCAATCTCGACCCCCAGCACCAGGTGCTGGCCAGCACGGTGCCCTTGCCAGTGGCCGTTGGGCGTAATGTGCAGGGTCACGGCGTCCGCCGTTTCCCGCTCTACCCGCTCGATACGGCCCCGCACCTCGGCCACGGACCACAGCGGGTTGAACTGGGTCAGGTAATCATCCACGGACAGCGGTGACGCCATCGCGCGGGTAATCGGGTTATCCAGCAGTTTCCATCCTGTGCCACGCATGGAGGGTTCCTCAATCTGCGTTGTGAACATGCGTGCACTTTATTTCTGCGGCCCCACCAATGTCAACACCTGTACACAAAGTTATTTTTTATCTATATATATCATTAGGTTATAAAGTGAACACCCGGGAATGCTTTTATTGCGGGGGCAGAGCGGGGACAATGACGTACACAGATCAGGGCGAACAGCGGACGGCACATGGACCAGACAGGGGAAACCCGACGCGACCCGCGGCGCGGGCGCACACGCCGGGCGCTGCTGGATGCAGCACTCGAACTTGTTGAAAAGAAAGACAATTTTACAGCGCTATCGCTGAGACTGGTGGCCCGCAAGGCGGGCGTGGTGCCCACCGCTTTCTATCGGCACTTCCCCGATATGGATGCCCTGGGGCTGGCCCTGGTGGACGAATCCTTCCGTACCTTGCGGCAGTTGATGCGCGATGTACGCGCCGTGGGGCTACCCCAGAAGCAGGTCATCAGCACCTCGGTGCAGACTTACGTGCGCTATGTGCGTGATAACGCTCGACATTTCCAGTTTGTGGCCAAGGAACGCTTCAGCGGCAGCCAACCCATTCGCACCGCCATCCGTCAGGAAATACGACTGTTCACAAGTGAACTGGCCACTGACCTGTCCCGCATTCCGTTTCTGGCCAAGGTCAGCGCCGAAGATCTGCAGATGATGGCGTCCCTGGTGGTCAACAACATGACCTCCCTGACCGAGCAGATTCTGGATATCCCGGTGGACGACCGCGCGGAGGAGGCCTTCCTGGCCCGCGTGGCAGAGAAGCAGCTGCGCCTGATCTTCCTCGGCGCCGCCAGCTGGCGCAGCCAGCCCTGACAACACACCGGCCCGGCTCAGAGAGGTCGGAAGGTGCGCTGGATATCGGTCTGCATGGCGCCGTACTGCTCGTCCAGCACCCGGTCGTAGGCACGCATCAGGCTGCTGCGCAGCTCCTCATGCATTTCATCCAGGCTCTTTTGCAGGGCCGCTTCCAGTTCATCGCGATTCAGCGCTTCGTCCAGACGCAGCAGAGCCCAGTCCGTGGCCAACCAACCGGCGGTACCGGCCACCAGCGCGCAGGCCAGGGCGCCGGGGCCGCTGGGCGCACACAGGGTGGCACCACCCGCCGCTGCCGTACCGGCCCGGGCTGCGCCGCGGCCTGCCCCCCGTGCGGCCACAGCCCGGCCTGAGGTGGCCGCTGCACGGCGGCTGGCAGCACGCCAGATGAGCGGCCCGGCGGCGATACCCACCGCCGCCGCGCTGCTGAGTGACATCCGGGCAATGAATTCCGGGCTGCCGTACCCGGTCAGTTGTTGTGTCAGCTCATCCAGCGCCAGGGTCTCGGTATCCGGTAACGGCGCCACCGGCATCCGGTCGGCGTCCAGCAGGTCGAGCATTTCCGCCAACCAGTGTTCCCGCGTTTCACGGGCCGCTCGCAGCAGGCGCGCGTCCGCCTGAACACGCAATATCTCCAGCCGGTTTTCAAAGTCGGCGGCCTCGAAGATCAACGCCTCGGCACGCCGGGCCACAAAACCTTCGTCCGCCAGGCTGGCCTTTTCCAGCGCCCACATGGACAGCCGCGCATACTCACCGCCCAGGGAGTAGTACCAGTCAGCAAACACCGGCAACCGGGCCGACAAATCCGCAAACAGGCGATCCAGCGACTGATCCAGATGATGGGCCACGGCCTCCCGCGCGGCCTCCTCGCCCTCGGCAAAACGCAGCGCAGACAGCAACGCCAGTTCCTCCGCACGGCGCGGCGACACCTGATAGTGCGCGTCGCCCACCCGCACCACCACCGGTGCGCCGGGATCGCGCGCCGCCTGCCAGGCTTCGCGCTGCACCAGCACCAGGCATAACGCCGCCACCCCGGCCAGCAAGGCCAGCAGACGAACCACCGGGACGGCGGTTTCCGGGGTCGAGGCGGTCACGGTCATCACGGGCTCCGTGTCAGGGGATCGATGCGACGGCGCGCCAGCGTCAGGGCGCCAGCGCAAGCCACCAGGTATGACCACACAAACAGGCCATTTGCGGCAAGCAATACCAGCCAGCCGCCAATACGCAGCATCGGGCTGCCGCTGCCGGGCAGATATTGCTGCCCGAGCCAACTCACCAGTGCATCCTTGCCTGCGGCCGCCTGCAACAGCGCCTCCAGCCACGCGCTATGTGCATACTGGGCCTGCATCGCATGCCACAGCGCCTGACGCAGCCCGACATCAGTGTAATCCGGGTAGGCCACGCGCAGCGCCAATACCGTCGCCACCACAAACAGCACCAGGAACAGCGCAACCAGCGTAACCCGCATGGCCAGCTCCGGCAGGTAGCGTGGCGCAGCATGCCGCGCAAGCAGGCGCTCACATACCCCCTGGACAATCACCATCAACGGCAAGGTCGCCGCCAGCAACCACCAGAACCCGTTCTGCTGCAAACGCACCACTGCCACACCCAGCACCAGCGCCAGCACCAGCGCCTGGGCCGCCTGCCGCAGCCATAACAGCAGCCCACCCCGCAGGCGCCAGCGCCAACGGCTGTCCGCATGCAGATACGCAGCCAGAAACGCCTGCCGCCGGCTCAGGGCCCGGCGCCACAGCCCGGCCTGCATGATCGCCGCCAGCAACAGCCAGGCCAGCACCAGGCCGGCATGGCTCCACTGGCGCCCAGACAGATGCAGCGCCAGCAATAACGCCATGGGCACCAGCAACCACAAGCCCTGATTTACCCAGTGCCAGCGCGGCAGGCGCCGCGTGTCGGTCGTCACTTCGGCCAATCCACCCTCCCCCTGTGCTTGCCTATACTGCCCTGCATTGAATTCACCCTGCTGACGTCATCAAGGATGCCACCATGAGTGCCACAGAAATTCGCGAACTGCGCAACGCGCCCGCCATGCTGCCCCTGTTTGCCAAAGCCGTGGTGCGGGCCGGTGTGAAACCCGGCAAGAACCCGGAACTGCCGAACAAGGGTGTGCGCCTGAGCGATATCATGCTCGATGCGAAACATCTGGCCACTTACCGCAAGGTATGCGGTTTCAAGGCCGACGGCTACCTGCCGGTGACCTATCCGCACCTGCACGCGCACCCGCTGTTCATGAGCCTGCTGCTGGACAAGGACTTCCCGTTTGCCGCCATGGGCCTGGTGCATGTACGCAACCGTATCACGCAATACCGCCGTATCCAGGAGCGCGAGCAACTGGATGTGGAATGCCGCTTTGGCGAGCTCACGCGGGTGGCCAAGGGCTACGAATTCTCGATCCTGACGCATATCAGCACCGGCGGCGAGCTGGTCTGGGAAAGCGAATCCACCATGTTCCGCCGGGGCGGTGGCACGGGTGAGGACAAGGGCAGCAAGAAGCCGGGGGCAGCAGAGCCGGTAACGAATGCCACCGAGTGGAAGGTCCCGGGCAGCATGGGCCGCCAATACGGTGCCGTATCGGGCGACCGCAATCCGATCCACCTGTATCCGCTGACCGCGAAGCTGTTCGGCTTCAAGCGTCAGATCGTGCACGGGATGTGGTCCAAGGCGCGCTGCCTGGCCGAGGTAAACGATCAGTTGCCGGAGAACGGTTTCAGCGTGGACGTGCAATTCAAGTTGCCGATGTTTATTCCGGCGACGGTAAAGTTCGCGCAGGAGAAGCAGGGCTCGGGGCTGGATTTTCGCCTGCTGGCCGCGGATGGCGTAAAGCCGCACCTCAGTGGTGAGATTCGCGCGCTCTGAAGCGTAGTTTGGGTGGTTATGGCCCGAGGGGGCGGGTATCCCCTTTCAGGACACGCTGCAAGTACATCCATGTAAGCTCGCGTTCGGCATCCATGCCTCTCGACGGTCCTGAAAGGGGATACCCGCCCCCTCGGGCCGTCACGTTCAGAGCAGTCTTCCGATACCCAGCCAGCGGAACGCGTGGTTCTTGCTCGAAATCAAACCTGCCCGCGTCCGGGTTCTCTGGAGAAACCCGGCCCGCAGCCCGTCGAGCTCTTGACGAGCGGGCTGCGCGTGACGGCCCTCGGGTGGCGGGCATGGGTGTTCAGGACTGTCGAGAGGCATGGATGCCGAACGCAAGCCCCCAGGGACGGGTTCACGGCGTGTCCTGAACACCCATGCCCGCCACCCGAGGGCCATAACCACCACAACCTCAAGGAACGGAAGTAAAGCTCACCATCCACTGAATACCAAACGCATCCACGCAGATGCCGAACAGCTTCGCCCACTCGGTGGCTTGTAACGGCATGCTGACCTCGCCGCCCTCGGCCAAGGCGCCATGCACGCGGCGCGCCTCCTCTTCCGAATCAGCCTCCAGCGCAATAAAAAAGTTGTTGCCCGCCACAAAACGCCCAGTGTGCTCCGCGCTGATCACGTCCGTACCCATCAGGATATTGTCGCCCCCCAGCGGCAGCCCGATATGCGCAATCGCATCCAGCTTGTCCTCTGGCGCACCCATGGGGTTGCCCGGAAAATCCCGGTAGCGGATCACCTCGGTGAAATCGCCACCAAAGATACTGCGATAGTGGTTGAACGCCGCTTCAGTAGTGCCTTTGAAATTCAGATAAGGATTGGCCATTTTCATAAGCAGGTGTCCTGTCATGGTTTCGGGGTATAACGCTGTTGTGTTGTCGCTTTCCCCCGGTCGCTTTCGACAGCAGTTGCTGGCCAGCGCAGAAGAAGTGGCCGAAGCGCTCACGCGCCGCTGACGCAGGCCATTGTGAGCTGTCGGCTTTGCACGCACAGTGGGGCATTGCCAGCCCCCCGAAATCTGTCAAGGAGCACAGACATGGCTTCATCTTCCCCACGATTGCAAGGCAAGACCATCGCCGTCACTGGCGCCAGCGGCATGATCGGTGTTTATCTGTGCCGCAGTCTGCTGGCCGCCGGTGCGCGTGTGGTCGGTGTGGTACGGAATCCGTCCAAGGCGGCTTTTCTGGCCGATGAGGGCGTTGAGTTCCGCCAGGCGGACCTGACCGATCCGGCGGCGCTGGAAGCTGCTTTCCAGGGCTGCGATGCGGTGATCTCCAATGCGGCCATGTATGTGGCCAGCAAGGGCTTCGGGGCCTGGGAGGCGCATCTGACGGCCAACGTCGAGGGCACCCGCAATGTATTCGAGGCGGCGCACCGTGCCGGGGTGAAGCGGATCGTGCATGTGAGCACCTTCGGCATCTACCGCTGGTCGCTGCGCAAGCCGATGGACGAACAGTGGCCACAACTGGACGGCCAGCGACGCAAGGGCGGGACCTACCGCGCCAGCAAGCAGATCAGCGAAGACGTCGCCTGGCAACTGGCGCGGGAGCTGGATCTGCAACTGACCACCGTACGCCCCAGCGGGGTCTATGGTGCCCGTGATCCCAATACCATGGCGATGGTCTACAAGGCGCTGAAATTGCCAGTGCTGGTGCTGCCCAGTATCGGCTTTCCGCTGGTGTACGCGGGGGATGTGGCGGACGCCACCGCACAGGCGCTAGTGAATGATGCGGCCATCAACCAGGCCTACAACGTCGGTGGCGAGGGGCATCAGTTGTCGAGTTTCCTGCGCGCTGTCGTCAGGGCGCGGAAAAAAGGCCCGGCCATTCTCTCTGTGCCGTTGCCCGCCCGAATCAGGACGGACAACAGCAAGGCCCGTCGCGATCTGGGCTTCAGCAATCGGGACTTTGATGAAGCGCTGGCGGAGGTCATCGCCGAAGACCGGGCGCGCCGGTAACCGGCGTGTTCAGATAAAAAGCGCGACGCCTGCCAGCAGCAGTGCAGCGGCGGCCAGGCCGGTGGTCAGGTGGAGTTGACGCTGCAGGCGCTGGATGTACTGGCGCTGGACCTCGGCGGCGTCGTTGATCCGGGTGACGGTGTCCTGCAGTGAGGTCGCCAGCGCTTGTATGGCCTCGGCGTTATGGGTGGCGGCCTGCTGCAATTCCTCGATCTGCTGTGCCAGCAACGGGTCCTGCTTGCCAATCCGGGCGGCAGTGAACGCCGGGATGGCGGACGTCACGATCTGGGTGACATACGGCAGGGAAATCTTCAGCAGGGGGATCCAGGCGGGCATATCGCAGGCACTCCTCGTCAGTGGCCACAGACCGGGCAGGCGGGGTCGCGTTTCAGACTCAGGGTACGCCATGTCAGGGTGGTGGCGTCCAGCAGATGCAAGGTGCCGCCGACCTCGGCGCCGGTGAGCAGGCGCAAGGCCAGGTGGGCCTGCAGGGTACCCAGGGTGCCGACCACCGGGCCGAGAATGCCGGATTCGCTGCACAGGGTATCCGGGGCGGCGCCGTCGCCATATATGCAGGCGTAGCAGGGGCTGTCCGGGCGGCGGAAATCGAACGCCGCCAGTTGGCCTTCCAGGCGGATGGCTGCAGCGCTGATCAGGGGGATGCCCGCCCGGTGGCAGGCGCGATTGATCTGGTCGCGGCTGGCGAAATTGTCGGTGCAGTCCAGCGCCAGTGTCATGCCGGGCAGGTGCTCGGCCAACCAGTTGGCGTCAGCCGCCCGGGGCCAGGCCGCTACCCGGATACCGCTGTTCAGGGCCATCAACTGTGCGGCCAGGGCCTGGGCCTTGGGTTGGCCGATATCGCTTTCGCGGTAGGCCACCTGCCGGTGCAGGTTACTGGCTTCCACCGTATCAGGGTCCACCAGCACGATCTCGCCGACGCCGGCTCCGGCCAGATACAGGGCCGCCGGACATCCCAGACCGCCCGCGCCGACAATCATTACGCGGGACGCAGCCACGTTTTCCTGGCCTTCCACATCGAACGAGGGCAGCAGTATCTGGCGGCTGTAGCGCAGCAGGGCGTCGTCACTGAGCATCGGTGTCTCCGGGCGGTGTCCGGCCCAGTGTAACGCGGTCATGACCGGCGAGGTCACGGCGGGTTTCGATACCGATAAATCCGGCATCATGCAGAATCTGCCGTACCGCTTCGCCCTGGTCGTAGCCATGCTCCAGGGCCAGCAGTCCACCGGCGCGCAGGCGCTCATGGCTCTGCGCGGCGATGATGCGGATATCCGCCAGCCCGTCGCTGCCTGCGGCCAGGGCGGTGCGCGGCTCAAAGCGCACGTCGCCCTCCTCCAGATGCGGGTCATCGTCGGGAATATAGGGGGGATTGCTGACCACGGCGTCGAGGGGCCCCTGCAACTGGCTGCACCAGTTGGATTGCAGCGGCTGCACATTGCCAGCACCCAGCCGCTGCCGGTTACGCTCCACCAGGTCGAGGATCGCGGTACTGGTGTCCACGGCGATTACTTGCCAGGCCGGGCGCGCCAGCGCCAGGCTGATGGCAATGGCGCCGGTACCGGTACCCAGGTCGGCCACGCGTTGTGGCCGATCCGCCGACAGGCTGTCGAGCACCGTATCCAGCAGCAGTTCGGTGTCCGGGCGCGGAATCAGGGTATCCGGTGACACCAGAAATTCATGCCCGTAAAACTCGCGACGACCAATCAGATAGGCCACCGGCTCACCGGCAACACGCCGCGCCACCCATTCCTGAAATTGCCGTGCTTCGCTGTCGCGGGGGATGTGCTCGGGCCAGGTGAACAGAAAGCTGGTCGGCTTGCCGAGGCAGTGCGCCATCAGCACGCGGGCATCCAGGTCTGCGCTGGGGCTGTGGCCGTCCAGCCGTTGCCGGGCGGCGCGCAGCAATTCGCCGACGCTGGCCGTCATCACGCCTGCCCGGACAAGGCCGCAAGCTGCTCGGCCTGGTGTTCGGCCTGCAGGGCATCCAGCACATCATCCAGACTGCCCTCCATGACTTCAGCCAGTTTGTAGAGGGTCAGATTGATGCGATGATCGGTGAGCCGCCCCTGCGGAAAATTGTAGGTGCGAATGCGCTCGGAGCGATCGCCGGAGCCGACCAGCGACTTGCGGGTGGCGGCCATGTCCTGCTGCTGTTTTTGCTGCTGGGCATCGTAGATACGTGCCTGCAGCAATGACATGGCCTTGGCCTTGTTCTTGTGCTGGCTGCGTTCATCCTGGCATTCGACCACGATACCCGTGGGCAAGTGCGTCAGGCGCACCGCCGAATCGGTGGTGTTCACGTGCTGCCCGCCCGCACCGGAAGAACGGTAGGTGTCGACACGCAGATCTTCGTTGCGGATCGTCACGGCTTCCAGTTCATCAGCTTCCGCCATGACCGCCACGGTGCAGGCCGATGTGTGGATGCGCCCCTGGGATTCCGTCGCCGGTACGCGCTGGACACGATGGGCGCCGGACTCGAACTTGAGCCGCGAATAAACGCCATTGCCCGTGACACGGCAGATCACTTCCTTGTAACCGCCCATTTCGCCTTCGCTGGCACTGACCTGTTCAACGCGCCAACCCTGGCTGTCGGCATAGCGGCTGTACATGCGCAGCAGATCACCGGCAAACAGCGCGGCTTCGTCGCCCCCCGTGCCGGCACGAATTTCCAGAAAAACATTACTGTTGTCGCGCGGATCCCGGGGCAACATCAGGCGCTGCAATTCGGTCTCCAGTTCCTCACGACGACTGCGGGCCTGGCGCGCTTCATCCTGCCCCATGGCGCGCATGTCGGGGTCGCTGTCCTGCTGCATCGCCTCCGCTTCGGCCAGCGTTGTCTCGATCTGCCGATAGGCCGCAAAACACTGCACCACATCTTCCAGTTCGGCGTACTCGCGCGACAGGTCACGAAAGCGCCCCTGCTGATTGATCACGTCAGGATCAGACAGCAACGCCGAGAGTTCTTCATGGCGGTCGCACAGGCGTTCAAGTTTGGTGCGCAGGGAATCTTTCATGGTCAGTCGTCACGCAACAGCAGTTCGCGGGCAATGGACAGGGACTCGGTGCGATTTTCCGCCGCAAAACGGCGCAGCTGCACACTGGGCTGGTGCATGACCTTGTTCAGCAGCGCATGCTGGAAGCGCCGCAGGACCTCTGCCGGGTCCCCGCCCGCTTCCAGTTGTGTCATGGCCTTGTGCAATTCTTCGTCACCCATGGCGGCCACCTGCTCGCGGTAGCTGCGCAGGGTATCCACCGCCGTCAGTTCACGCTGTTCGCGGGCATAACGCGACAGCGCCTGATCGATGATGCGTTCGGCTTCAGCCGCCGCATCCTGACGCTGCCGGACATTTTCCTCGATCGCCTCGTGCAGGTCATCCACGGTGTACAGATATATGTCCTGCAGGGTGCCCACCTCGGGTTCGATATCTCGCGGCACGGCAATATCCACCATGAAGATCGGCCGATGGCGGCGCTTCTTCAAGGCGCGCTCGACCATCCCCTTACCCAGTACCGGCACCGGGGCGGCGGTACAGGAAATCACGATGTCGGTGCGCTCGAGCACCACGGGAATTTCTTCCAGCGTCACGGCACGCCCCTGCACCTCACGGGCCAGCGCATCGGCGCGGTTCAGGGTGCGGTTGGCGATGGTGATGTCGGCCACGCCCTGATCCCGCAGGTGGCGGGCCACCAGTTCGATCATGTCACCGGCGCCGATCAGCAGTGCGCGGCTCTGCCGCAGGTCTGCAAAAATATGCCGGGCAAAGGACACTGCCGCGTAGGCCACAGACACCGGATGCGCACCGATGCCGGTGTCCGTGCGAATACGTTTGGCGACGCTGAAGACGTGCTGGAAGGTACGGGCCAGACTGGTTTCCAGCGCGCCGCTTTCATGGGCCCGGGCATAGGCATCACGCATCTGGCCCAGAATCTGCGGCTCGCCCAGCACCAGGGAATCCAGGCCGCCAGCGACACGCATCATGTGCCGTAGCGCCTGATCGTCCTGATGCAGATACAGCGCCTCACGCAGACGTGCCGTCTCCAGCCCGTGCCAGCGCGCCAGCCACAGCGCCAGATCCGGCCCGGTGCCCGTGGCCGCGTCGCTATCGATCAGGCAATAGATTTCAGTGCGATTGCAGGTGGAGAGCAGTGCTGCCTCGCGCACCCCGGGCTGCTGGCGCAGATCCGCCAGAGCGGCCGGGATCTGCGCCTCGGGGAACGTCAGGCGTTCGCGCAAGCCCAATTCGGCCGTGGTGTGATTGACGCCTGTGGCGAGTAGCTTCATGCCCGATATGCCCGCTCGGTGCCGAAATGGACGGTGTCTGGGAATGGACGGTGTCTGGGTGGCGCATTTTGCGGGATTTATCCCGCCAAAACAATGTCATAGCCACTATAGCGCCAATAGGCACGGTGGGCAGCCGCGCGCCCTTGTGCCATTATTGGCCCTCGTTCTCTGCCAGCGGATTACCCACCGCAATGCCGACCATGCCTTATGCCCTGCCTGTCACTCTGGCCCTGATGCTTGCCCTGACCGGCTGTGCCCGGCATGCCACCGACACCATGCCGCCGGAACCAGAGCCAGCCCCGACCCCGGTGTATGCCCCTTACGATACCGCCATTCTGGCCGATCTGCTGGCGGCCGAGTTGGCCGCCCAGCGCAATCGTCTGGATGTCAGCCTGGCCTATTATGCCGAAGCCGCACGCCGCACCCGCAGCCCGGAAGTGACCGGTCAGGCTGCGCGCCTGGCGGCCTATCTGGAAGAACCGGCGCTGGCGCTGGAGCTGTCCGAACGCTGGCTGCAAATGACACCGCACGACACCACCGCCCTGGAGATTGCGGCGCTATCGCATATCAGCCTGGGCGATACCGATGCGGCCGCAACCTATATCGACACGCTGCTGTCCCGCGATCCGCAAGGGGCTCTGGTACGCCTGGTTACCCAGGCGCGGGGGCTGGATGCGGCGGGCAACACCCGCCTGCTGGCTGCGCTGGCGGGCCTGACGGACCGTTACCCGGACCAGGCACCGCTGTGGTACGCCCGCGCCCTGCACCTGCAATTGCAGGACAATCCCGAAGCCGCACTCGCCGCCACCGAGGAAGCCCTGCGACGCCAGAGCGACCATGAAGAAGCGCTGCTGCTCAAGGGTCGTCTGCTGTTCGAACTCGGACACCGCGACCAGTCCCTGCGGCATATGCAACGGCTGGTAAGGCGTTACCCCGAGGCGCGCCGCGCCCGTGTGCTGTATGTGCGGTTGTTATTGCAGGATGGCCAGACCCGTGCCGCCTTCCGCCAGCTCGAAGTCCTGGCCGAACAACACCCCGACGACCCGGACCTGCGTTACTCGCTGGCCCTGTACGGCATGGAACATGGCGCCCGGGATCAGGCGCGCGAAGTGCTGATATCGCTGATGGACAGTGGCTACCGGGAAGACGAAATCCGCAGCTTCCTGGCACAGATCGCCGAACAGGATGGCGATATCGATCAGGCCATTGACCATTATCTGGCGATTCGTGATCCGGAAATCGCATTGCGTGCCCGGGTGCAGGCGGCCCGCCTGTATCAGGAGAGCGGCCGCTCTGCGGAACGCGAGGCGCTCATGGCGCGCCTGCGCGACCATTACCCGGCGCATCTGCCCACCCTCTATGCCGCCGAGGCGGAGCTGATCGGCACCGAGGACCCGCAGGCGGCTTACACCCTGCTGGATCAGGCGGTGGCTGACCTGCCGGAGAATATCGAGTTGCGCTATGCCCGCGCCCTGGCCGCCGAGCGCATTGACGAGCTGGCACAAACCGAAGCCGACCTGCGTTTTATCCTGGCGCAGCGGCCGGACGATCCGGATGCGCTCAATGCGCTGGGCTACACCCTGACAGACCGGACAGACCGCCACGAGGAAGCCTACGATTATATTCGCCGTGCGCTGGATCAGAAGCCGGACAATCCGGCGATTCTGGACAGCATGGGCTGGGTACTGTTCAACCTGGGGCGCGCCGAGGAAGCGCTGCCCTACCTGAAACGCGCCTATGAAATGTACCCGGACAATGAAGTCGCCGCGCATCTGGGCGAGGTGCTCTGGACGCTGGGCCGCCAGGATGAGGCTCGCGCCGTGTGGGAAGACGCACAGCAGCGCGAGCCCGACGGACGCCATGTCCGTGACACCCTGGAACGACTGACCGGACAGAATTCATGATCCGCAACGCCCTGCCCCTGCTCTTCATATTCAATCTGCTGCTTCTCAGCGCGTGTCAGACCCGTCCGCTGGTCACGGTCGATGACTTCGAGCGCGCCGAAGACCTGCAACACTGGAACATCACCGGCCGACTGGGTTACCGCACCGCCAGCGACGGTGGCAATGCCAGCCTCGACTGGCGCCAGCGCCGCGAGGGTGGCCGCATCCATTTCTCCGGCCCGCTGGGTTTCGGCAGTGCCGAACTGCGTTGGGACGACACCAGTGCCATGCTCGACACCGGCCGCGAGCAACTGACCGCCACTTCCCCGGCCGCACTGGCCTGGCACCTGACCGGCCTGATGATTCCCGTGGATGCCCTGTATTACTGGGTGCGCGGCCTGCCCTGGCCGTGGGCCGAGAGCACGCCGCAGTACGACGATCAGGGCCGTCTGGTGACGCTGGATCAACTGGGCTGGTCGCTGCGTTTTGACCGCCATGAGCGAGTCGCAGGACTGGAATTGCCACACCGGGTACGCGCCAACCTCAATGGCGACAGCTTTACCCTGATTGTCCAGCACTGGGTGCCACAACCGTGACACCGGCGCACGACACGCTGGTGCTGCCGGCACCCGCCAAACTGAACCTGTTCCTGCACGTGACCGGCCGCCGCCCGGACGGCTACCACACCCTGCAAACCCTGTTCACGCTGCTGGATCACGGCGACACCCTGACCCTGCACCGGGCAGACGCTCTGCAGCTGGACGCGCCCGACGTGCCGGGCCCCATGGAGGACAACCTGGTCTGGCGCGCCGCACGCCTGTTGCAGACACACACTGGCTGCACACAGGGGGCGCATCTGACACTGACCAAGCGACTGCCGGCGGGTGGCGGGGTGGGCGGCGGCTCCAGCGATGCCGCCACCACCCTGCTCGGTCTCAACCGGCTCTGGAAACTGAATCTGGAACCTGCCGAACTGGCCACGCTGGCGTTGCAACTGGGTGCCGACGTGCCGGTGTTCGTGCACGGCCACACGGCATTTGCAGAGGGGATCGGTGAGCAGCTGACGCCGGTGCTTTTGCCGCCTTGTGACTATGTCGTGATACACCCCGGAATCAGCGTCGCGACCGCACAAATATTCAATGACCGGGAATTGACAAGGCATACCCCCGTCAGTACAGTAGCGGCCTTTCTTGAGCCGGGCACCCGGAAGCACTTTCGCAACGACTGTGAACCCGTTGTACGGCGGCTTTTCAGGCCCATTGCTGATGCACTGGACTGGCTCAGGGAAGCAGTTGGCGAGAGCCACCTGACCGGCACCGGAGCCTGCATTTTTGCGCCCGTGCCGAGTCGGCAGAACGGCACAGCAGTGCTGGCCAATCTGCCGCCGCGCTGGACAGGTTTCGTCGCGCGGAGCTGCAATCGCTCACCGCTGCTTGCGGCACTGGATGAGCACACAGCTTCGCACTGCGACAACGGTTAGCGTTGGGGTATAGCCAAGTTGGTAAGGCAGCGGGTTTTGATCCCGTCATTCCCAGGTTCGAGTCCTGGTACCCCAGCCACTAATTCACAGTCACGTGATAGATCATGCCGGCGACGGCTGCCTCTGGCGCCCACCGGCTGATCGGGTTACGACAGCGCCGGCCCGCCGCTACCTGCATCAGCGTCCCCCCTGCGTTGTCGTGTTATCCAGACACAACAGAAACCGACACGATCCCCGGGGAGCGCCAGTGTCCAAACTCGTTATCTTTACCGGCAACGCCAATCCCGAACTGGCCCAGGCCATGGTGCGCCAGCTGAATATTCCGCTGGGCGCGGCCAACGTGGGCACCTTCAGTGACGGCGAAGTCGCCATCGACATCCACGAGAATGTGCGCGGCAAGGACGTCTTCATCGTCCAGTCCACCTGCAACCCGACCAACAACAACCTGATGGAAATCCTGGTCATGGCGGATGCGTTGCGACGCTCTTCCGCAGGCCGGATCACCGCGGTCATTCCCTACTTTGGTTATGCCCGTCAGGATCGCCGGGTGCGTTCGGCCCGGGTACCGATTACCGCCAAGGTGGTCGCCGACATGATCACCACCGTCGGCATCGACCGCGTGGTAACAGTGGACCTGCATGCTGACCAGATTCAGGGCTTCTTCGATATTCCGGTGGACAACGTCTACGCCACCCCGCTGATCGTGGCCGACATCGAGCGCCAGAATTACGAGGACATGATGGTGGTGTCCCCGGACGTGGGCGGTGTGGTACGGGCCCGCGCACTGGCCAAGCAGCTCAACGATGCCGACCTGGCGATCATCGACAAGCGCCGCCCGAAGGCCAACGAATCCCAGGTCATGCACATCATCGGTGAAGTCGAAGACCGCAGCTGCATTCTGGTGGACGACATGGTCGACACCGCAGGCACCCTGTGCAAGGCCGCCAAGGCCCTGAAAGAGCATGGCGCCAGGAAGGTGGTCGCCTACTGTACCCACCCGGTGCTGTCCGGCGCCGCCATCAGCAATATCAAGGACTCCGAACTGGACCAGCTGGTGGTGACCGACACCATCCCGCTGTCCACCGCCGCCCGGGACTGCGGCCGCATTCGCGTGCTGTCGCTGGCGCCGATGCTGGCCGAAACCATCCGCCGGGTGAACAACGAGGAATCCCTGTCTGCCATGTTCGACCGGCTCGAACTGGTCTGAGCCGCCCGGGGCGGGGCCTGCGGCCCCGCCAGCACTGGCTTTTTGCAGTGTGCCAGTAGATAATGCGCCCCCTTTTTAACCAAACCTCCCGGCAGGCCTGGTCGCAGGGCCCGTCAGGGACATACCGGAGATTCACCCATGAGCAATGAATTTTTGCTGCATGCAGAGGGCCGCAGCGATGTGGGGAAAGGTGCGAGCCGCCGCCTGCGTCGTCTGGAAGCCCGCATTCCCGGCATCATCTACGGTGGCAAGACGGCCCCGCAGATGGTGACCCTGGAACTGCGTGAGCTGGCCAAGGCACTGGAAAATGAGGCGTTCTACAGCCACGTCCTGACCCTGGATGTCGATGGCAAGAAGCAGCAGGCCGTTCTGCGTGACCTGCAGCGTCACCCGGCCAAAGGCACGCCGATGCACGCTGACTTCCTGCGCGTGGACAAGACCCACAAGATCACCATGCAGGTCCCGCTGCACTTCATCAACGAAGACAAGTGTGTGGGCGTGAAGCAGCAAGGCGGCAAGATCAACCACAACGCCTCTGAAGTGGAAGTCAGCTGTCTGCCGCAGAACCTGCCGGAGTTCATCGAAGTCGATATGGCTGCGGTAACCCTGGACCAGGTGGTTCACCTGTCTGACCTGAAACTGCCGAAAGGCGTGGAGCTGGTCGCCCTGAGTCATGGCGAAGACCATGACCTGCCGGTAGCCGCCGTCCACGCGCCGAAAGGCGGTGCGGTTGACGAGGCAGAAGACGGCGAAGACGGCGAAGAAGACTGACAGGCAGGACTGTGGCGGATCCGATACGACTGATCGTTGGCCTGGGCAATCCGGGCGCGCAGTATGCGGACACCCGCCACAATGCCGGTGCCTGGTATGTGGACGCCCTGGCGAGAAGCCAGGGCGTTTCACTTTCCGAAGACAAGAAGTATTTCGGCCTGACCGGCCATTTCACCTTCGGCGGCGAAACCGTTCGTCTGCTGATCCCCACGACGTATATGAATCGCAGTGGCCAGGCCACCGCCGCACTCGCCAATTTTTTCCGTATTCCCGTTACGCAGATACTCGTGGCCCACGATGAACTGGACCTGCCGCCGGGTGTAATCCGTCTGAAAAAGGGCGGCGGCCACGGCGGGCACAACGGCTTGCGCGACATGATCAGCAAACACGCCAATCAGCGTGATTTTGTGCGACTGCGGATTGGCATCAGCCATCCCGGCAGCGCCGACCTGGTCACCCCCCATGTGCTGGGCAAACCGGCCCCCGCAGACCGGGAACGGATCGAGCGCGCCATTGACGAAGCACTGCGCTACACCGGTGAAATCGTGCGTGGCGAGATTGATCAGGCGATGAACCAGTTGAACGGTTTCCGCGCCAACTGATCCGGCTTACATCACCATCGCTTCGTCAGCCAGCACCACCCCGGCCTGACGATCCTGCGCATAGCGCTGCATCACCCACTGGCCGGCCGACTGCGCACGCAGCACCGCAGACTGTTCCCGCAGTACCGCAGGCCTGCGCGCCTCGGGGAGGAAATCCCAGGGTGTGCCCGGCGGCATGAACAAGGGCGCATACAGCGATGCCGCCGTGATATCCGCCAGCGTCAGGCGCTGCCCGACCAGATAGCGAGAGGGGTTACCCTGAATGCGTTTTTCAATCAGGGCCAGACCTTCCTGAAGGCGCTGGAAGGAGTGCGCGACGGGCTCTGCGCTGACGCGGTACAGCCGCGCCACACCCTTTTCCGTCACCGGCATCAGCAGGCGCTGCACCATACCCGGCAGGCGATAGGGCCCGAACATGGCCTGCATCACCTCCGGCCGCCCCAGCAACTGACCGTAGAGCCAACGCCGCACATGCACACCATAGCGGTCGAACTGCTGCTCCAGCTCAATCACCTGCTGGCGCTGCTCGGCGTCATCGGGCACCAGCGGGTTGTTGGGGTAATACTTGTCCAGGTAATAGGCAATCCGAGTGGAATCGCCCACCAGCCGCTTGCCATCACGCAACACCGGCAGCGTATTGACCCCGGCCCGGGCGCGGGTGAACAAGCGGTGCGGGCCGGGCAGCAGATTGCGCTCCACATAGGCCAGCCCCTTGTGATCCAGCAGCCAGCGCGCCTTCTCGCAATAGTGGGAAATCGGAAACTGGTACAACACGCGTGTCGCCGACATGAAGCTCTCCTGACAGGTATGCGTGCAGTCTAGAAGCGCTGCAGCGTACCGCCACGGCGTGGGCGCCACGGTCAATCGTCATCAGGGCCAATCCGGACCCGCGCCGGTGGCGGAGCCCCGCGACTTTCAGTAGCATTGCGGCCCTCGGTCAACCGGAGCACCTCCATGGGTTTCAAATGCGGTATCGTCGGCCTGCCCAACGTGGGCAAGTCCACCCTGTTCAATGCCCTCACCAAGGCCGGCATCGAAGCCCAGAATTTCCCGTTCTGCACCATTGAGCCGAACACCGGCGTGGTGCCCGTGCCGGATCCGCGTCTGGATCAACTGGCCGCTATCGTCAGTCCTGAACGGGTACTGCCTGCGACCATGGAGTTTGTCGATATCGCCGGTCTGGTAGCCGGTGCTTCCCAGGGCGAAGGGCTCGGTAACAAGTTCCTGGCCAATATTCGCGAAACCGAAGCGATTGCCCATGTGGTGCGCTGCTTCGAAGACGACAATATTGTCCACGTGGCGGGCCGCGTGGCACCGCTGGATGATATCGCCACCATCAACACCGAGCTGGCGCTGGCGGATATGGAAACTGTGGAAAAGGCGCTGCTGCGTGCACAGAAAGCCGCCAAGGGCCAGGACAAGGACGCCGCTGCACTCGTCGTGGTGCTGGAAAAGGTGCTGCCCGCGCTGAACGAAGGCCGTCCGGCCCGCAGCGTCGCACTGGATGACGATGAATTGAAACGGCTGCGTTCCTACAACCTGCTGACGCTCAAGCCGACCATGTACATCGCCAACGTCAACGAAGACGGCTTCGACAATAATCCACTGCTCGACGCCGTGCGCGAACTGGCCGAGAGCGAACAGGCGGTGGTGGTGCCGATCTGCGCCAAGATCGAATCCGAAATCGCCGAACTGGACGACGACGAGAAACAGGAATTCATGGCCGACCTGGGCATGGAAGAGCCGGGCCTGAACCGCGTGATCCGCGGTGGTTACCGCTTGCTCGGCCTGCATAACTACTTTACGGCGGGCAAGAAGGAAGTGCGCGCCTGGACACTGCCCGTTGGCGCCACGGCACCGAAAGCCGCGGGTGTGATCCACACCGATTTCGAAAAGGGCTTCATTCGCGCCGAGGTGACCGCGTTCGACGATTTTGTTGCCTGCAACGGCGAACAAGGCGCCAAGGACGCGGGCAAATGGCGTCTGGAAGGCAAGGAATACGTGGTCAAGGATGGCGACGTTATCCACTTCCGTTTCAACGTCTGAGAGGGCTTGACAGGGCACCGCCCCTGCCGGAGAATTCGCGCTCTCCAAAATGGCTACGTAGCTCAGCTGGTTAGAGCACAGCACTCATAATGCTGGGGTCGGTGGTTCAAGTCCACCCGTAGCCACCATCTCCTTGCTCCGTCCTTCGCGCATGAATCACTAAACCATATTGGTTTACTTTCCCTGATTAAACCGATACGGTTTAGTCATGACAACGCCCGACCCTTCGCCTTATCTGGTCCTGATTGCGGACATCCGCGACTCCCGTCGCCTGCCGGACCGCCAGGCCACGCAAGCCCGGCTGCATGAGGTGCTGATGCAGCTGAACACCGCTGCGCCAGACCGTCTGGCCTCACCCTATACCATTACTCTGGGCGACGAATTCCAGACCGTCCTGCTGCGCGGCGATACCGTCTTCGCCGACATCGTTTACGTGATGTCTGCCATGCACCCGGTGACGCTGCGCTTTGCGCTGGCGACCGGGACGCTGGACACACCGATCAATCCCGACCAGGCCATTGGCATGGACGGCCCGGCCTTCCATGCTGCACGCAAGGCCATCGAGCATCTCAAGACAACGGACGGCGTACTGGCGATTGTCCACGGAGACAGCGAGACTGGCGGTGCCCTGCTGGACGATCTGCTGGACGACCTGGTGGAGGGTTCGCTGGGACTGCTCAATCATCACCTGCGCAAGTGGAAACCGTCGCGACTGGCTGTGCTCAGTGGGCTACTGAACGACATGGGCGTCCCGACCATCGCCAGACACCTGGGCATGAGTGAACAGGCCGTGTACAAGAACATGCGCGCTGGCGAGCTGGAACACGTCATCCACCTGTTCCAGACATTTACCACGCTGATCAACCGCCGACTGCAACAGGTGTCATGACATGGCCGTCTTCACCTTTCTGATCATCTACCTGCTTTGTCGCCTGGTCCATCTGCGCCACGACGAGCGACTACCCACACTTCCCCTTGCCAGTCTGTGCGGGCTGCTCGCCATCGCCGCTCTGCTCTGCTCCACCTCGATGATCATGTGGGCCCTGCTGCTGCCGTTGACCCTGCTGGGTTTCTGGGGGGCCGAGCGCCTTCTGCCCGCGCGCGGACTGAACGAGTGGCGCCTGATTGGCTTGCTGCTGGTGCTGCTGCCCGCACTGGTACTGCAATCATCAGTGCCCGCCGGGCCGCTGCTGACCTGGCTACTGACCAGCACGGGACTGACGCCGCAGGCCTTGCACCACGCGGCCTGGATATTGCTGGGCTTCCTGCTGGTCGCCCACGAGGCCAACCTGCCGATCCGGAGCCTGCTGCGCTGGTCCGGCCTGGCCCCTCGCCACGCCGATACGGATGAAACCTGCGATACCGTGATCGACCGGCAGGAATACAACGCTGGCCGTATGATCGGACTGATGGAACGCTGGCTGATGTACGCTGTACTGGTGGCCGCCCAGAACTACAACGTGATTGCCTTTGTGCTGGCCGCCAAGGGATTTGCCCGTTTCCGGCAGATGGACCAGCGTGCCTTCGCCGAATACGTGCTTATCGGCACCCTCGCCTCCACCCTGTTCACGGTGCTGATCAGCCTGCTGATCCTGCGCATGATCGCCCCGGCCTGAGTGCCGACGTTGAACCCGATGCGGGCTTTGTGGTCTTTCTGGTAATCCCATTGAACGCAGCATGGACACCCCCTCATGAAAAAGCTGGCCCGTAACAGTCTTCTCGCCATTACCGCCATGGCCTGGCTGGGCCAGCCTGTGATGGCGGACAGCAAGCGCACCGACGGCAGCGGGCTGCAGAGCGCCATGGCGGCACAGGCTGAAGGCGGTGATGCGCCGGTGGCGACTCGCTTCAGCGCCGGAGAACGTGCCCTGTTGAGCAGCGGCTTGCGTGAACTGCCCCGCAGCGGCCCCGTGTTTGCCGATGCAGGCCGACGAGCACCGCTGCAACGGGGTGACCTCCTGAACGCCAGCGACCTGCTCACGGCCAGGACCCTCCCGGCCGTCCTCCAGACCGCGCTGGGCCACGACAGCCCTGGCCACCAGGACCTGCTGATCGGCCATCAGGTGGTGCGACTGACCCTGCCCGCGCGCCAGGTCGTGGACGTGCTGACGCTGGCCTGAGCCCCGCACACGGTTGATGCCCGCCACAGATCAGGCATGACCTGCTGCACACTTTTCAGCTTTCACTGTCCCAACCGGAACCCGGCGACCCATCGGTCGCTCATAATGGCATCAGGCCCATCCGGGCCGGGATCGCAGGGAGAGTCGATCATGGGTGCACAGGTTCGCGACCGCAGCGGCAATCAACCGTTGCGCCAACAGCTTCTTCAGGATGGCCTGCAAATGATGGCCTTCACCGCGCAGGACAGGGAGACGTTCCGCCAGTACCTGGCCGTGCGCTTCCAGCCCCCGGCATGGCTCCAGCAGGTGCGCTTCAGGCAACCCCTGCCCCCCGGCCTGCTGGCTCGCGGCCGCCATGTGCCACTGCGGCTGGCCAACAGCCTCAGCCAACCCGCACGGGGCACCCGGGACATCTATCTGGAAGGTTGTGTGATACGCCTGGTGCTGGACAGCTGGGTGGTCATCGACATCCTGACCCCGGTCAGCGACCGCTCCGGGGACCTGGCCCGACGGGCAAGGGAAACGCGTGGATATTACCGGACTGACCGGCGTCGGTAATCTTGCCCACGCCCTCTTTCTCCACTTCATCAATGCGGATCACCGCATGCATGGGAATGAAAGAGCGCTGTACGCCTGCGAATTCACCCTTCAGCCGCTCTTCCGACGGGTCCACCACCATGCTGGCCCGCTCACCGAACAGAAATTCCTCCACCTCGATAAAACCGTGCAGGTCGCTCTGATAGATGTGGGTGACGTAAATTTCGTAGATCTGGGCCTGATTGTGAAAGATGACCCGATAGATCTGGCGTGAGCTGGACATTGCGGTGTTCCCGGGGCGTCTGTGTTGCGAGGCGGCAAGCATAGCACAAGCATCCGGCGCAGGTGACTGAAAACCCAGCACAAAACCCTGCACTTCGGCTGGACTTTACCCCCCCGAATGACTAGAGTTAGCGCCCACAATGCAACGTGGGGCAATTTGCCGCACCCCGGGCAGTGCTGCCGCATCCCCTGGCTCCCCAGGTGATTGATTTTATTGCACTTCCCTTCCCTGGCGAAGAAATGATCATCCCCTGATCTGCAGCACGCCAAGGGGCACGGGGACCTCTTCACGGGCCGGCATGGGTCCCACACGCATCATCCTGAAACGCTTTCCAGGTGCCGCACCTAAACCGGCGATAACAAGCGTCTGCCCGCCCAGGCAGCCGCTGGGGAAAACAGGGAGCCTACGTAATGCAGTCTACACTGTTCCACCGTGCAGCCACGCTGCTCACGACACTGATGCTCAGTGGCGTAGCGGCTGCTGACTGGACCGAACGATCTGACCTCAACCTGCGTCCCGGGGTTACCGCAGTCAGTCAGGACGTCTACAACCTGCACATGATCATTCTCGGCATCGTGACCCTGATCGGCATACTCGTTTTTGCGCTGATCATGTGGTCGGTCTTCGCCCACCGCAAGGAGAAGAATCCGGTACCTGCCAAGTTCCACGAAAATGTGGTGCTGGAAGTGGTCTGGACGGTGATTCCCTTCTTCATCCTGATCGGCATGGCCATCCCGGCCACCCGCGTGCTGATCAACATGGAAGACACCGGCGATTCCGAACTGACCGTCAAGGTCACCGGCTCCCAGTGGCGCTGGCATTACGAATATCTGGCCTATGAAGACGACAACGACATCAATGTCGGCTTCTTCAGTGACCTGGCCACCCCGCCGGAAGTCTGGCAGCGCCCGATCCTGAGCGGCGGCCTGTTCCCGGTGGGCTCGTATCAGGAACGCGTCGGCGAGGAGCGGGTCCCCCTGACCCGCGATAACGAAGACGTGTTCAACTATATGATCGAAGTAGACAACCCGCTGGTCATCCCGGCCGGGCAGAAAGTCCGCTTCCTGATCACCGCCGATGACGTGATCCACTCTTTCTGGGTTCCGGACTTTGGCTGGAAGAAGGACGCCATCCCCGGCTTCGTCAACGAAGCCTGGACCCTGGTGCCGGAAGATCAGGCCGGTCGCACCTTCCGCGGCCAGTGCGCCGAGCTGTGCGGTCGTCTGCATGCCTTCATGCCCATCGAGGTTAAAGTGAAGTCGCAGGAAGATTTCGCCGAGTGGCTGGCTGAGCAGCAGGCGGCTGCCGCTGACGGTCCGGACATGACGCCGTTTGCGAGCATCGAAGAAGCCATGGAGATGGGCAAGCCAATCTATGATCGCGCCTGCGCCATGTGTCATGGTGCTCAGGGTCAGGGCCAGGGCATGTTCCCGAGCTTCCAGCAGTCTGCCCTGATGATGGACGCAGACCGCCAACAAGAAAATATCGACATCCTGCTCCGGGGCCGTGGCGCCATGCCCGCCTTCCGGGCGCAGCTGTCACCCAAGGAGATTGCCGCCGTCATCACTTACCAGCGTAACGCGTTCGGTAACGAGACTGGCGATCTGATTCAACCTGACGACGTGCAGAACTGACGGAGGCGCGCAACATGGCAGACCATCACGAGCATCACGCCCCGACCGGCTGGCGCCGCTGGCTTCTGAGTACCAACCACAAGGACATCGGTTCGCTGTACCTCTGGTTCAGCTTCGCCATGTTCCTGGTGGGCGGCCTGCTGGCCATGGTCATCCGCGCTGAGCTGATGTACCCCGGTATGCAGGTCGTAGACCCTGACTTCTTCAACCAGATGACCACCACCCATGGCCTGATCATGGTGTTCGGCGCCGTGATGCCGGCCTTTGTGGGCTTGGCCAACTGGATGATTCCCCTGATGATCGGCGCGCCGGACATGGCCCTGCCGCGCATGAACAACTGGTCCTTCTGGATCCTGCCGTTCGCCTTCGCGATCCTGATCGGCTCGGTCCTGATGAGCGCCTTTGGTCCGGGCAACCCGCCGGCACCGAACTTTGGCTGGACCTTCTATGCGCCGCTGTCCACTACCTACGGCCCGGCTTCCACTGACTTCTTCATTCTCTCGGTTCACCTGATGGGTATTTCTTCCATCATGGGCGCCATCAACGTCATCGTGACGGTGATGAACATGCGCGCACCGGGCATGACCATGATGAAGATGCCGCTGTTCGTCTGGACCTGGCTGATCACCGCCTTCCTGCTGATCGCAGTGATGCCGGTACTGGCCGGTGCGGTCACCATGATGCTGACCGACCGTCACTTCGGCACCAGCTTCTTCGATGCCGCCGGTGGCGGTGACCCGGTCCTGTTCCAGCATATCTTCTGGTTCTTCGGGCACCCCGAGGTGTACATCATGATCCTGCCGGCGTTCGGTGTGGTCTCCGCCATCATCCCGACCTTCGCCCGCAAGCCGCTGTTCGGTTACGCCTCCATGGTGTACGCGACCGCGTCCATTGCGCTGCTGTCGTTCGTTGTGTGGGCACACCATATGTTCACCGTGGGCATGCCGCTGGCCGGGATGCTGTTCTTCATGTACATGACCATGCTGATCTCGGTACCGACCGGCGTGAAAGTGTTCAACTGGGTAGCCACCATGTGGCGCGGTTCGCTGACCTTTGAACTGCCCATGAAGTGGGCGATCGCCTTCGTGATCCTGTTCACCATCGGCGGTCTGTCCGGCCTGATGCTGTCGATCACCCCGGTGGACTTCCAGTATCACGACTCCTACTTCGTCGTGGCGCACTTCCACTACGTACTGGTGTCCGGTGCTGTATTCTCCATGTTCGCCGCCGTGTATTACTGGCTGCCGAAGTGGACCGGCGTGATGTACGACAAGTTCTGGGGCGAAGTGCACTTCTGGAGCTCGCTGATCTCCGTGAACCTGCTGTTCTTCCCGATGCACTTTGTAGGTCTGGCCGGCATGCCGCGTCGTTACGCTGACTATGCCCTGCAGTTTGCCGACTACAACTGGTGGATCACGATCGGTGCCTTCTGGTTCGGTATTTCCCAGCTGTTCCTGCTGTGGGTACTGATCAAGGCCTGCTTCCTCAAGAAAGGCGAGAAAGCCACCGACGAAGTGTGGGAAGGTGCGGACGGCCTGGAGTGGACGGTTCCGTCTCCGGCTCCGTTCCATACCTTCGATACACCGCCGGTAGTGAAGTAAGTTTTTCAAATACATCCTCGATGTAACAGGAGGGCAACATGGCCGAAGACAAACTGAGCAGAGTCAACCGTCGCTCCATCACCAAGCTGATGATTGCGGTGGTCTGCATGTTCGGTTTCGCCTACGCACTGGCGCCTCTCTATTACGCTGTCTGCGAGGCCCTGGGCATCGGTGGGCGCACTAACAGTGTGCCCATCGTTGAGGTGCCCGAGGGCATGCAAAAGGATGAGGACAGAAGCGTACTGGTGCAGTTCGTGACCCGCTCGGCCCAGGGCATGCCCTGGGATTTCGAGCCGATGGAGCGCTCTGTGCGCGTCCACCCCGGCGAGATCAAGGCGGTCAATTTCCGGGTGCGCAACCGCACCGGCGAAGACATGGTAGGTCAGGCGATTCCCTCGCTGGTACCCGGACAGGCGGCCCCGCATTTCAAGAAGACGCAGTGCTTCTGCTTCGACCAGCAGCCACTGGTCGCTGAAGGCGAGGAAGTGATGCCGATGATCTTCTATCTGGATCCCGCCATCCCGCGAAGTGTCACGACAATTACCCTGTCCTATACGCTTTACGATATTACTGAAAGGGCACGTGCAGGCGAGGTTGCCGCTCGCCAGGCGCCTTAAAAACAGGTTTCAGGAGATTCCGGCATGGCAGAGAAAACAACGCAATATTATGTGCCCGAAAGCAGCCCCTGGCCGCTGCTCGCTTCGGTGGGGCTGTTCCTGATCGCTATCGGCGGCGCGAACTTCATCCAGCAAAGCACGGGCGTCGGCGGCAACGAAGGCAGCATGGGCGGCATCGTCCTGACCATCGGCGTGCTGTGGATTATCGGCTGTCTGTTCGGCTGGTGGCGCGACACCATCAAGGAATCCATCGGTGGTCTGCACAGCGATCAGCTGGATCGCTCCTATCGCCAGGGCATGCTGTGGTTCATCTTCTCCGAGGTGATGTTCTTTGGTGCGTTCTTCGGTGCCATGTTCTACGCTCGCTGGCTGATCGTGCCATGGCTGGGCGGTGAAGGCATCGGCGCCATGACCCATGAGCTGCTGTGGCCTGACTTCCAGGCGATCTGGCCCGTCACCACCACGCCGGATGGCCGCACCACTCAGGCCATGGGCGCCTGGGGTCTGCCGATGATCAACACCGCAATCCTGCTGACCAGCTCTGTGACGCTGAGTATCGCGCACCATGCCCTGCTGGCCGGTGATCGCAGCAAGACGCTGATCTTCCAGGGTGCGACCATTATTCTGGCGCTGATCTTTACCGGCGTGCAGGGTTACGAGTACGTTCACGCCTACCGCGATCTGGGGCTGACGCTGGACGCTGGCATCTATGGCTCGCTGTTCTTCCTGATGACAGGCTTCCACGGCATCCACGTGATCATCGGCAGTATCTTCCTGATCGTCACTTTCTTCCGGGTGGTGAAGCACCATCACCTGGACGGCAATAACTTTGCCTGGGAAGCGGCGGCCTGGTACTGGCACTTCGTTGACGTGGTGTGGCTGTTCCTCTTCATCACGGTGTACTGGCTGTAAGGCCTCTGCACTGATCTGAAAAAGGCGCCCTCGAGGCGCCTTTTTTGTTTCTGCCATTCTTCGGATTCTGGTGGTTATGGCCCTCGGGGGGCGGGTAAGGGTTTTCTGGACACGCTGCAAGTACGTCCCTGTAAGCTCTCGTTCGGCATCCATGCCTCTCGAAGGTCCAGAAAACCCTTACCCGCCCCCCGAGGGCCGTCACGTGCAGCCCGATTAACAACTTCCAGCCAACCGAGAGTTTCGTTCAACCAGTAGGCTGGGCTGAGCGCAGCGAAGCCCGGCATCAGGCAGAATTTCCCACGAGCAAGACGTCCAACCTGCCGGGCTTCGCGCTGCGAAGTGGCAAGCGTACGGTTGGCACTGAATTGAGGCCTCGGTGCGGGGCAAGCCCTTCCAGAAGTGTGTGAGGCAGGAAGCCGAACGCAAGCCTACAGGGATGTATTTACGGCGGCTTCTGGAAGGGCTTGCCCCGCACCGAGGCCGCGCTACGAAGCGCCCCGTCCAGCCACCTACTCCCCACCACCAGCCGACTGCTCGATAGGAACGCCATCGCGCAGGGTGGGGTTCACGTCGTGGGGCGCGATCCAGCCCATCCAGGTCGAAACCACCAGCAGCAGAAACACTGCCACCGAGAAGCCCACTCGCCAGGTCAGCGCCCGCGCTGTGCCCTTGTCACGGCCATCACTGCGCATCAGCGCCGCCAGCCCCCGGAACAGCGACACCACCGCCGCAGCGACCAGAAGCAGGATCAGGACCTTTAACCACCACATAACGCCTACCTTGTGTACAATGAGCGCCCATTTTAAGGGCCAGAGATCATGACTGCACGCAGGTTTCGACCAAGCTGGATCGGCTTTCTTGCCACGCTTGTGGTGGCCGCCGTGTGCCTGCAGGCTGCGTTCTGGCAGCTTTCCCGCGCGGACGAAAAGCGCACCCTGGCCAGCGACCTGGTTGCGCGTGCTGAGCAAGGCTATCAATCGATGGCCTCGCTGGCCGTGAAAGCCGACCCGCACAACTATCCTCTGGAAGTGCGTGGCCACTTCGACAACCGGTACAACATCCTGCTCGACAACCGCATGCTCGACGGTGTTGCCGGATACCACCTGTTGACCCCCCTGCAAACCGAGGCGGGCCAGTGGCTGCTGGTGAATCGTGGCTGGCTGCCCCGGGGGCGCGACCGAGCCGTGCTACCGGAAATCCCCGCCATCGACGGCCCGGTCACGGTGCAGGGGCAAAGCTATGTCTACAGCCCGCGCACTTTTGTGCTGGCTGAAGATGACCTGTCCGAGCCGTCCTGGCCCCTGCGACTGCAAAAAGTGGAAATGGACGTGCTTTCCCCGCTGCTTGGGGTAGAATTGGCGCCGTTCGAGCTGAGGGTCGCCCCTGGCGTGCCGCTCGAACAGGGCGAGCAGTTGCCAAGAGTCTGGCACGACCCGGTGATGGGGCCCGAGCGCCACCAGGCCTACGCCGTGCAATGGTTTGCCATGGCCGCCACCGTGGTGATCTTTTTCCTCGCCGTCAGTTTTCGCCGCCGCGACGCTGACCATCCGCAAATGAAAGCCTGAGTCAATCATGCAGGAACGGACCAAGAATTTCGTAATACTGGGGCTGATCTTCGGCGTCTTCATCGCGTTTTTCGTGACAGGCCGCTTTCTGATCAACGTCGATGAGCTGCCGAAGCTCAACAAGGGAACCCTGATCGTACCCCACGTCGACATCGACAAGCTCGGCCTGACCCACGACGGTGAGCCCTTCACCAACAGGAACACCCGCGGTCAGTGGTGGCTGGGCTATGTGGCCGATGGCACCTGCGATACCGCCTGCAAGAACGGTCTTTTTTATCTGATGCGCCAGTTGGAACGGTCGCTGGACCGCGATGCCTCACGCGTCAGCCGGTTAATTATTCATACCGCCCCCCCGAACCCCGAGTTGCGCGCATTCCTGGACGAGAATGTCGCCGGCATGGTGGAGATCGACGGCCCGGCCGACACGATCAACACTCTGCTCCTCCCCGCGATGGACAGCAGTTCCGACAGCGCCAGTCATCATATCTTCCTGATCAGCCCCGACGGCCTGATCTTCATGTGGTATCCCACCCATGAAGACATGGACGACGTACTGCTGGAGGCCGACAAGATTCGTGATGACCTGAAGCGCACCCTGAAAGGCTCACTGGTAGGGTAACCTGATATGTCGACTGTGAATCGTTCGTTGATCTGGCAACGCCGTCTCGCCGTGGCTTCCGTGCTGATGGTCGCCACCGTCATTATTCTGGGGGCCTGGACCCGCCTGACCGATGCGGGCCTGGGCTGTCCGGACTGGCCGGGCTGTTATGGGCACATGGATGTACGCAAGGCACACGCCTATGTATCCGGCACCAACGAGATGGAGCCAGGCACCTACCGCGATGCCTTCAAGACCATACCAGAAATGGTGCATCGTTATTTCGCCGGCTTTCTCGGCATGATGATTCTGGCGCTGACCATTCTGGCGTGGCGCAACCGGGCGCACCCGCTGCAGCGTGTGGGTCTGCCCACGACGCTGCTGGTGCTGGTGATCGCGCAGGGCATTCTGGGCAAATGGACGGTGACCATGGGCCTGCAGCCAACCATTGTGATGCTGCACCTGATGGGTGGCTTCACGACGGCCATCCTGCTGTGCTGGCACACCGCCAAACTGTACGACTGGCCACAGTTCCGCAATGATTGTGATGTGCGTGTGCTCAAACCGCTGGGGATTGCAGCACTGGCGGTGGTGATGTTGCAAAGCGCGCTGGGCGGCTGGACCACCGCCAACTACGCGGCCATCGTCTGTACCGAACTGCCCATCTGCGAGCAAGGCTGGCGCGACCATCTGAATTTCAGCGACGCCTTTACCTTCTTCGGCCATGATCACGATGGCGAGGATTACGAATTCGGCGTACTCGCCAATGATGCGCGCACGACCATCCATGTGATGCATCGCTTCGGCGCGCTTGTCACGATGTTGGTGGTGGGTCTGCTGTCGGTCCTGATCATCAAGCGGGCACGCAGCACGCTGTTCCGCAACTTCGGCCTCGTGATCGGGGGCGTGCTGCTGGTACAGTTCGCGCTGGGCGTGAGCAATATCGTGTTCATGGTGCCCATCAAGGTGGCCGTGGCACACAATTTCGGCGCCCTGACACTACTGGTGGCTGTGGTCCTGTTCCTCAGAGCCGTGAATATAAAACCGGAACGGAGACAGACTGATGCCTGAATCGGCAGGTTGGCGGGATTACCTGGCCCTGACCAAGCCCGGCGTGGTGCTGTTGCTGATGGTCACCGCCGTCGCGGGCATGTTCCTGGCGACCGATCCACCCGGCATGGTGCCGCTGGACGTACTGGTACCCGCTACCCTGGGTCTGACCCTGGCGATGATGGCCTCTGCGGCCATCAACCAGATCATGGACCAGAAGATTGATGCGATCATGGCCCGCACAGAGAAGCGGCCCATTGTCACCGGTCGTATCAACAACCGCTCCGCCATTGCGTTTGCCATCGCGCTGGCGGCGCTGTCCATGCTGGTGCTGGATCAACTGGTCAATCGTCTGACAGCCCTGCTGACGCTATTCGGCTTCGTCGGCTACGCCTTCATCTACACGCTGTACCTGAAGCGGGCCACTCCCCAGAACATCGTCATCGGCGGACTGGCCGGGGCCATACCACCCCTGCTGGGCTGGACGGCGGTGGCTGGTGAACTGCACCCCTACGCCTGGCTGCTGGTGCTGATCATCTTTGTCTGGACCCCCCCCCATTTCTGGGCGCTGGCCATTCATCGCCGCGACGAGTACGCCAAGGCAGAGATCCCGATGCTGCCGGTGACCCATGGCGTGCCCTTTACCCGCAGCAGCGTGCTCTATTACACCATCCTGCTGGTGATCACCTCGCTGCTGCCGTACCTGACCGGCATGAGCGGGCTGATCTACCTGGTGACGGCGGTCGTGCTCGGTGCCATTTTCCTGTTCCATGCCATGCAGTTGCGTTTCGGTGATGACCCGCGCACGCCGATGAAAACCTTCGGTTACTCCATCACTTACCTGTTCGTGCTGTTCGGGGCGCTGCTGGTGGATCACTACCTGCCCATCGGCGTGGTGCCGGTCCGCTGAAACCTGCGCACCACGCACTGTCCAGCCCCCCGAAGTTGCGTTAGTCTTCGTCCATAACAACACACGGGGAAGGGACCATGACGGGTACGTTTATTTTTCTGGGGATCCTGGTGTTGATCGTGGTGCTCATCATCATGATCTACAACCGTCTCATCGCGCTCAAGAACCGCTTCAAGAATGCCTTTGCCCAGATTGATGTGCAGCTGCAACGCCGCCATGATCTGGTGCCCAATCTGGTGGAGACCGCCCGCGCTTACATGACCCACGAGCGCGAAACGCTGACCCAGGTGACCGAAGCGCGCAACCGCGCCGCCGGAGCACGTCAGGCCGCCCGAGCCAAACCGGACGATGCGGGCGCCATCGCCGCCCTGGGCCAGGCTGAAAGCATGCTGTCCGGCTCGCTGGCCAACTTCTTTGCACTGTCCGAGAACTACCCGGATCTCAAGGCCAACCAGACCATGAGCCAGTTGATGGAAGAGCTGACCTCGACGGAAAACCGTATCAGCTTTGCCCGCCAGGCCTTCAACGACATGGTGATGGCCTACAACACCTACCGCGAGCAGTTCCCGAACAACTTCATCGCCGGTCTGTTTGGCAGCTTCACCGCCGCCCGGTTGCTGGAAATCGAGAACCCGGAGGCGCGGCAGGCTCCCAAGGTCAGTTTCTGAGACCGGACTGAGCCGCCATGAACTTCTTCGAGCAGCAGGCCCGAGCCCGGCGCCGCACTGGCCTGCTGATGCTCTATTTCGCGCTGGCCATCGTACTGACCACCCTGGCCGTGAACCTGGTGATCTACGGCGGGCTCTACTGGCTGGGCGCCGCCTGGCCGCTGGCAGACTGGTTGTTGTCTCCGTTCAGCGCGTGGATTACCGGCATCACCCTGCTGATTATCGTGGGTGGCAGTCTGGTTCGCCTGTGGCAACTGCGCGGCGGCGGCCCGGCACTGGCCAACCTGCTGGGCGCGCGACAGATTGATCCCGGCAGCAAGGATGCGGACGAGCGTCGCCTGATCAACGTGGTGGAGGAAATGGCTATTGCATCGGGTATCCCGGTGCCGCAGTTGTTTGTGCTGGACAAGGAGGCCGCCATCAACGCCTTTGTCGCCGGCTTCCGCCCCACCGAATCCACCGTGATGGTGACCCACGGCGCGCTGACCCAGCTGAACCGCGATGAACTGCAAGGGGTGATCGCCCACGAGTTCAGTCATATTTTCAATGCCGACATGCGCCTGAACCTGCGCCTGATGGCGGTGCTGACCGGCATTCTGTCCATTGGCAAGGTGGGCGAAATACTGCTGCGCAGCAATGCCCGGCGCGGCCTTTATGTGCGCAGCAACAGCCGCAACGGCGGCGGCGTGGCCGCCGTCATGGCCCTCGGCGCGGCGCTCATGGCCATCGGCTATATCGGTCTGTTCTTCGGGCGCCTGATCAAGGCCGCCATCTCGCGCCAGCGCGAATTGCTGGCCGATGCGTCCTCGGTGCAGTTCACCCGCAATCCGGCGGGCATCGCCAACGCGCTGATTCGGATCCGTAATGGCGAGGGCTCTTACCTGGACAGCCCCCAGGCCGAGGACATGAGCCACATGTGCTTCGGCCCCACCCTGCGCTTCTCCCTGCGTCAGTGGCTGGCCACTCACCCGGATATCGACGCCCGGCTGGCCGCTATCGGCCCGGAGTGGCCCGCCCGGGCGCGCGCCCGCGCCGCCAGTCAGGCCAGTGCCGTGTCCGCTGCGGCCGACAACGGCGCAGACCTGTTCAGCAGTGATACCGCCAGCCCCGGGGCCACCACCCCCATAGGCTTTGCGGCACCGCGCGCTGCGGCGGCCCACAGCCCGGCGACCGCGACCCATACCAGGCTGTCCAGCCAGGTCGGCACCGTGGCACCAGTACATATGGGGTATGCCCGCCGGATTCTCGAATCGGTACCGGATGCCCTCCGTGATGTGGTGCACGATCCACAAGGCGCCGAGCACATCATCTACGCCCTGGCGGCCAGCGTCAGCCAGAGCGACCCGGGCAGCCTGATTCCTGCGCTGGGCCTGGCGGAGAGTGATGCGGCTTCCATCACTGCCCTGGTGCCCGCCGTGCAGGCACTGGGCACCCGTCTGCGTCTGCCTCTGGTGGATATGGCCATCCCCGCGCTGAAGCCCAGACCGCAACCGGAACGCGACCAGATACTGACCCGGCTGGAAGCACTGGTCCGGGCCGATAAACGCATGACCCTGTTTGAATTCATGCTTCTGCATCTGCTGCGCGACCACCTGCGCCATGATGCCGGACGCAACCAGCCTGTGCGCCATCGCAGCCTGCGCAACGTCGGCGAGTCACTGCGCGTTCTGCTGTCGGCCATGGTGCATGCCAGCGGACAACGCGGCGAGCAAGCCTCGGCCCTGTTTGCGGCCACCGGCGCCGTGATGCTGCCCCCGGGCAGCGTCCTGCTGCCGCGCGAGGCCTGCAATCTGAACCGTCTGGCACCCGCGCTGGAGGAACTGGCCGGGCTCACCCCCATGCTGAAAGCCTCGGTGGTCGACGCCTGTGCCGACATCGTGCTCGCCGACAAACGGGTTCAGGTGGGGGAAGCCGAGTTGCTGCGGGCCGTCTGTACGCTGCTGGACTGCCCGATGCCACCACTGTTTACAGATGTAGCCTGACTTGTACGTCATGGCTTACAGAAATCATGGCAATTATCCTAATCCCGGCCGTGCCATGATCTGACAGACTACCATTCATCCGGAAATACACTCCGGCAGTCGGAGAGGCAGCCGCAAGATGTATACCAGGTCACATTTTTTGGCCTCAATACCTGCCACACGACAAAGCGGGATGTAGACAGTACACACAGGGAAGCGAAGCAAGGGGGAACCAGCATGGAGTTCCAGAAAGACAGTGAGCGCAATGCCTGGCAAGCGGTCGCTCAGGCCACCGAGTCGGTACGCCGCAATCACATTGCCCGCAGCGACCTGTTGCAGTGGCTGCAAGAGAAAGGCGTCGACATCGCCAGTGCGGTCTTCCCGTGCATTGGCCTGTTCGACAAGGATGTGTTCTCCGGCACGCTGGTGTCCCAGGACCGCCGTGTATTCGAATACTTTGTTGACCTCACCGACCCTCAGGACGGTGACTTCGAGGACGTGACCGATCAGCTGGGCCCCAAGGACCCCGCTCATCCGGACAGCGATGTGCGTGACCTGATCACCATGGCCCTGGTCTACTTCGACCGCCATCGCGAGCGCGCGGCCTGAGCACCAGTGGTGGCGTATCGCGGTGCAGGAACCAGCGATCCGTCACCACCCGCCGGGTAAACCACGGACTGCGCATCAAGGGTCCGGCCAGACTTGCCTTGAGCCACTCCGGCACACCCCACCCTCGCACACCCCATTGCGACACATCCCCGCGCCGCCCGAAACGGGCCCGCAATGCGGCCTCGTAATCGCTGAGCACGGCCTGATCCGGCGCCTGCTGCAACGCCTCTGCCGCCATCAGTGCCGATTCCACCGCAGGCCGGATACCCTCTCCGCTCTGGGTGTAGGCCAGCCCGGCAGCATCCCCGATCAGACACACGCCGGGCCCCACCAGCGGACGCTGCGCATGTCCGTAAAGCAGGTAGGCGTGTCCCTGATAGCGCTCACCCGCTTCAGGCAGGCGACCTTGTGACTGCATCCAGGTCACGAACGCCTGCAAATGCTCACTCAGCCGATGGTTGTCCTCGCGCCCCAGCCCCACGTTGAGGTAATCCCCCTTGCGAAACACCCAGGCGTAGCCCTTCAGATCACGGCAGAACCACAACTCCGGGCACTCGCCCTGAACCGGGCATTGTGCCGCCTGCTCTGGTGTCATGCGGAATTCGGCTTCGCGCGCGGCCACCACACACTCATGGCGCCCGGGACCCGCCCCCAGCCAGCGTGCCACCGGGCAGAAGTGCCCGCCTGCGCCCACCAGCCAACGCGCCCGATGGCGGCCATTCACGCACCAGAGTTTGCCTTCGCGGCGAATATCGCGCACCGACTCCCCCAGCACCTTGTCCACCGGCGCCCGCGACAGCAGGTAGTGATCAAATTCACAGCGGCGAATCCCGTAGCTGACCGGCTCTGAGCCGTGATCGTTGACGCAGGCCGGCTGCCCCATCAGACCGATGCTGAACGCATGAATCGGCTGCAACACCCGCCCCTCACTGCCGTAGTCTTCCGGCGTCACCGACAACGCATCCAGTACCGCCGGCGTTACCCAACCGGCACAGGTCTTGTCGCGCGGGAACTGCGCCTTGTCCAGCAGGCGCACTTGCCAGCCGCGCTGTGCCATCTCCCGTGCCAGGGTGCTGCCCGCCGGGCCGCCCCCGATAATCAGCAGATCCAGAACCGGCTCATTCATGTCGGGCACCTCCGGCCTCAAGGGCCGAGCCGACATACAGATCACGGCGATGGCGCGGCACGACATTCGAATCGGCAGGTGCGAACACCACCTGGAACAGTTGCAGCGTGCCCGCCTGAAACGCGGCCGTGGATCCGGCCAGATAAAGCTCCCAGGCACGCACAAAGGTATCGTCGTAATCAGCGCGAATCTGCTCCCGATGCGCCTGGAAACGATCATGCCAGTGGCGCAGTGTATCGGCGTAATGCAGACGCAGGTTCTCCACATCCAGCACCGAAAAACCGCCGTCCTCAAACAACCGCATCAGTTCCACCGGGCTGGGCACATAGCTGCCGGGAAAGATGCGGCGTTCGATCCAGCCGTTGATGGGTGCTGGCCGATTGCGGCCAATGGTATGAATCAGACCGATGCCCGTGGGCGCCAGCACCCGGCGAATGGCGGCCGACAACGCCTGATAATTTTCCGGGCCGACATGCTCCAGCATACCCACCGAGACAAACGCATCGCAGCGCTGTGATGCAGCGCCGGTACCAATATTCCGATAGTCGTCCTCGATATAGGTGACCCGGTCATCCAGTCCTTCGCGCCTGGCCTGCTCCCGCGCCCAGGTAATCTGTTCGCCGGAAATATTGAACGCCTGCACTCGTACACCGTAGTAGCGCGCCATGTAGCGCGCCAGACCGCCCCAGCCACACCCTGCCTCGACCACCGTCTGTCCGGGGCGCAAACGCAACTTGCGGCAGACATGCTCCAGCTTGGCCAGTTGTGCCTGCTCCAGGGTGAAGTCCGGTTGCTCGAAATAGGCGCAGGTGTATTGCATGGCTGCGGTATCCAGCCACAAGCGGTAAAAGGCATTACCCAGATCATAATGATGATGAATGTTCAGACGCGCATCCTGCTCGCTGGCGCCCTTCGGTGCGCGATCTCGCCACAAGGCCGCCAGCCAGGCCGGTTGCGATTGACGGCCTCGCTCCAGACAGGGATAGAGTCGGGTCAGGAAATCATCCAGCCGCCCGCTGACCCGCAACCGGCCACTGGCATACAGATCGCCAAACGCCATGTTGGGATTACGCAGCAACGCGTAGAGCGCCGCGCGATCGCGCAGGGTGACGGTATGTTCAGCCTGCGCGGGCCCGACCAGACTGCCGTCCCAGAGGCACAGATTCATCGGCGGGGTACCGGCCATGCGCAGCAGCCAGGCCAGCAAACGGCGCTCCAGCGCCAGTACCGCCCCCGTGCCACCACCGGCCCGGGCAGGCAGCGCCAGCGCATTGCGACGCCGACGGGTATTGAGAGAACTCGCAGTATCACGCGGCATGGTTGCCTCCCACATGTCCATGTCGAAAGTCTCACCACGCACCACGACTGCCTGCGGCAGCCACTGCCCGGATGCGTACAGCAGCCGCTCCAGTATAGCGGCCCCCGCCCGGGACCGGGCAAGTCTCTAGCCGCGCCGGTAGGGCAGATAATTCAGCGCTTCTTCCCGGTACGCCTGCACCGCCTCCGCCTCGGCCTCGCAGAAGCGCCCGATGGCATCATGGAAACGCGGGTCGGCGTGCCAGTGCAGCGACCATGTGATCACCGGCTCGAAACCGCGCAGCAGCTTGTGCTCCCCCTGCACCCCGGGGTCGAACGCCGCCAGGCCATGCTCGATGGCAAACTCGATACCCTGGTAGTAACACAGCTCGAAATGCAGACCATCCAGGTCCCGCTGCGCCCCCCAGTAGCGGCCGTAAAGACACTCATCGTCGAACAGGTACAAGGCCATGGCCAGCGGCGGCGCCTCGGCAGACGCCCCCGGTAGTGCGGCCGCCAGCATCAACTGGTCCCCCAGGCGACTGGCCAGCGCCTGAAAGAACGCCGGCGTCAGGTAGGGCCGCTGCCCGCGCACCAGATAGGTCCGTGCATAGCAGCCATAAAAGGCCTCCCACCAATGCTCGGGAATCGCCTGCCCTGCAGCACGTCGCACGGTGATCCCCTGCTCCGCCACCCGGGCGCGCTCCTTGCGCAGGGTCTTGCGCTTGCGCGACATCAATGCCGCCAGGAAGTCATCAAAACTCTGATAGCCGCGATTGAACCAGCGGAAGTGGCAGGCCTGGCGCGCGGTCAGCGGCAGCGGCGCCAGAGCGGCGCGGGCCGCATCATCGGGGAACAGCAGATGCCAGCTGCTGGCCCGCTGCGCGGCCACCTGCTCGCGCAGACGCGGCCACAGCCAGTCTGCTGCGCCGCGTCCCGCAGGCAGGCGCCAGCGGGGTCCGGTAACCGGTGTAAAGGGAATGGCCGTCAACAGGCGAGGGTAATAACGCACGCCATGCTGGTGATAGGCCATGGCCCAGCGCTGGTCGAACACGAACTCACCACGGGAGTCACTGCGGGCATACAGCGGCAGCAAGCCGCCGTCCTCGTGCCAGCTCAGATCACGCCAGCCGGAATCCGCGCCCACGGCGCCCGTATCGGCCAGCGCACCCAGAAAAGCGTCTGTGAGAAACGGGTAAGCCGCCATATCCGCGTCTCAGGAGGCCAGCGGCGGCGCCGCCGGGCCGCCGGGCCGGTACAGACGCCAGCCCCACCACCCCAGGGCCGCCGCCCCCAGCCAGGGGTCCAGCAGGTAGTGCCAGAGATTGCCTGCGGGCAACAGGCCCACCGCAAACCCGCACTGGGCTGCGACCAGCAGCAGGCACAGTGCATAGGCGCGCAGCACCCAGAGCCCCAGGCCGATGCACAGCAGCACCGTGGACAGCCGGAAGTCGCCAAAACCCAGCGCCCACAGGTCGCCGCTGACACTGCTCAAGGGCGGGAACCAGAGCACCGCAGCCAGGGGCGGCAGGGCGAGGATCAGCCAGCGTCGATCCTGAGTGGGCAACCAGGGCTCCGGTCGCGGCCACCAGGGGGTCAGCAGAAAGCCGAGCGCCAGCAGGCCGCTGGTCAGACTCAAGCCACCCAGACCGAGCCAGACACTGCCGGCCCAGCCCTGCATCGACAGCCCCAGCAGCACGCCACCTGCCACCAGCAGCGCTCGCGGCCAGGCCCCCCGCTGGCGAAGCAGCGCGGCGGCGAGAGCCGCCCACACCAGCGCAAAGATCACCACGGGCACCAGCTCAGTCATCCCGGCTCTCCTGATTCAGCACGCCACCATCAGCCCGCAGGGCCATGTAATGCAGGCGGCAATCCTCCGCCTGCGGGTACACCAGATGCAATACGCCATCGCGACCACCATGCAGAGCGGGCGGCTGTTGCTGCAGACACGCGATGCGACTGCGCGCCAGTTCCTGCGGTGCCTGCCACTGCTGCCCCCCATCACGGCTGCGATGCCAGAACAGGCGCCCCGATGCATCACTGCGCAGCAGGCCCCAGTCCCGCGCATCCAGTCGCAATGCCGCCAGCGGCACCGGCGCCACGTCGGCCAGCGCCTGCAATGGCGCGGCAGGTGTCCAGCGTTGCCCCAGATCGGCGCTGGCCCGCCACCGCGCTGCGCCAGCCGCCGCCGGTGCCAGCAGCGCCAGCAATTCCACTTCGCTCTCGCCCAGCAGCGTCAGTTGTTCCCCCGGCGCCGAAACGAACTGGCGCCCCGCCAGGCGGCCATCGGCAGATACCGAGTAGATGGCATTGCGGTCATCGAGGTCCACAATCATCCATATACCGCCATCCGCCAGAGGTAATCCCGGAGCACGCAGCACCGGGTTGCCCCCTGGTAGCGGCTGCACCTGCCCGGCGTGGCTGATCTGCCAGTCAGCGCCCGCACGCTGGCGTGCGCTGGCCAGCGCCGGGAAGGGACCGGGGCGAATGAAATGAATAACCAGGCTGTCATCCGCGAGGCGTTGCGGGACAAAGCCGCCTGCCAGCCAGCCCGCGCCGGGTTGCTCATTCCCCAGCACACGGCGAGGTTCGGACCAGGCTGACGCGCCGGGCGCCCAGGCGCTGCCCCGGAGTTCGTCGTCCTGCGCCCAGAGCAGCTCTACACCGCCTTCCGCCGTGGCCACCCAGGCCGCATGCTGCCCCACCCGGGCAGGCATGGCGGGCGGGGCCCCGGTGGCGCGGGTCAGGGCTGGCGTGGTGGCCAGGCCGCTACCCGGCGTCCACAGAAACCCCGGCAGCCCGGCGAAATAGCCCAGCACCAGCAACGCGCCAATGCCCAGATGAATGATCCTGTTGCGCATATCCCCTCTCAATCCCACGTGCGATGCGGCGCAGAGTGTTCCAATCCACCAGCGCCGACGCAAGGACTTGTGCTGGTCTTCACCCACTGATAATTTGAACCAGTTCAAAAAAAGCCCACCCCTGACCAACAACAACAACAGTGGGGAACCTTATGCCTTTCTCTCTGAAACGGGCCGGCCTCGTGGGGACGAGCCCCGACCATGATGCACCGCATGATCCGCTGCGCATGGCCCGCCGCCTCGCTGATCAGGAAGATTTCAGCCGCCTGCTGCAGGACACCGCCGATATCGTTGTCCTGATCCAGGACGCCCAGGGTCGTCTGCTGTCCGTCAACCGCTACGGCCGCTGGCTGTGCGGGCTGCCTGCCACACGCCTGCGGCGGCGTGCCTTTGCCAGCCTGCTGGAAGATCCACCGTCTACCCTGACCACCGACCTTGCCCGCGTGGCAGCGGGCGCGCAACACGCGCTGCGCCACGAAAGCGCCCTGCGTCGCCCCGGCGGCGACACCCTGCTGCTGTCCTGGTGGCACACCCTGTGGCGCTCCGGCGCAGGGGGCAAATCCCGCCTGGTCTCCATCGGCCTGGATATCTCTGACCAGCGCATTGCCGAGGCCCACATCGGCTGGCTGGCCAGCCACGATCCGCTGACCGGCCTGTTCAACCGCCGCCGCTTCCTGGAGGAAGGCCGCCGCTGGCAACAGGCCGTGCTCGCCGGAGAGCGGGACGGCTTCGCTCTGATGCTGCTGGACCTGGATCAATTCCGCGACATCAATGATCTCGGCGGCCCCCAACATGGCGACCGCTTGCTGCAACAGGTTGCCCGGGCATTAAGGGCCGACCTGCGTCAGTCGGACGTGATTGCCCGGCTCGGCGGCGATGAGTTTGGCATTCTGCTCGACACCACCCGCATGTCGCGGATTCGCGATACCGCCGAGCGCTGCTGCAATGCCTTGGCGGGCCTGACCGTCACGCAACCGCTGCGCCAGGGTCTGACCCGCCTGCCGGTCACCACAAGCATCGGCATCAGCCGCTTCCCCCAGCATGGGGACAGCATCGACACCTTGCTCGCCAACGCCGACATTGCGATGTATCAGGCCAAAAGCATCGGTCGCAATGCCTGGTGCCTGTTCGACGGCGATGACCTGCATCGCGCCCGTATCCACGAGCGGGTGTTCTGGGAGCAGCATGTGCGCGATCTGATTGCGGGCAGCCCCCTGACCCTGCATGGCCAGCCGATTATCAATGTGGCAACCGGCGAAGCCAGCCACCATGAAGCCTTGCTGCGCGTCAGTGACAACCACGGCGGCTGGCTGCCCACCCAGAACCTGATCAACGCCGCCGAGCAGGGCGCGATGATCCAGCAACTGGATGAGCGGGTGATTGACCGGGCCTGCCAACTGATCGGTAGCCCTGTGGCGGCGGCCTCCACCCTGGCAGTGAATCTGTCCGGATTATCGTTCCATAACCCCGGCCTGGTGGAACATGTGCGCCAGGCCATGCAACGTCACAAGGTCCCGCGCGGCGCATTGATTTTCGAAATTACGGAAACCGCCGCCCTGGCCGATGTCGACAACACCGTGGAGGTGATGGAAGCCCTGCGCACGCTGGGCTGCCGCTTTGCCCTGGATGATTTCGGCGTCGGCTTCTCGTCCCTGTACTATCTGAAGAAACTGCCGGTGGATTTCGTCAAGATAGACGGCTCCTTTATTCGCAACCTGGCGGACAACACCGAACACCGGGTGCTGATCCGCGCCCTGGTTGATGTGGCCCGCGCCTTCCATCTGCAGACCGTGGCCGAATGTGTCGAGGATGCCAGTGTCCTCGCGCTGCTGGCAGAACTGGGCGTGGACTATGCCCAGGGTTACCACCTCGGCAGACCCGCTCCCTTGCGACGACAGATGGTCCCGAAATGCTGACTGACCAACGGTCTGCGCCAGGTCGGCCCCAACGCGTATAATCGGCCGCCGACCGGTTGCCGGGAATCATTTCCCGGCATCAGGCTCAAACGGAATTGACGGGCAGGAGCATGCCCGTGACCGGGAAAATCAGGAGCTTCCAGCATGAAAATACCGGCAAACCTGCCGTACCGCCTCCTGGGCGTGGTCCTGCTCTGGCTGTTGATCGGCGCTGCCCGCGCTGACAACCTGCCCGCCGCCATGGAGGACCTGGACGACACCTGGCGCCTGGTCAGCGATCGCAATGATATCCAGGTGTACATGCGCCACCGGGATGACTCGCGCCTGAAAACCTTTCGTGGCGTCACCCGCATGACGCTGCGCGACCAGTACGCCCTGGCCGCTGTGCTGGAGGATTACGCCAGCTATCCGCGCTGGCTGCACTTTGTCGACGGCGCCGAGGAATTCGACCGCGATTCCCCGCTGCGCCGCTACCTGCGTTTCACCACCCACTTGCCGTGGCCGCTGGCCAACCGTGAGGCGGTGTTGCAGGCGGACGTGGTGCAGACCCCCGGAGGCCCGGAGGGTGGGATCACCATCTATCTGAGCAATCGCCCGGAGCTGCTGCCTCCCACAGACCGCTATGTACGTTTCCCGGAAATGCAGGGCCTGATCTCAGTGGAATTTCTGGACGGCGACGAGGTCGAGTTGACCTACCAGTTGATCCTGGATGCAGGCGGATACATTCCGACATGGTTATCCAATATCCTGCTGCGCGACGCCCCCTATTTCACCCTGGATCGCCTGCGCCGCATCGTGCTGCGGCCTGAGTATCAGGGGCAGTATTACCCCTACCTGGATCTGCGCGGCCCCGGCCGGCCCGCCATATCTGCGCCTGAATAGCACATCTGTAACAATTCTGTTCTTTGCGCTGCACCCCCGGAAACGCTGCGTTATCATGACGACACGGTAATCGAAGAGCAGGACCGGGGAGCTGCGCGATGCCAAGACTTGTTTACACCCTGTACATCTGGCTGGCGTTCATTCCGGTCATGGCACTGGTTACCCTGATCCTCGGCGCCTCCTGCCTGGCCACCGCGCCGTTCATCGGCCCGCGCCGTGCCGGGCGTTTCTATGCCGTACCCTGGTCCCGGATCGGCCTGGCCCTCAGTGGCATCTCGGTGCGCGTCGAAGGGAGCCACAATATCCGGCCCGGCCAGAGCTATGTGGTAGTGGCCAATCATCTGAGCCATATCGACATCTGGGTGCTGTACGGCTACCTGGGCATGGACATCCGCTGGGTCGCCAAGCAGGAAGTCCGGCGTATCCCCGTAGTGGGTATTTCCTGCGTCGCGCTGGGGCATGTCTTCATTGATCGGTCGCACCCGGACCGGGCCATTGCCAGCCTGAACGCCGCCAAACAGCAGATTGTCGACGGCACCAGCATCCTGTTTTTCCCCGAAGGCACCCGCAGCCGGGACGGCATGCTGCACGCGTTCAAGAAAGGGGCCTTCAGAATGGCCACTGACCTGGAACTGCCGGTGCTGCCGGTCAGCCTGTCAGGCACCCGTGACGCACTGCCCCCGGAAAGCCTGCGCTTCTCGCCGGGCCAGGTCGTGGTCAATATCCTGCCGTCGCTGACCGCGCGCGATCATTCCGACGAGGCCGTCGAGCAGCTGCTGCGCACCAGCCACGAACGCATCGCCAGTGCCACGGAGCAACGCGAGCTGACCGCCTGCCCGCGTTGACCTTCCCCACCGACCTTCCCTGGTCGAGAGCGCCGTCTTGGCAGAAATAACCCACCTCCGGGGCCGTGCGGCCAATTGTGACATCAGTCAATGTCACAATATACTCAGCGACTTGCTTGCACCCTTACTCAGGACACTCAGGAGACATTCCGCATGAAGGTACTGGATAACCGCGTAGCCGTAATTACCGGCGCGGCGTCCGGCATTGGCCGCTCGCTGGCCCTGCAACTGGCTGACGCCGGCTGCAGACTGGCCATTTCCGACGTTAACGAGGCGGGCCTCAAGGACGTGACCGAAGCACTGAACGCCAAGGGTGCCGAGGTCCACAGCGAACGGCTGGACGTGGCAGACCGCGCCGCCTTTCATGCCTACGCCGACCGCGTACACGCCCATTTCGGCGAAGTCCATCTGGTCATCAATAATGCCGGTGTCGCCCTGGGCGCCACCGTCGAAGACATGAGCTACGACGATTTCGACTGGCTGATGGGCATCAACTTCTGGGGCGTGGTGCACGGCACCAAGGCGTTCCTGCCCTACCTGAAGCAGGCGGATGCCGGTCATATCGTCAATATTTCCAGCGTCTTCGGTCTGATCGGGGTCCCCACCCAGTCGGCCTACAACGCCGCCAAGTTCGCCGTGCGTGGCTTCACCGAGTCCTTGCGCATGGAACTGGAAATCGAGGGCAGTCAGGTGTCCTGTACGTCGGTTCATCCCGGTGGCATCAAGACCAACATCGCTCGCAACGCGCGCATGAACGATGTCTCGCACATCACCGGCAGCGACTCGGAAAAGGCCATCGCCGACTTCGAGAAGATGTTCCGCACCACCGCCGATGAAGCCGCCCGCACCATCATCAACGGTATTCGCAACAACAAGCGCCGGGTGCTGATCGGCAGCGACGCCTACGCCATCGACACGATGCAGCGCTCCATGCCGACCCTGTACCAGAAGCTGATGATCAGCGGGCAGAAGCTGATGCGCAAACGTCAGGGATGATCAGCAAGCCTTTTTCACAGGCCTGCGACAATAACCGGGGGCCGATCCTTCGGGTGCTGCAACAGTACCTGAAGGCCCCCGGCACGCTGCTGGAACTCGGCAGTGGCACCGGCCAGCATGCGGCCTGGATGCCACATTTCCTGCCCCATATTCACTGGCAGCCCTCTGATCTGCCTGAACGCCTCCCCGGCATTCGTGCCTGGCTGGCCGACAATCGCCCCGCCAATGTGGCAGACCCGCTGGTACTGGACATGGCGCAGCCCTGGCCATCGCTGGCCTGCGACTACCTGCTCACCGTCAATACGTTCCACATCCTCGCGCAGGACGACGTCGCCCGCGCCATCCAGCACGCGGGCGAGCACTTGCCGGCTGGCGGGCTGTTTGTGGTGTATGGCCCCTTCAACTACGATGGGCGCTTCACATCAGAGAGCAATGCCCGGTTCAATGACTGGCTGCGGCAACAACATCCAGCCTCTGCCATTCGCGATATCGAGTGGGTCTGTGCGGCCATGAACGCCGCCGGCATGACACTGGAAGCTGACCAGGCCATGCCCGCCAACAACCGGACACTGGTCTTCCGCCGTACAGCAGAAGAATAAAGGTTCCCCTTGCCTGTGCATTTTTTCTACAATGACGGCCTTCAAAGCAGGACAGTAGAGCATTATGTCGAACAGCGATAAGAGCTGGAGCCTGGATCAGTTCCAGGTCGAACCCAAAGACGGCGAAACCCGCTTTCATGATTTTGATCTCGCCCCCGCGCTGATGCGTGGTATCGCTGATCAGGGCTTTCAATATGCCACGCCGATTCAGGCCCAGGTGCTGACCCACACCCTGGCTGGCGCCGATGCCATCGGCCGCGCCCAGACCGGCACCGGCAAGACGGCCGCCTTTCTGATCACCATCATCAATGACCTGCTCAAGCACCCGATCGAGGTCAAACGCTACGCTGGTGAGCCACGCGCACTTATTGTGGCACCAACCCGCGAACTGGCCCTGCAGATCGAGAAAGACGCCCGCGCCCTGTGCAAGTACACCGATCTGCGTGTGATGAGCGTGGTCGGCGGCATGAACTTCAATCGCCAGCAGGAGCGCCTGCAACGCTCACTGGTGGATATCCTGGTGGCCACCCCCGGCCGCCTGCTGGACTTCTGCACCCGCCGCGACCTGTGGCTGGACCGCGTCGAGGTGCTGGTGCTGGACGAAGCCGACCGCATGCTGGACATGGGCTTTATCCCCGACGTGAAGCGCATCGTGCGCCACACCCCGACCTCTGAATTCCGGCAAACCCTGCTGTTCTCCGCCACCTTCAATCAGGACGTGATGAACCTGGCACGGCGCTGGACCCAGGACCCGGAAGTGGTCGAGATCGAACCGGCCCAGGTGACCACCGAAACGGTGGAGCAGAAGGTCTATATCACTGAGACGTCGCAGAAATTTGCCCTGCTCTACAACCTGATCAACGAGCAGAACCTGGACAAGGTGATGGTGTTCGCCAACCGCCGCGACATTACCCGGCGGGTGTGCGAGCGCCTGCAGAAGAAAGGCATGAACGCCGCCATGATTTCCGGTGACGTGCCGCAGAATCAGCGCCTGAAAACACTGGAGCGGTTCCGTAACGGCAAGGTGCGTGTACTGATCGCCACCGACGTCGCCGGTCGCGGCATTCATATCGACGGCATCTCGCACGTGGTGAACTACAACCTGCCGGAAGACCCGGAGGACTATGTCCACCGTATCGGCCGTACTGGCCGCGCTGGCGCCAGCGGCACCTCGGTCAGCTTTGCCTGCGAGGACGACGCCTTCCTGTTGCCGGAGCTGGAAAAGGCGATCGGCATGAAGCTGGAGTGCGAATATCCGCCGGAGGAACTGCTGACGGAAAAACCGCCCGCCCCCTCCCGCCGCGATCGTCCTGCACAGCAGGATGATGCTGCAAAGGATGCGAAGAAGGACACCACCCCGCCGTCTGATACGGCAGAACAGGCACCCGCCGACGAGGAAAGCACTCGCGAGTGAGGCTCGCCAGCTGAAAGCCCCACCGGGGCGGCGATTCAGCCCGCCCCGTCCGCCTCGCTCGGCGGCACCATCACCTCTTCCATACTGGCGTCATCGCTCCAGCCACCGCCCAGCGCCTTGAACAGGCCCGCAGTGGCCACCAGTTGATCACGTTGCACCTGGGCATACGCCAGTTCGGCCTCCAGCAGCCCGCGCTCTGCATCCAGCAGGGTAATGAAATCCACAAAGCCTTCATCGTAGCGCGTGCGCGCCACGTCTCGGGTCCGGCTGAGCGCCGCCACCTGACGTTCTGCTGCCGCGATGCGTTCCAGGCTGGTTTCGTACAACGACAGCGCATCACGCACTTCATTGAAGGCCATCAACGCCGTCGCCCGGTACTGGATCTCGGCCTGATCGCGGGCGGCTTTCGCGGCATCCACATTGGCACGGCGGCGACCAAAATCCACCAGCGGCGCCACCACCGACGCCCCGACGCCCCAGGTCCGCGCCTCACTGGTAAACAGATCATCGGACTCGATCGCAGCCGAACCGATCGCGGCGCGCAGGTTGATTTGCGGCAAGCGCGCCGCCTGGCCCATGCCGATGTCCGCCGTGGCGGCCATCAGTTCAGCTTCCGCCGCGCGGATGTCCGGACGGCGCTGCAACAGCTCCGAGGGCAATACCGCCGGCACCGCTTGCGGCAAGGCGATATCACCCAACTCGCCATCGCCAAAGGACAGTTCCGCCATCAACTGCGCCGGTGTCAGGCCCAGCAGCACCGCCAGCGCGCCCTCCAGTTCATGCACCTGCTGGCGCTGCATGGGCAAACGCACGTTCAGCGCTTCCAGTTCAGCCTCGGCCTGCCGCAAGGTCAGCTCATCCGAATCACCGGCGTCACGGCGCAGCTGTTCGATTTCCACCGCGCGCTCACGTGAGGCCAGTGTCTGCTCGGTAATAGCCAACTCGCGTTGTGCGGTGCGCAGGTTCACATAGGTGGTCACCACATCGGTGATCACTTGCAGGCGCACCGCATCACGGCCAAAGGTGGTCTGCGCCAGCAAGGCGCGCGCCGCTTCTTCCTGACGCGCCACACGGCCCCACAGGTCGAGTTCATACCCGAGCACCGCCGACACGGAAAACGCATTGCGCACGCCGCCGAAGCCCGCCACCGGGAACGAGGCACCGGACTGGCGCTCACGCGCCGCTTCGCCCTGCGAATCCAGACTCGGCAGCCGCTCGGCGCGGGCAAAGCCCAGCCGCGCACGCGCTTCGCTGACCCGCGCGATCTGCACCTGTACGTCCGGGTTATCCGCCAGCGCCAGCGCCACCACATGATTGAGATCCTCATCACCGAAGTGCGTCCACCAGTCCAGCCAGTGCCCGGCTTCCTCCGGTGACAGCAAGGCATGCTCGGGCCAGGCTTCAGGCAACGCCACGTCTGCCGCTTCATAGTCCGGCCCCACCATGCAACCGGCCAGCAGCAGGCCGCACAGCGATACCAGGCTGGTGCCGAAAAACGACTTACCCATGATCAGCCTCCTGCTTGCGCTGCTGGTGACGGCTGCTGATGCGATCCATCAACAGGTAGAACATCGGCACGAAAATCAGCGCCAGGGTACTGGCCGCGATCATACCGCCTACCACCACCGTGCCGATCTCCTGGCGGCTGGCCGCCCCGGCCCCCGACGCCAGCACCAGCGGCATGGAACCGATGATAAACGTCATGGCGGTCATGATGATGGCGCGGAAACGCTGCCGTGCCGCCGCCGAGGCCGCCTCGAAGCCGGACATGCCGTCACGCCGGTTCTGCGCCGCAAACTCGACAATCAGAATGGCGTTCTTGGCCGCCAGACCGATCAGCACCAGCAACCCGACCTGGAAATAAATATCGTTGGGGAAACCACGCAAGGTGGAGAACACCGCCGCCCCCAACACCCCGAACGGCACCGCCGAGGCCACCGCCAGCGGCAGTGTCCAGCGCTCGTACTGCGCCGCCAGAATCAGGAACACCATCAGCAGCCCGAGCCCGAACGCCAACCCACCGGCACCGGCAGCGGCTTCCAGCTGGTAGGCTTCGCCCACCCAGCCGATGCTGCTGTTGCCATCCAGTATCTCGCGGGCCAGGGCATCCATCACCGCCTTCGCTTCACCGGAGGTGTAGCCCGGCGCCGGATCGGCCAGCAACTTGGCCGCCGGATTGATATTGAAACGGTTGATGATGTCCGGGCCCGGCTCACGATCCAGCCTCACCAGCGTGCTCAGCGGAATCATTTCACCGTGATCGGAACGCACGAACACGCGATTCAGGTCTTCCGGTTTGCTGCGGAATTCGCCTTCCGATTGCAGGTTCACCTGCCAGTTGCGCCCGGCCAGAGTGAAGTCATTCACATAGAGTGAACCGAAGGTGGCGCGCATGGTGTCGAAGATCTGGTTGATCGGCACCCCCACGGCACGCGCTTTCTCGCGATCCACATGAGCCGTGAAGCGCGGAATGTTTGTGTCCAGCGTAATGCGCGCGTTGACCAGCTCCGGACGCTCATTGGCGGCCGCCATCAGTTCCTGCCCGATGCGCTCGATATCCGCCGGGGTGGCACCGCCCCGCACTTCCAGATAGCCCTCCACACCGCCGGTGAGCGACAGGCCCATGATCGGTGGCGGAATAAAGGAAATTACGAACGCCTCGGGAATCTGCGCGCCCATTCCCATGATGCGGCCTGCCAGCGACTCGGCATCCTGGCCGCGCCCGGTGCGTTCGCTCCAGTCCGCCAGATTGACGAAGCCGACCCCGGCATTACTGCGCAACGACCCGGCGATGATGTCGAAACCGGCAAACGCCGTGAAGTCCGACACCTCATCCATCTGCAACAGCATTTCGGACAAATCATCACGGGCCTTGGCGGTGCGCGACAGCGCGGAAACCGGCGGCAACTGTACCACTGCAAGCGCCACACCCTGATCTTCCTGCGGCACCAGCCCCGAGGGCATGCGATTCATCAGGAAAAAGGCCACCAGCAACACCGCCGCAAACAACACACTGCCCATCACGACACGCGCCAGCAGAAAATCCACTGCACGACTGAAGCCGTTGGTCAGACGCTCGAAGAAACGATTGAACCAGCGGAAAAATGCAGGCTCATCATGCGGCTGCTTGTCCAGCAACAGGGCGCACATGGCCGGGGTCAACGTCAGGGCCACGATCCCCGACACCACCACGGAAATGGCAATGGTGACCGCAAACTGGCGATACAGCTCACCGGTCAGACCGCCCAGGAAAGTCACCGGCGCAAACACGGCCACCAGCACCAGTGTCGAGGCCACCACCGCACCGGCCACCTGCTGCATCGTTTCGATCGACGCCTCGCGGGCACGCATGCCTTTCTCATTCATCAGCCGGTCCACGTTCTCCAGCACGATGATCGCGTTATCCACCACGATGCCAATGGCCAGCACCAGACCGAACAACGTCAGCAGGTTGACCGAAAAACCGAATGCCATCATGCCGGCAAACGTACCGATCAATGAGACCGGGATGGCGGCCACCGGAATCAGGGTGGCGCGCAGGTGCTGCAGGAACAGGAAGGTCACCAGCACCACCAGGAACACCGCTACCAGCAGGGTGATGAACACCTCGCGGATGGAAATTTCCACGAACTCGGTGGTGTCGTAGGGCACCGCGTAGGCAATGCCTTCCGGGAACCGGTCGGACAGATCATCCAGCACAGCACGCACCGCTGTAGCGGTATCCAGGGCGTTGGCCCCCGGTTGCAGGTACACCCCCATGGGCACCGCCGCCTGCCCGTTATAGGTCGCCGAGAAGGAATAATCCTGGGCCCCCAGCTCGGCCCGCGCCACATCGCCCAGCCGCAGCGTGCCGCCGTCTTCGTCGGAGCGCAGGATAATGCGCTCGAACTCTTCCGGGTCCGCCAGCTGTCCGCGTGTGGTCACGGTAAAGGTAAACGCCTGGTCCTCCGGCGCCGGTTCAGCGCCCAGGCGACCCGCCGCAAACTGGGCATTCTGCTCGCGCACGGCGGCCGCCACATCCGACGGGGTCAGATCAAACTGCGCCAGCTTGTCCGGCCGCAACCAGATCCGCATGGAATAATCCTGCGCACCAAACAGGGAGGCATCCCCCACACCGGGAATACGCACCAGTTCATCCAGCACGTTGAGCAGCGCATAGTTGCTGATGAACAGGGTGTCCTGACTGCCATCCGGCGAGTACATTACCGGCACCATGAGGATGTTGGTGGAGCGGGCTTCCACGCGCACGCCCTGGTCACGCACCTGCTGCGGCAGACGCGCCATGGCGGCCTGCACACGGTTGTTGACGTTGATGGCCGCCTGATCCGGATCGGTGCCGATCTCGAACGACACATTGATCTGCAGACTGCCCGCGTCGGTGGCACTGGACTCCATGTAGATCATGTTGTCGACGCCGTTGATTTCCTGTTCCAGCGGCGCCGCCACCGACTCTGCCAGCACTTCGGCGCTGGCGCCCGGATAGGCCGCCTGCACCACGACCTGCGGCGGCACGACGTCGGGGTATTGCTCCACCGGCAGCGCCCGCAGCGCCGCCAGCCCGGCCAGCACAATAATGATGGAAATGACCGATGCAAAAATCGGCCGATCAATGAAGAATCTGAGCATCAGTCTTCCTCCGGCGCGGCCTCAACCGCAGTGCGCTCCGCTTCATCGAGCGCGGTATCCATGGCGACCCGCTGGGCCTCCACCGGCATGCCGTCCTGCAACATCACCTGACCGTTGACGATCACCTGGTCGCCCGCCTCCAGACCGGACAACACCACTTGCTGCCCGCGAATCACCGGGCCGACCGCCACGGGCGTAGCCTTGGCCTGCCCGTCGCGCACCACGAACAC
>PNLU01000002.1 GCA_013823245.1 Alcanivorax sp.
CTTTCGCCCCGCTTTTTCATCACACCGTGGAATCATGTCGAGATCAGACGTTCTCGAACTGACCCATGGTGTTGTCCTTGCCGCCGGCTTTCAGCGCCGCTTCACCTGCGAAGTACTCTTTGTGGTCATCACCGATGTTGGAACCGGCCATGTCCTGGTGCTTCACGGTCGCAATGCCCTGACGGATTTCTTTCCGCTGAACGCCTGCAACGTAAGCCAGCATGCCTTCGTCGCCGAAGTAGCCTTTGGCCAGGTTGTCGGTGGACAGTGCGGCAGTGTGGTACGTCGGCAGCGTGATCAGGTGGTGGAAGATACCTGCTTCACGGGACGCATCACGCTGGAAGTTACGGGTCCACTCGTCAGCCAGCTTGGCCAGATCGGTGTTGTCGTAATCAGCGCTCATCAGCTTGGCGCGATCGTAGGCGGACACGTCCTTGCCTTCTTTCTGCCATGCATCGAACACCTGCTGACGGAAGTTCAGGGTCCAGTTGAAGGACGGGCTGTTGTTGTAAACCAGCTTGGCGTCCGGCACCACTTCGCGGATGCGGTTAACCATTTCTGCGATCTGGCCGACGTGGGGCTTCTCGGTTTCGATCCACAGCAGGTCAGCGCCGTTCTGCAGGCTGGTGATGCAGTCCAGGACCACGCGGTCGATGCCGGTGCCTTCGCGGAAGCAGAACAGGCCGGAAGCCAGACGCTTCGGCTTCAGCAGCTTGCCGTTGGCCTTGATTACCACGTCGCCGTTGGCGATGTCGTCAGCGCTGTCGATGTAGTCACCGTCCAGGAAGCTGTTGTACTGGTCACCCAGGTCGCCCGGCTCGTTGGTCACGGCGATCTGCTTGGTCAGGCCAGCGCCCAGGGAATCGGTACGGGCAACGATCACGCCGTCGTCGATACCCAGTTCCAGGAACGCGTAACGTACCGCGTTGATCTTGGCCAGGAAGTCAGCGTGCGGAACGGTTACTTTACCGTCCTGGTGGCCACACTGCTTCTCGTCAGATACCTGGTTTTCGATCTGGATGCAGCAAGCACCGGCTTCGATCATCTGCTTGGCCATCAGGTAGGTCGCTTCCGCGTTACCAAAGCCAGCGTCGATGTCGGCAATGATCGGCACAACATGCGTTTCGAAGTTGTCGATCTTGTTGATGATCTCGGCTTCTTCCTTGCTGTCGCCTTTGGCACGGGCTTCGTCCAGGGCGCGGAACAGGTGGTTCAGTTCCCAGGCGTCGGCCTGCTTCAGGAAGGTGTACAGCTCGCGGATCAGGTCAGCAACGGTGGTCTTCTCGTGCATGGACTGATCGGGCAGCGGGCCGAACTCGGAGCGCAGGGCCGCAACCATCCAGCCGGACAGGTACAGGTAACGGCGCTTGGTGCTGCCGAAATGCTTCTTGATGGAGATCAGCTTCTGCTGACCAATGAACCCGTGCCAGCAGCCCAGGGACTGGGTGTACTGGGAAGAGTCCTTGTCGTAGGCCGCCATGTCAGCACGCATGATCTTGGCGTTGTACTTGGCGATATCCAGATGCGTGTTGAAACGGTTCTGCAGGCGCATGCGCACAGCAGACTCCGGATTGATCGCGCTCCAGGTCTTGTTGCTCTTGACCACTGAAGCGAGGGCTTCGATGTCCTTGGTGTATGACATGGTCCGATCCTTTACGGTTGGGATGGGAAACTGTGGCCACTCAGCGCAGGGCCACCCGGGACGCGCATTCTACGCCCGGGCCAAACCATAAATACAATCGATACGATATATACCCGTCATTCACCAGATGAATATTGAGTCTGGTCAAACAGTTAGCTATTCATCAAAACGCAGAAAGGTCAGCCAGTCGCCCTCCGCTACCGTCACGCCCGCTGGCACCACCGCCAGACCATGCGCCCAGCAGGCCGAACTGAGCATGCCAGAGCTCTGGTTGGGATGCCGTCGCAGGCACTCGCCCCCGGCGTCCGCCTCGACCTGCACACGCAGGTATTCCTGGCGGCGCCCGGGGCGCTCCACCGTGAAGCCCGCCCGCATGCGGGTCTCGCGCAAGGACCAGGGTGGTGCCATGCCCTGAGCTGCCTTCAGCCAGGGCAGCACCATGATCATGAAGGTCACCAGTACGGCACTGGGGTTGCCGGGCAGCCCCATAAAGGGGGTCCCGTTGACGTCACCAAAGGCAAACGGCTTGCCCGGCTTGATCGCCACACGCCACAGGTCCAGCGTGCCGGACAACGCCACGGCCGCGCGCACATGATCTTCCTCCCCCACAGACACGCCGCCGGTGGTCAGCACCAGATCAGCGGCCTCCGCAGCGCGAGTCAGGGCGGCATGGGTCGCATCCAGACGGTCTTCCACCCGCCCCAGGTCCACCGGCTCGAAGCCTGCCTGGCTCAGCAGCCCACACAGGAGATAGCGGTTACTGTTGTAGATCTGGCCGTCATGGCTCGGCTCACCCGGCTCGACCAGTTCATCGCCGGTGCTCAATACCGCCACGCGCAGGCGCCGGAACACCGGCAACTGCGCCAGCCCGACCGAGCCCAGCAAACCGATATGGCGCGGCGACAGACGCGTACCGGCTGCAGCCACCAGCGCACCCTGCTCCACATCCTGACCGCGGCGGCGAATATTTGCGCCAGGGCTCACGGCCTCCGGCGCGGACACCACAAGCCCCGCCTCGTCGGCAACACAGTCTTCCTGCATCACCACCGTATCAGCCCCTTCCGGTACGCTGGCACCGGTAAAGATGCGTGCCGCCGTGCCCGCGGCCAACGGCGACGGTCGACTGCCCGCGACTACCCGCTGACTGACCGGCAAGTGGCTACTGTCGGCGGACAGATCCTGATACCGCAGGGCATAGCCGTCCACGGCGCTGTTATCCCGGGGTGGCACCGTGACGGTGCTGTGCAGGTCCTGCGCCAGCACCCGGTGCAATGCCATGGCCAGATGAACCGATTCGACTTCCGGCGGCGCAGGCACCGCCGCCAGCAACCGCTCGACCGCCTCAGTGACCGGGATCATGCGCGACTCACCAGACCGACGAAATTGCAGGGCCGGTGGCGGCTGTCGAGCTGCTCCACCAGAATCCGGTCCCAGCCGGTAGCGCAGGCATTGGTAGAGCCCGGCAGGCAGAAGATCACCGTGCGGTTGGCGACACCCGCCAGCGCGCGGGACTGGATAGTCGAGGTGCCGATTTCCTGCAACGACACCTGCCGGAACAGCTCACCGAAGCCTTCGATGGGTTTGTCGAACAGCGGCGCCAGTGCCTCCGGTGTCACGTCACGACCGGAAAAACCGGTGCCGCCAGTAACAATCACGCCCTGCACCGCCGGATCAACAATCCAGCGCGATACCACCGCCCGCAATTGATAGATGTCGTCGCGCACAAGTTCGCGCGCCGCCAGTCGGTGACCGGCCCCGGTGAGCCGTGCCACCAGCAAGTCCCCGGAAGTGTCTTCCGCCAGCGAACGGGTGTCGCTGACGGTCAGCACTGCCAGGTCCAGTGGAATAAAAGGTTTGTTCGTCTTGCTCATGACTGCCCCCGGAGCGGTTATCGGATAGCCCATGCCGGGCAAGCCGGGCCGAGCACGATGGTAGCGCAGTTCCGCCCCGTGTGCCCCGCCACCCCTGCGCCGACGGACACGTCGTTTTGACACTTCGGCGCAAGCGCTGGCATTCCACCGTGAGCGGGGTACATTCAGTGTATACCGTACCGTGACCGCTTTGCCGGAGACTGCACCATGACTTCATCCATGCACACCGCCCAGGCCGATGCCGAACGCCTGCCCCGCATGCCACAGCGCAAGCTGGATCATATTCCCGGCGATTACGGCATGCCCTTGTTCGGCCAGACGTTCGAGTTCCTGCGCGACTTCCATGGGTTGATTAACCGCATGGCCGCCGAGCACGGCCCGGTTTTCCGGGCCAGTTCCTTCTTCCAGCGTGGCGTCACCGTCCTCGGCCCGGAGGCCAACGAGTTCGTGCTGCGCGATACCCAGCATGTATTTTCCAGCCGTGCGGCCTGGAACCCGATTCTGGAAAAGCTGTTTACCGACGGCCTGATGCTGCGTGATTTCGCCGACCACAAATATCATCGCCGCATGCTGCAACAGGCATTCAAGAAAAACGCCCTGGCCGGTTACATGGCACGCATGAACCCGCACATCGCCCAAGGCATCACCGAGTGGCCGCAAGGCCAGGAATTCCTGTTCTTCGAACACATCAAGTCACTGCTGCTGGATGTGGGCGCCGGCATCTTCCTGGGCCTGAAAATGGGCCCGGAAGCCCGGAAGGTCAATGAAGCCTTCGTCGCGGCGGTGGACGCCTCGCTGGCGGTGATGCGCCTGGAAATTCCGGGCACGACCTGGCACCGGGGCATGAAGGGTCGCCGTTTCCTGGAACAGTTCATGACCGACCTGATTCCCGCCAAGCGGGCGGGCAGCGACGACGATTTCTTCTCGGAGCTGTGCCGCGCGGCAGACGAGGAGACCGACGTACAGCTCACCGACCGGGATGTCATGAACCACATGATCTTCCTGCTGTTCGCCGCACACGACACCACCACCAGCACGCTGAGTTCGATCATCTTTACCCTGGCCCGCTACCCGGCGTGGCAGGACAAACTGGTGGAAGAGTTCGAGGCCCTGGGCAAGGACGAGCTGGAGTACGACGACCTGGACAAGCTGGTACAGACCACCCGCGTGTTCAAGGAGGCCCTGCGTATGTTCCCGCCACTGCCGACCATGCCGCGCCGCACAGTGCGCGATGTCGAGTGGCAGGGTTACCGGATCCCGAAAAACTCGCTGGTCAACGTGGTACCACTGCACACCCACTATATGGAAGAGTACTGGACTAACCCCTACACCTTTGACCCCGATCGCTTCTCACCGGAGCGCGCCGAAGACAAGAAGCACTTCTTCCAGTGGGTACCGTTCGGCGGCGGCCACCACAAGTGCATCGGCCTGAACTTTGCCGAGCTGCAAACCAAGACCTTCCTGTATCACTTCCTGCGCCGCTACCGGGTCAGCGTCAAACCGGGCTATGTGATGCCGCACCAGCTGGTACCTCTGGCCGTGCCAAAAGACGGCCTGCCAGTGTCCATCGCGCGGCGCTGAACGCGCAGCCCATCACTGTGCGCCGTGCGATGCTCGGCGCACAGCCCAGCTTCAGGGCCGGAATTCAAACCGAGTGAACCAGTCCTCGGCCATGTGCTCATCATGCTCTGCCCCGTCGAAATAGCCCCTGGCTGACTCATCCTCTCTGAGCAGCCAGTTCATCCAGGCTGTCACCAGCGCTCTGAAACGTGCCTTTTGCGGCTGATTGCCAGAACCCATCCAGTCTGCGTGGTTGGCGTCACGATATATGGCTAATCCACGCGTAATGTCTGTCGGCAAGGACATAAAATAGCTACCCACCGGGCCGGGTGGAGACAAGCTGTCATCAGCACTGCCCAGCACCAGTACGGGTTCGGCGATATTGAAGTAGTCGGGACTGGTCGTACCCAGCCAAGGCGCCAGCGCAATGGCCGTGGCAAAACCCTCGCCCATTTCGCCAGCCGCAAGCAACGTGCCCCCGCCCCCCATGGAGAACCCCATGATCGCACGGCGGTCTGGATCAATCTGCCCGAACAGCGGGCTCCCGGCACGCCCATTCTCTTCGGCCAGTTTATGGAATCCGGCGATATGCGCCCTTTGCCATACAGGAGGCGTACCGAAGCGATTACTGGGGGTTATTGCGAGCACGGCATAACCGTGGCTGCCCAGATGGTCTGCCAGCCAGTACATCTGCTCCTTGGTGTTGGTATAACCCCCCGTCAACGTAGTGGAGGCAAGCGGCCCTGAAACGTCACAAGGGTAAGACAGGCGTGCAGAGCTGTAGCCACTGTCTGCCAGACCCTCGGTGTATGTGCAAACCTCATGCTCTCCCTCTGCCCCCAATCCTATACCAACCGGTTCCTCGGGCGGAGGTCGCAAACCGCCAAAGCACGCAGAAAGAAAAACACTTCCCAAAACAAAAAACAGAACACGCAAAAGACTAGTAGCCATGACACCCTCCAGGTCAATACCGTGAGGGCAGATCTTAGGCGTGGAAATTTCTGACTGTCATGCGCAAAACAGGAGCGATGCCGAAACTGACAAAACAACGGTCATGCATACCGTCCAACCTTGGCCATGCTTCTATGACCAGCATCGGATGGGCGTCACTACATCTGACTCGACCAGAGCAGTAGGACTCATCCCCAGTATCTCGTTATAAACACGGTCCAGATGTGCAAGATCATAAAACCCTGCCTCATGCGCCATGTCGGTGATGGACTTACCCTGCTTCCACAACTCAACCGCGCGCCATAACGCCACCCATCTTGCATAGTAGCCGAGGCTGCACCCCATTTCCTGCTTGAAAAGGCATCTTAATCTTGAGGGCGAAAGATTCACCTGAGCTGCCAACTCCGGGACATCAACCTGATTAAGGAGAAGCTGGTCAACAAGATGCAACGTTCTCTCAATGCGCCAATCCACGCTTATGGAAGCGGGTTCTTTTCCGCTTATCGCCCGCACCACCAGACTGAAAAGCTCCGCCACTTCACTACATGGGACAACCCCCTCCGCCGCACGCCACAGTCGACTCTGCAAATCGGCAAACAGCCCCGGGTCAAGCAGCTTCACTTCTGTGCCATCGGAAAACTCCGACTGCAAGAGCGCACAATCCGGAGTACCGATGGGAAAATCAAATATGAACAGATTGCTGTCAAGTGCCACAGTGCGCCGACGCGGCACTCCCGGCGCGATGAGCGCCACCGTGGCAACAACAGACGCCCCGTTGCCTGCGTCAAGCTCAAACGGCTCACCGCACGCCAGCAACAGGGTCGCCGACAAGCGCCGATAGGGGCTGTCGATCCGGTTCATCCGGTAGCTCTGGGCGATCAGCAGAAAACGCCGACGCCCATAGTAAACTCTCATGCCGGCAGGAAAATACTTGCGCTGGGCTTCCATGATGCACGCTCCATACAAAGACAGTCATTTCATACAATCCCTCGACGTCAGGCACCGAATAGTATCAAGGACCCTGGTGTGTTCAGGAGTATAACAATGAATAATCCTACTCCGGCTTTAGAGCATATTCCGGTGGTACCGTCACGGTATGCCCAATGCCTGTTACGGTTCATGGAAATTCGCGGCATAAGTCGATCCGCCCTTCTGGAGGGCAGCGGCATCGCGGCAAACGAACTGGATATCTGCAATGGCCACATCAACATGGTACAGGCCTTGTCACTGCTCAATCGTGCCAGCACGTTTCTTGATGACGAGCTGGCACCGGTTCAGATGGGGCAAAGCCTGAACCTTCTGGATCATGGACTGGCCGGCTTTGTCCTGCTAAACCATCGTTCCACTATAAAACTGGCCAACATGATCACCCGGTATCTCAACGTCTGCCTGCCGTTCATGAGCCTCTCACTGATCCATGACGACCAGACGCTCACTGTGCAACTCACAGACCGTTGGCCATTGGGGAAACTTCGTCCTTTTGTCGCCAAGATATACATTGGCTGCATACACCGTCTGTGTCGCAAACACAGCAGAGACATCTTTGTCTCCCTTGATTTTCCCAGTCGCCTGAGCAGCCGGACCTGGCAGTCGCTGATGGAACACAGCACCTTTTCTTTTGGCGCCTCTCAGTGCCAGGTCTCCATGACACTGGGAGCCGCCCCCCTCGGCATTTGCGACCATGATATGGCTCTGCAACTTGCGAAAATTCGCACGAGGGATCAGCTCCACAACGACGTAATTCGAGATATCCCCTCCATGGTACGGAAAGTCGTTACCGATTTTCCGGGGCCAGACTGCACATTTGAGCGCGTGGCCAGCCAGCTCAAGATGACACCCCGCTCCCTCCGCCGCCAGCTCAGGATGCACAACACGACCTTTCACCACATTCGCAGCGAGGTCAGGCGGATTTATGCAACCCGCTACCTGACGGACACCCGCCTGTCGCTGGAGCAGATCGCCGTCGCGCTGGGCTACAGTGGTGCAGACAGCTTTTCCAAGGCGTACAGCGCATGGACAGGCAAAGCACCCTCCAGTATTCGACGAAGCAAGGCGCGCCCATCAGCGGGAGCCCCTGCCGGGGGCATCGCTGATTTGTAAAACAGCCCGCCAGACCTGAGCGGGCTGCACCGGGCCTGATATACTCTGGCGCTTCCCGAGTCAGGCCCGGTTGCTTCACGATGAAATACGCCATCCTCCCGGTTACGCCCTTTGAGCAGAACTGCTCCTTGTTGCTGTGTGAAACCAGCAACAAACTCGCCATTTGCGATCCCGGTGGGGATATCGAGCAGATTCTGGCCGCTATTGAGCAGGTTGGTGGGGAGCCGGAGAAGATCCTGGTCACCCACGCCCATATCGACCACGCAGGCGCCGTCGCCGAGCTGGCCGAGCGTCTGGGCATACCCGTGGAGGGCCCGCACCGGGAAGACCAGTTCTGGATCGACATGCTGCCGCAGCAGGCGCAGATGTTCGGCTTTGCCCCGGCCCGGGCCTTTACGCCGGACCGCTGGCTGGACGACGGCGACACCGTTACCGTCGGCGAGACCACCCTGCAGGTGCTGCATTGCCCCGGGCACACGCCGGGCCATGTGGTGTTCTATCAGCCGGACAGCCAGCTGGCGGTGGTCGGCGATGTGCTCTTTGCCGGTTCCATCGGCCGCACCGATTTTCCGCGTGGCAATTTTGAGGAACTGGTGGGCGCCATCCGTGGCAAACTGTTTCCGCTGGGCGACGACATCGCGTTCATCCCCGGCCACGGCCCCATGTCCACACTGGGGCAGGAACGCCGCACCAACCCCTTTGTGAGTGATCCACGCTATGGCTGATCTGGACCAGACACTGCTTCGCTTGCTGATCAGTGCCAGCGTCATTGTCGGCACGCTGGTGATGACGTCCTTGCTGCGCCGCCTGGTGCAGCGCCTGGGCGAAGGGCATGACTATGCGCCGGCGCGCGTTTTTCAGGTCAAGGTACTGATCAACCTGAGCGCCCTGGTGATCCTGCTGTTTGCGCTCGGTGCCACCTGGGGGTTCTCCGGCCAGGGTTTCGTGGTCTTTGCGACATCGGTGTTCGCCCTGGTGGGCGTGGCGCTGTTTGCCGCCTGGTCGCTGCTCAGCAACACCACGGCCGCGCTGATCCTGTTTTTCAGCGCGCCGTTTCGCGTTGGTGATCGCATCCGCATGCTCGATGGCGACAACACCGTCACCGGTGAAGTGACCGACATGGGGCTGGTGACCATTACCCTGCGCGACGCCGACGGCCACCACTACAACATTCCCAACAACATGGTGTTTCAGCGCACCGTGATCCGCCTTTCTGCCAACAAGGAACTCCCATGCGACAAAAAACACGTTCGCTGATATGGCTGCTGCCGGTTTCTGCCCTCATGCTGCTGCTCAGCGGCTGCGTGACCCCGATGGCGGAGGACGCGCTGCCCGCGACCTGCAATGAGAAGCCGGAATCCGGCATGTGCCGGGCGGCCTTTACCCGCTACTACTACGATGCGGATCGCGGTGAGTGCCGCAGCTTCATCTGGGGTGGCTGTGGTGGCAATGTGCCTTTCGATACCATGGAAAGCTGCCAGAGCGCCTGCCGGGCACCGGGTTCAGCCGATGCGCCGGCGGCGCCGGTGAAACAGGGTCTGTCGTTCTGAACGTGTTACCGTTTCAGGCATGCTACAAAGCGTCATGAAGGCCGGGCATACTGTGCCGTCCCTATAAAGAGGAACTGTCCATGCGCCACTGGTTACGCTCCGCCACCCTGATCCTGCTGGCTCTGTTGCTTGCCGCCTGCGAGCGCAGCCCCGTGGTACGCCTTTATGACGGCCCGCAGCGCCCGGACAGCGAGGTGGCCGTGGTCCGCGTACCGGAAACGCTGGAAATCCTCAACATCAACGGCCAGCGCCCGGCCGGGGTGAATACCCTGTTTTCCAGCGGCTACAAGGACCTGCATCTGGCCCCGGGCGAATATCAGATCGTGGCCTTCTATAAGGAAATCTGGGAACCGGACACCACCAGCAGCCATGTGGTGGTGCGCTCAGAACCCGTGGTGTTCGATGTGGAGGGCCGCCCCGGCAGCTTCTTCCGGCTCGGCTATGACGCCCCGGAGACCCTGCCCGCCGCGCGCGAACTGGCCCGCAACTTCAGCGGCTGGAGCGAACATATTGCCAGCGGCGAACGCCGCCCGACGCGCCCCAGCGGCATGACCCGCCCTGGTCTGATCGGCGGCCTGGCCTCAGGCGCCACACAACCGGAAGCTCAGGCCATCCCCCCGGCGCAGACCACACCTGCCCCGGCGACAGCCAACGAAGACGTGGAAACGCTGGACATGCTCAAGGCCTGGTGGTCCCAGGCCAGCGCCGAAGAACGCCGCGCCTTCCTGCGCTGGGTTGCGGAGTAACCTCACCACTCGCCCTGAATCGTCGCCACCAGGGTGCGGGCACCGCCGTGATCGCGGTGCTCGCACAGGTAGATGCCCTGCCAGGTACCCAGTTGTAACCGCCCTTTTCCGATCGGGATCATCAGGTCCGGCCCGATCAGCACGCTCTTGATATGCGCAGGCATGTCATCCGGCCCTTCCAGGGTGTGTTCATAATGCGGCGCCCGCTCAGGCACCATCACATTGAAATGCCGCTCCAGGTCCCCGCGCACATCCGGGTCTGCGTTCTCGTTGATCGCCAGGGACGCGGACGTGTGGCGAATGAACAGGTGCAGCAGCCCAACCCTGACCTGCGCCAGGACGGGCAATGCCGCATACACCTCATCCGTCACCAGATGAAAACCTCTGGAACGGGGTCTCAGCACGATCTCCTGTTGTTGCCACACGGCCATCACCTCCACCATCGCCTGCATAGTCTGGTGCCAATCTGGCACACATATTGACATAGCGAAGCGCCGTGTGCCAAATTGGCACCCATGGCATTCTGGAAAAAGGCATAAGGGAGAAGCGTCATGAGCTCCGCGACAAAAGACAAGGCAGCTGAACGGCGGCTGGTCGCTCGCACCAATGCGGACGTCCATCAGCGTATCGCCGATGCGGCAGACCTTCTCGGCGCCACCGTATCCCAGTTCCTGATAGACTCCGCACTCGAACGCGCCAACCGGGTCACGCAGGAGGCTACCCGGTTACGCGTCAGTCGCGATGCTTTTGTACGGATGATGACCGTGCTGGATCAACCCGCGAATCCCGCGCCGCGTCTGCAACAAGCCGCTCACCGATACAGGGAGGTGATGAGTGACGAACACCCGCAAAAAGATCCGGAAAGAGATACTGACGCGAAGCCATGACCGGGCGGGCTTCGACTGCGGCCAGAACGCGCTGAACCGCTTCCTGCAACAGCAGGCAAGGCAGGCCAATGATCGGCATCTGAGTCGCACCACCGTGCTGGTGGAGATCACGCGGCCCACGCGCATTCTCGCTTTCTACTCCACCGCACCCTGCGAAATCAGTCCCGCCGAGACCCTGCCCGGTCTGACAGGTTACCCCCATCCGATTCCTTTTTTGCGCATGGCACGACTGGCCACCGACCTGAGCGTCAGAGGGCAGGGTTTCGGTGAACTGGCACTGGTCTCCGCCATTGAGGACGCCGCTCGCATCCACCGGGAGGCCACTGCCCTGTACGGGCTGCTGGTGGATGCAAAAGAGGACGGAGCAGCGGCGTTTTACCGCCACTTCGGTTTTCATCAGATGGACGACAACGGCCTCACGCTTTATCTGCCGATCAGGGATTGCCTCGCCCTTTAATCCAGCTGCGTATGTTGTCAGCCACGCCATCCAGCAGGCGCTGGCGGCACTCGCGGCTGATCCAGGCGTTGTGCGGGGTGATGATCAGGTTGGGAATGTCTGGCGCCAGCAGTACATGGTCTGCGGGCGGGGGTTCCTGGCCGAGCACATCCAGTGCGGCCCCCGCTATCTCGCCCTGGCGCAGGGCAGACGCCAGCGCCGCCTCGTCGATCAGGCCGCCACGTGCTGTGTTGATCAGAAAAGCCGTCGGTTTCATGGCCGCCAACCGGGCCGCGCCAATAAGATGACGGGTATCTTCCGTCAGCGGGCAATGCAGTGACAGCACATCCACCTCCGGCAGCAGCACGTCCAGCGGCACACGACCCGGCTCGACGGTGGCACCGGATCGCAGACTGGCGGCGATCTTTACCTGCATTCCGAACGCCTGCGCCAGCGTCGCCACCGCCTGGCCCAGAGCACCATAGCCGACAATGCCAAGGGTCTTGCCCGCCAGCTCCATCACCGGGCGATGCATCAGGCAGAAGGTGGGTGACTGACTCCAGACGCCGGCCTGCACGTCGGCATGATAATCATGCCAGCGCGTGGCCAACCCCAGCATCAGCGCCAGCGTGTGCTGGGCCAGGCTGGCGCCCGCATAGTCACGCACGTTGCACACAGGAATGCCGCGCGCGGCGGCCGCATCCAGATCCACGTTGTTGGTGCCAGTGGCACTCACGCAGATCAGCTTCAGGTGCGGCGCCCCGGCAACAAGCGCGGCATCCAGCACCACTTTGTTGGTCACCACCACGTCGGCCTCGGCGATGCGTGCTGCGACCTGTGCCGGGGCGGTCTGGTCGTGGAAGCGCCACTCGGGCAAGCTGTTGTCAGGGCCGGTCAGCGCCTCGCGCAGCCCGGAAAAATCCAGGTCATCCGGCCCCATGGTCGAGGTATCCAGGAAAACGCCCAGCATGATGAATGATTTCTCCTCTGACAGGACTCAGGACGCACGGGGCGCCGCCAGCGTCAGCCGTCTGGATCAATGGCTGGATCACCTGGCGCTGCGCGCCTCCGGAGATGATAAACCAGCTGTGCTGGTGAGCGCCTGCCTGCTCGGGCAGCCGGTGCGTTATGACGGCGATGACAAGCGCCATTCGACGATCGCAGACGTGCTGCCACGCTGGTTGCAGTTGCGCGGCACCTGCCCGGAAACCGGCATCGGGCTGCCGGTGCCCAGGCCACCGATTGACGTCATTGAAACGTCCGCCGGTCAGCGGGTCTACGGGCTGGATGGCCGCACAGGTGATGTCACCGACGCCCTGCGCGCCGAAACGGATCGCCTGCCCGCAAACCTGAGCGGCGTTATCCTCAAGGCCCGTTCGCCCAGTTGCGGTCTGGGCAATACGCCGCTGCGTTCGCCAGACGGCAAGGTGATCGGTAGCACCGATGGCGCCTTTGCGGCCCGCGTGCGCGAGCGCTGGCCCGCGCTGCCCGCCGTGCACGAGGAGCAACTGGTGAGCGCCGCCGATATCGAAGTGTTTGTGCTGAGCGTCTATTTGCATCGCCAGCGGCAGCGCTGGCGACGAGACACCTGGCCTGCCCCGCTGCGCGATGCGGTCAGCGCACTGCCCGGCGACACCGGCGCGCGCCTGCGAGCCTGGCTGGCGCGCTGACTCATTTGTCGTCACGCTCCTGTTCGGCCTGCAACCGCTCTATCTCTTCCTGCGACATGTAATCCATGTCCCAATGGCTCGTATACCACTCCTTCAGCGCGCGCCGCCCATGGTGATGCTCTGGCGGTGCATCGGTCACCGGATGCGCCGCATGGGCTTCGCCGCGCGGTGGCCGCGGCGGCACCGATTCATCATCAGGTGCCGGGTCAGGCGCCGCCGCGCGCCGCCCCCGCAACCGCTGCCAGAGACGCTGCCATACCGTCGTCATGCTGCCCTCCACAAGGTGTCGGGTTCACTGATCATTGATCAACGTATAACACAGTAAAAGCAGGGCCGCGCGTGAGGGCCAACGATTGAAAACACGGGCAAGCCGCCTAAGGTAATAGATATACGCATCGACAAGAAGGAGTACACCATGCGCAGAATCTATTTCCTGCTGCCGGATGTATCCGCCGCCGAAACCCTGGTCCGGGACCTGCGGGAACACGGTGTCGGTGATGACCAGATGCACCTGGTGGCCCGCGATGATGTGCCGCTGGGCAAACTGCCGGAAGCCAGCGAGCTGGACGAGTCGGACATCGGCCCGGCGCTGAAACGGGGCGCCGCATTGGGCGGAACCTCCGGGCTGCTTGCGGGCCTCACCGCCATGGCTCTGCCTACCGGCGGCCTGGCCCTGGGTGGCGCTGCGGTACTCGGCATTACGCTGGCCGGTACCGGCTTCGGTGCCTGGACTTCGGCCATGCTCGGCGCCAGCGTCACAGACGAGGAAGTAGAGGCCAGTGAGGCCGCTATCCGCGCTGGCCAGATCCTGATGATGGTCGATGTGCCCGCCAGCGACGTGGATGACTACAAGGCTTTTGTGAACCGCCGACATCCGGATGCGGACGTGCGCGAAACCGAGACCTTCGTGCCGAAACCGGGATAAAGGGTGACGGGACTCTCCGGGTTACATAATGGTACTTGTGCACACCCCTTCACGGGCTAGATTAGGAACTCGTACCGTAACAATCCAGGGAGAGACAGGATGAAATCGACATGGTTACTCGCCGCTGCTACCGCGGCACTGATTGCCGCCCCGGCGACGCATGCGGACACCGGCACGAGCGTCTCGGCAGGTGCCTCCGTTGAAGCCGATTTGCGCGGCAGCGAACGCGCCCTGCGTGATCGCCGCGACAGCGCGCGAGACGCGGGGGCGGAGCATGAAGCCGAGGCTCGCGACCGCGCCATCACGGAGCGAGAGGCTGCCAAGCAGCGCACCGACGCCGAGCGCCAGCGAGGCCAGGCACGGGCGGAAGAGGCACGGGCAGAAGGCGAAGCCCGTCGCGCAGAAGGTCAGGAACGCGCCGCCGAGGCCCGTGAGCGCGGTGAGGCCCAACGCGACGCGGCCCGGGGCCGCGCGGCGGTCGGTGCAGGCGCGGATGGCGCCAGCGCTGAAGTCGAGGCAGAAGCCGACTCCGGGCAACGTGAGCCGCGCCCCTGGTACCGGTTCTGGGGCAACTGAACCCGGCGGCACGGAGCCATTCCGGACGAGCTGTTCAGACGGGCTACTCCAGATAGGTGTAGCCCGCCAGCCCCTCCCGTATCTCGCCCAACAGGGCGTCCCGTTCCGCTTGCGGCATTTGCGTCCGCCCGAACTGCTCCGCCAGCAGCGCCAACAGCGCTTCCGGGTCGTAATTCACATAGCGCAGCACCGAACTGACGCTGTCGCCCTGGATCGCTTCGTCCAGGTGAATGCCGCCCCGCTCGTCGATGTCCACGTCTACGGAGTCAGTATCTCCAAACAGGTTGTGCATATCGCCGAGAATTTCCTGATAGGCACCCACCATGAAGATGCCCAGCTCATCGCCATAATCCGCAGGCAACGGCAAGGTGCTTTCCAGGCCCTCGCCGTCCACATAATGGTCGATGCGGCCGTCCGAATCGCAGGTAATGTCCTGTAATACGGCGCGCAGTGCGGGCGGTGCATCGAGTCCGGTGAGAGGCAGGATCGGGAAGACCTGATCAATACCCCAGACATCCGGCACCGACTGGAACACGGAGAAATTCACGAACAGCTTGTCCGCCAGCACCGCGTTCAACTCATCGCGCAGCACGCGCTGGTGCTTGCGCACCGGATCGAGCTTGTCGCGCAGCAGCAGCAGGCAATTGAAGTACAGGGTTTCAGCGACGGCCCGTTGCGGCAGTGACAGCTCACCCGCCAGATAGCGCTGATGCACATCCTGCCAGGCCCCCAGTACCTCCTGATGCGCTTCCAGCAGATGCGGTCGTGCCGCGCTCAGGTTGCGATACAGGTCGGCCAGCAGCGCCAGTTCCTGGGGCGCATCCGCTTCCAGCGCCGCCACCGGCTGCGGCCGCAGGGTTTCCCGGTCGATCACGTTGACCAGCAGCACCGCATGGTGCGCTGTCAGCGCCCGCCCGGATTCACTGATGATCGCGGGTTCCGGCAGCGCCGCACGCACACAGGCCTCGCGCAACGTCTGCACGATATGCCAGGCATAGTCGGCCATGCCGTAGTTCATGGAGCAGAAGGAGCGCGAACGGGTGCCTTCATAGTCCACCCCCAGTCCGCCGCCCACATCCATGGTGTCCACCGGCGCGCCCAGCGCACGCAGTTCCTGATAATAACGGGCCGCTTCGCGCATGCCGGACTTGATGTCCTGCAGATTGGCCACCTGCGAGCCCAGATGGAAATGCAGCATGCGCAGGCTATCCAGGCAGCCTGCTTCGCGGCAGATTTCCACGGCGCGCACCAGCTGCGCGGCGGACAGCCCGAACTTGGATTTCTCACCGCCGGTGTTCTGCCAATTGCCCTTGCCGATGGACATGAGGCGCACACGCAAGCCGATGCGCGGCGTCACCCCGAGGGTGCGCGCTTCATCAAGGATCATGCCCAGCTCGGACAGCTTCTCGACAACGATATAAACACGGTGCCCGAGCTTCTCGCCGGTCAGCGCCAGGCGGATATATTCACGGTCCTTGTAGCCGTTACAGACAATGGTGTTACCCGTCGCCTCACCGCTGCGCGAGCCGGACAGCGCCAGCACGGCCAGCAATTCCGGTTTGGAGCCCGCCTCCAGACCCACCGACTCGCCCTGCTCACGGGCGTTGACGATCTCGTCCACCACCCGGCGCTGCTGATTGACCTTGATCGGGTACACCGGCGTGTAGGCGCCGCCGTAGCCCTGCTCGGCGATGGCGGTGCGGAAGGCGCCGGCCAGCATACGCACCCGGTGCCGCAAAATACCGTCGAAACGCACCAGTACCGGCGAACGCAGCCCCGCCTCGCGGCAGGCCGCCAGCACGTCTTCCAGGCGCGCCACACCGCCGGATTCCGCGCCATTGGGGCGCACCCGGACCTTGCCAGCGGCATCGACGTCGAAATAACCCTCACCCCAGCGTTCGACATTGTAGATACGCAGGGCGTCTTCTGTGGTCCAGTTACTCATGATGGCTCCCGTAAGATGCGGGCATTATCGCAGTACCGGCGGGCCGGGCAAATAGTCATGGGACAGACATGTTCAAGTCTGTAGAATGCGGCCCCGAAAGGGTCTGGCGGGCTCCAACAGGTCATAGAGGTGGCATCATGTCCGGTGAAAAGTGGTTTTTCGAACATTTCGACAGTGCAGGCACGGCCTTCGGCCTGCGCCTGAAAAAGAAGCTGGAAGACGTGCAGACGGAGTACCAGCACATCGAGATGTGGGAGACCGATACCTTCGGCTACCTGATGACCATCGACGGCTGCACCATGGTCACCAGCCGTGACAACTTCCTGTACCACGAGATGATGTCTCACCCGGTGCTGTTCACCCACGCCAACCCGAAGAATGTCGTCATCATCGGCGGCGGCGACTGCGGCACCCTGCGCGAAGTCCTGCGCCACCCGGGCGTGGAAAAAGCCACCCAGATCGATATCGACGAAATGGTCACGCGCATGTCGGAGAAGTACTTCCCGGAGCTGTGCGAATCCAACAACGATCCGCGCGCCGAACTGCTGTTCATCGACGGCGTAAAATGGATGCGCGAATGCGCCGATGCCAGCATCGACGTAATCATCGTCGACTCCACCGATCCGGTGGGCCCGGCGGAGGGTCTGTTCAAGGCCGATTTCTTCCGTGACTGCCACCGGGTACTGCGCGACGGCGGCATCATCGTACAGCAGAGTGAATCACCGCTGCTGCACAGCGACACCATTATCCGCGACCTGCATGCCAACATGCGTGAAGCCGGTTTCAGCAGCACCCAGACCCTGCCGTTCCCGCAGACGTCTTATCCGAGTGGCTGGTGGAGCTGCACCATGGCAGGCAAGGGCAGCGACGTCACCGCATTCCGCGAGGCGGATGCTGGCAGCAAAACGTTCGACACCCTCTACTACAGTGCCGCCATCCATCGCGGCGCGCTGACGCTGCCGCCGTTCATGACCAAGGCACTGGGCTGACAATCTGTGCAGCGCGAGAGCGCTGCATGTAGCCCCCCGGCGTCATGCCCACGACGCTCTGAAAATCGCGAATAAAATGCGCCTCATCGTAATAACCGAGGCGCAACGCGATATCCACCTGCCGCTCGCCCTCGCCATGCCCGGCACACGCCTTGAGCAGGTCCCGCGCCTGTGCGAGCCGCGCCAGACGCATGTAGCGTTTCGGTGATAACCCCACCTGTTCCACGAAATGGCGTTCCAGCGTGCGCCGACCCACCCCTGATTGCTGCACTGCATCCGCCACGCTGCCGACCCGCGGCAGCACCTTCAGCGCCCCGCTCACCACAGGCGCCGGAGACACCGGCTGCAACGTATTGCACAACCACTGGTCCAGCCACGCCAGGCCCGCCCCGGAGGGCATGGCCGCCAACTGATCGGCCAGATCACGCAGCCCGGACGCCACCCGCAGAGGTCGCCCGGCGCCCGCCAGGCGCTGACTGACGTCGGACAGCGGCACCTCAGCACCCCATAGTGCCCTGGCCCCACCGGGCCAGAAGCGGACGCCGAAGGCACGCTGCCCACCCAGCGGCCGGAACCGCGCAGACACTTGCCCCACGCCTTCCCACAGCACGCCGGACAAGTCATGCCCCGTGCCCTCGCGATGACTGATGGACAGCGGACACCCGACATTGATGATCAGCCCGGCTCCGCCGTCCGGGTGCATGAACGACCAGTCGTCACGGGGCGCTGCCCCAGGCGACACATCAACACACCACAGTGCCTGCACCACGGTGCGCAAGGCGGGGGACGGGGTACAGAATCTGACAGCTGGCTGGTTCACGGGCTCGCTCCGGGGCGGTGTCACATAACGACTTGTCGCATAACTACAATGCAGGACTGACGGGGTCCGACACAATCATCCGCTCTGCCACCCAATGAGGACACCCCATGCGCGTCGACTATGCCACGATCAATCCGCAGGCCATCCAGCATCTGGCCACCACTCGCACGCTCCTGACTGCCCTGCCGCAGCCCTTGCTGGCCCTGGCCGAATTGCGCGCCTCGCAGATCAACGGCTGCGCCTACTGCCTGGGCCTGCATGGCGCCGAAGCGCGCAGTGCCGGTTTCAGCGCAGCGCAACTGGACATGCTGCCCGCCTGGCGCGAGGCCCCCGGGTTCGACGCGCGCGCACGCGCTGTGCTGGCCTGGACCGAGGCGCTGACCCGGGTCACCGAGGGCCATGTGCCGGATGCGGTGTTCAACCAGGTCCGCGAGGCGCTCAGCGAGGCCGAGCTGGTGGACCTGACCCTGGCCGTCGCCACCATCAACGCCCTGAACCGGGTCGCCATCAGCCTGCGCAAGCGGCCCTGAGCCGGCGGCGAGACACAGACCAAAGGCGACTCGGCTTTCACTGGCCGGCAGTGTACCCTGTGCCGGCCATTGAACAGGGAGCAACGCATCATGTCCGCCGGCAAGCGCCGAAGTACCTCCATCGCCATCAGCCTGTCTGTCATTATCGTGATCGCCGCACTGGCCGTGGCGATCTGGCTATCCATTCCCAAGGGGTTCGACACCGACCTGTCGAAAATCGGCAATGGCCAGCCGGCGCTGGTCTTCGTCTACGAGCGTGACCTGCTGGCGAGCGCTCGCCAGACCGAGGAGATGAACCGCCAGCGCGCCGCGCTGGAGGAGCAGGTGCAACTGCTGATTGCCGACACCGGCCACCCGGCGGCACGTGAGCTGATGGCGCGCCACCAGGTCGAAGCCATTACCTTCCTGCTGTTCGACGCCCGGGGCTCCCTGGTATCCACCTGGCCCGGCCCCACCGACGCCGCTGAGCTGCGCCGCCTGATCGAGGCGGCTCGACCGGAACTGCGCTGACCCCAGCGCCCCACCCCCGGCGGCCATGCAGCCAAGCCGGGGGCTGGCCTCGGCACCCGAAACGCGCCACCATTACATCAGACAATGTCAATGTTTTGTCCTGATCCGACCGTGCGTCTGTGCCCGGGGATGTCAGGATGCCCTCTCAGGTGAATAACAGGAATGTCGCTATGCCGAGCAAACATGTTGACGTGCTGATTATCGGGGCCGGTCTGTCCGGGGTAGGCGCCGCCTGCCATCTGACCATGCAATGCCCGGACAAGACCTTTGCCTTGCTGGAGGGCCGGGATGCCATTGGCGGCACCTGGGACCTGTTCCGCTACCCGGGCATCCGTTCCGATTCCGACATGTACACGCTGGGCTACAGCTTCAAGCCGTGGACCAACGAAAAGGCCATCGCGGATGGCGAGTCGATCCGCAACTACATTTGCGAAACCGCCGACGAATACAACGTGACCGACAAGATCCACTTCGGGCACATGGTGGAGTCCGCCGAGTGGTCCACCGAGGACGCCACCTGGACGGTCACCGCGCGCAACAAGAAGACACGCCGCAAGACCACCTTCACCTGCAACTTCCTGTTGTCATGCACCGGCTACTACAACTACGAAGCCGGTTACACGCCCGACTTCCCGGGCAAGGATAATTATCAGGGTACCTTCATTCATCCGCAGCACTGGCCGGAAGACCTCGACTACAGCGGCAAGAAGGTGGTGGTGATCGGCTCCGGCGCCACCGCCGTCACCCTGGTCCCTGCGATGACGGACAAGGCGGCGCACGTCACCATGCTGCAACGCTCGCCCACCTATGTGGCCACTGTGCCGGAAAAGGACGCCATCTCGAAGCAGCTGCGTCGCTTCCTGCCAGAGAAAGTGGTTTATCGTCTGGCCCGTACCCGCAACGTGGGTTTGCAGATGTTCGTCTACAAACTCAGCAAGAAGCAACCGAAGCTGGTGCGCAAACTGCTGCTGAAACAGGCACAGATGCAGCTGGGCAAAGACTTCGACATGTCGCACTTCTCGCCCAGCTACAACCCCTGGGATGAACGCCTGTGCGCCGTGCCGGATGGTGATCTGTTCAAGGTGTTGCGCAAAGGCAAGGCATCCGTAGTGACCGATCATATCGACACCTTTACCGAGAACGGCATCCGCCTGAAATCCGGCCAGGAGCTCGAGGCTGATATCGTGATTTCGGCCACCGGCCTGGACCTGAAGCTGCTCGGTGGCACGCAGATCAAGGTGGATGGCCAGCCGTTCGATATCACCCAGGCCACTGCCTATCGTGCGCTGATGCTCAGCGATGTGCCCAATGCCGCCATGATCTTCGGCTACACCAATGCATCCTGGACCCTGAAAGCCGATATCAGCTGCGAGTACATCTGTCGCCTGCTCAAGCACATGGACAAGACCGGCACACGCCAGTGCACGCCGCGCATGAACGATGCCTCCGTGGTGGAGTCGCCGTTCCTGGACATGCAGTCCGGCTACATCCAGCGCGCCGCAGGTCGCTTCCCGAAACAGGGCTCCAAGGCGCCGTGGAAGGTGCAGCAGAACTACGCCTTTGATCTGGCCCAGCTGCGCTACACCAAGGTCGATGATGGCGTGATGGAATTTTCCAACCCCGCACCTGCTACGGCGCGCCGATCACGCGCCGCACTGAAAGCCTCGGCCTGAGCCCTCGGCCGAATCGCCTTACAGATGCGCCCCGAGCAGTGCAGCGCCATGCCCGACAAGGCGTTTGTACCAGGGGCGCTCTTTCCATTGTGACAGCGTGTACCGTTCCGCCGACTGCAGATCGTCCTCGATCAGCAGGCGAATCCGGCGGGCGGTATCCTCGTCATAAACATTCAGATTGGCCTCGTCGTTGATGCGAAACGAGCGGTTATCCAGGTTGCTGGAGCCAAGGCTTGCCCAGGCGTCATCAATGCTCATCAGCTTGGCGTGGTACATATCCGGCTGGTATTCGTACAGTTCCACCCCGGCTTCCAGCATCGGGCGCCAGCGATTGACCGAGGCATGGCGCACATACCCCTGATCAATACTGCCGCCCGGCACCAGAATGCGCACCTGCACACCTCGCTCGGCCGCCGCCGTCAGGGCATCGATGAATGAGGGGTCAGGATAGAAATAAGCGGTCGATGCCGTAATCGAGGTTTGCGCCGCAGCTATAGCGTAGAGAAAGGTCGTTCGCACACGATGCCGACCTTCCCGCGGTGAGCTCTTGAGCAGCTGCAGCGTGGCATCTCCATGCTCCGCCAGGGCCGGGAAAAATCGCTCCCCTTGCAACAGTTCGCCAGTGGCATCCAGCCAGGTTTCTGCAAAGGCCGCCTGCATGTTGGCAACCACCGGGCCGCGAATCCGGAAGTGATGGTCGCGATAGGTATGATCCCCGGCGTCCGGCAACCAGTTATCCGCTTTGTTGGCACCGCCGATAAAGCCGGTCTGACCGTCGATCATCAGCAGCTTGCGATGGGTGCGGTGGTTGAAGCGCGACAACTGGTACCAGGACGGCTTGCGCCAGCGCACCACGCTGACCCCGGCCTGCTCCATGCGTTCGAATTTTTCTTCATGGGCGGTGCGCGAACCGATGTAATCAATCAGCGCCTTGACCTGAACGCCGCGCTCCGCCGCCGCAGCCAGCTCTTCCGCGAAGCGGCCCGCGGAGTCCGCCCCCCAGAATTCATAGGTTTCGAACGTCACGCTGTGCTCTGCTTCCCGTACCGCCGCGCGCATGGCGGAGTAGATCGCTTCACCGTCTTTCAGAGGGTCGATGCTGTGTCCGCCCCAGATCGGACTGTGCAGCATCGCATCCAGCGTCTGGCGGAAGGCCGGATCAGCCACCGAGTAGTCCAGCGCAACCGGCTCAAGCAATCGCTTGCCCTTGGGTAGCGCGTTGAACAGTAGCAGATTGCCGAGCAGGAAAAAGATCGCCAGCACAGCAGCGACAAGAAGCGGAATGCCAACAGATTTTTTCATGCAACACAGCCTAGCATTTATTCTGCGGCCTGGCCCGGCACAGCCCCCTGCAGGCCCAGCATTTCCCGTGCCTTGCTGGCCCGCATTGCACGCGCTTTATGGGCCACCCTGAATATCGGCGTATCACGTTGCCAGCGCAGGGCGGCGTCATCGGCGCAGGCCTTGAGCCGCTCACCCACCCGACCATACAACGCGCCCGCCTGCTGCTGCACCGCCTCCAGCAACAGATGCGTTGAGGGAGCCGACGGCGACGCGGACGCCAGACTGGCCGCCGCCACCATGCAGACGCCGAGCTCCGCCAGCAGCGCGGCGTCATCCCCAGCGCCGCTCACACGTCTCGTCTCACGCAACGCATGGGCCAGCATGGCCAGCGTCACATGGATGTCTTCAACGGTACGGAAGGGCTTGAGGTAACGGTCATAGCCGTCACCCTCAAGCAGCGCACTTGCCGGCAAGGTGACGTCCGTGAACGTCACTGCGGTGTGCGGCACTTCGGTGATGAAGGGCAGCGGCGGCTGGGCCGAAAAACTCACACCCGGTGCGGCAGTGGGCACCCGGATGATACGCAGCACCGGACGCCCGGCGCTGGCCTCCGCCTCCGGATCACGCGCCACCACCAGCAGGTGCTCACAGGCCGCGCCGAAGGTGCTCCAGCTCTTGGCACCGTTCAGAACAAGCCCCGAATCCGTCCGCACGAAGGCCGTGGTCAGATCGCGGGGGCGTTGCCCGGACACCTCGGTCGCACAGAACGCCTCGATCATGCCCCCGCCCGGGAAGGCCGCGCGCATCGCCGCCTGATACCCCGCCGCAAACGCCCAACCCAGCCGATCCGCCGCAAAGCCACCACGCAGCGCCAGCGTCACGGGCGCCTCATGCTGCCCTGCCAGGCAGCGCCAGCTCGCCAGCCAGTCCGCCAGGTTGCGCTGACCAGACTCCGGCAACCGCGCCCGCAGTAACCATTCCAGATCATCATGTATCACTTGCGTCTCTCCACCTTCCCCATCTTGGCCTGCCCCCCTCAACCGGACACAATCCGGATCAGCCCAAACAATAAAAGGATACAGGTCATGAATAGTCCAATCATTGCTCCGGTGGTCGCCCTGGTCGCCTGGTCGCTGGTGATGTGGCTGTGGATGTATGCCACACGCCTGCCCGCCATGACCCGCTCGGGCATGAAACCCGATCCGCAGATGCCGCGCGGCGAACAGATGAACCAGTTGCCCGCCCGGACCCGCTGGAAGGCGGACAACTATAACCACCTGATGGAACAACCCACCGTGTTCTATGCCATTGCGCTGTCGCTGGCCTTGCTGGAGGCGGGGGGCGGCAGCAGTCTGGTGATGGCCTGGGCCTATGTGGGCCTGCGTATCGTGCATAGCCTGTGGCAGGCACTGACCAATGTCATCGAGATCCGCTTTGTTCTGTTCGCGCTGTCTTCGCTGATGTTGTTCGGCCTGGTCTGGAACGCCGCACGCGCACTCTAGGCTTGCGCGGCGGAGGCGAGTACACGCTGACGCAGCCAGTCCAGGGCCAGGTCGGCGTCCTGGTCCACATGCCAGTACAGGTACAGCGACAGGGGCGGCAGACGCACCGGCAGGGGCATGACCGTCACGCCCGGCGGACTCAGGTCGCGCGCCAGCATGTCCGGCAGCGTCAGCAGCAGGTCCGTGGACGCGACCGTGGCCATCGCCGCCTGATAGTGCTGGCAGCGCAACGCAATGCGCCGGTGATGCCCGGCCTGGGCCAGGCCGAAGTCCTCCAGGCCAGGCCCGCGTCGACGCGACGACACCAGCACGTGCCGCGCCGCCAGATAGTCCGCCAGTGACAGGGATGCGCCCGCCAGCGGATGCCCGGCACGCAACATCACCATCAACGGCACATCCATCAGATGGGCCTGGCGAATATCGGCATCCATGGGCAACTGCACGTCCATGGCCAGATCCAGTCGTCCCGCCGCCAGGCTGGTCGCCAGTTCGCGGCGCCCCACCGTCAGTGATTGCACGTCCACACCCGGCGCCTCACGCGCCAGCGCCTGCATCAGCGGGGGCAGGACACGGGCCTCGAGCCCGTCGCGCAGCCCCAGCACGAAGGTTCGCCGCGCCTGGGCAGGCTCGAAGCCGCCCACATTGGTCAGGCACCCTTGCAGCCCTTGCAGCGCCTCGCGCACCGGCAGGATCAGTTCACGTGCACGCGGTGTCGGCACCATATCGCGCCCCCGGCGCACGAACAGCGGGTCTTCCAGCCGCTCGCGCAGACGGGACAGGGCATGGCTCACGGCGGGCTGACTCAGGCTCAGCAACGCCGCCGCCCGGGTAATGGAGCCCTCCCGGTAGATCGCCTCGAAGACCACAAACAGATTCAGGTCGAGCCGGCCTATATTCAGCTTTTGCATGGAAGGATATTCACACTATTCATTAGATTCATTGACAAGCCTTCCATACACTCGGGGAAATGGCAATCGACGGACCCGGGAGGTTCACCATGGATTTCAGCCTGTCCCCCAAAGCCCAGTCGTTCTATGACCGCGTAAAGCAGTTTATGGACACGCACATCCATCCCATTGAGCATGACTACCATCGTGAATTGCAGTCTCTGGACAACAAGTGGGTGATCCTGCCCATCATCGAGGAACTGAAAGCGAAGGCGAAGGCCGAGGGCCTGTGGAACATGTTTCTGCCGGACGAGACGCTGGGCGCCGGGCTGTCGGTCACGGATTATGCCTCCATCGCTGAACTCACCGGACAGTCCGCCATTGCCCCGGAGATCTTCAACTGCAATGCGCCCGATACCGGCAATATGGAAGTGCTGTACCACTACGGCAGCGACGAACAGAAAGCCCAGTGGCTGACGCCGCTGCTGGCGGGCGAAGTGCGCTCGGCCTTCTGCATGACCGAGCCGGGCGTGGCCTCGTCGGACGCCACCAACATGGCCGCCACCGCCACCGTCGAGGGCGATGAAGTGGTGCTCAATGGCCGCAAATGGTGGAGCACCGGCATTGGCCACCCGAACTGCAAGGTCATCATCTTCATGGGCCTGACCGACCCCGGCGCCAACCGCCATGCGCAGCACTCCATGGTGCTGGTGCCGAAAGACACTCCCGGGGTGCGCGTGGAGCGCATGCTGCAAACCATGGGCATGTATGATGAGCCCTACGGTCACGGCGAGGTGGTGTTCGATAACGTCCGCCTGCCGAAAAGCGCCATCATCGCCGGGCCCGGTCGCGGCTTCGAGATCGCCCAGGGCCGTTTGGGCCCGGGCCGGATTCATCACTGCATGCGCTTGATCGGCCTGTCGGAAATGGCACTGAAACTGATGTGCGAACGCGGCACCGAGCGTGTCGCGTTTGGCAAGCCACTGGTCAATCTGGGCGGCAACCGGGAACGCATTGCCGAGGCGCGCATCATGATCGAGCAGGCCCGCCTGCTGGTGCTGAAAGCCGCCTGGCTGATTGACAGTCGCGGTGTGATGGCGGCCATGAGCGAGATTTCACAGATCAAGGTCGTGTGCCCGAATGTGGCGCAAACCGTGATCGACATGGCCATGCAGATTCACGGCGGCGGCGGCCTGAGCAATGACTTCCCGCTGGCGGCCGCCTGGACCATGGCGCGTTCGCTGCGTCTGGCCGATGGGCCTGATGAAGTGCATCGTGGCCTGGTGGCAAAATTCGAACTGATGAAATACAAGGGCTGATGCATGTCGAAACGCATTCTGATCACCGGTGGCGCGTCCGGGCTGGGGCTTGCCCTGGCGCAGCGTTATCTGCAAGGCGGGCATCGTGTCCTGATCACCGACATGAACGAGGAGCGCGGCCAGCAGGCCGAGTTCACCTTGCGCGAATATGGCAAGGTGCATTTTCTCAAGGCCAACATCTGTAGCGACGACGACTGGCAACAGGTGCACGACTGGTGCGTGCAGCAATGGCAAGGCGTGGATGTACTGGTGAACAACGCTGGCGTGGCCAGCGCCGGGCGCGTGGACAAGACCAGCATTGAAGACTGGGACTGGATCATCGACATCAATCTGAAAGGCATCGTGCGTGGCCTGCGCGCGCTGGTGCCACTGATGAAACAGCAAGGCAGTGGCCAGATCATCAATATCGCCTCGCTGGCGGCCATCGCCAATGCCCCGGCCATGGGCAGCTACAACGTCACCAAATCGGCAGTGGTGTCGTTGTCGGAAACCATGCGCCATGAACTGAGCGCTTACGGTATTCATACCGCCGTGGTGTGCCCGGGCTTTTTCCCCACCAATCTGGCGGAATCGCTGCGCACGCCGGAACCCGGTATGGAACAGACCGTGCGCAAGCTGCTGGCGGGCGGCTCCATGAACGCCGATCAGGTGGCCGACTACATCTATCGCCATGCCGACAAGCAACGCTTCCTGATCCTGCCACACAAGGAGGGCCGCATGCTGTATCGCATCAAGAAGTTCCTGCCCTTCCTGTACAATCGCGAAGCAGGCAAGGCTGGCCTGCGCATGAAAGCCAAACTGGAAAAACAGTAAAGGGGCGTCAACCCATGAGCCAGAACACGGCCAACAAGAGCGTGATCGACCAGGCCAAAGCCGTGCGCGAAGGCGAGCAGTTTGATGTCGCGCGCATGGATGCCTGGCTGAAAACACAGGCGCCCTCGTTGCAGGGCACGCCGGAGGTGAAGCAGTTTTCCGGCGGCGCTTCCAACCTGACCTATCTGCTCAGCTACCCGGAGCGGGACCTGATCCTGCGTCGCCCGCCCTTTGGCCACAAGGCCAAGGGCGCGCACGACATGGTGCGCGAGTATCGCGTGCAAGCAGCCCTCAAGCCGGTCTATCCCTGCGTGCCGGACATGGTGGCGGTGTGCGAAGATCCGGCCGTGATGGACTGTGACTTCTATGTCATGGACCGCATCAAGGGCATTATCCCGCGTGCCAACCTGCCAAAGGGTGTATCCCTCAGCGAAGGCGAGACCCGGCAGCTGTGCCAGGGCGTGATCGACAAGCTGATCGAGCTGCATCAGGTCGACTACCAGGCTGCCGGCCTTGATCATCTTGGCAAGGGCGCGGGGTATGTGCAGCGCCAGATCAGCGGCTGGTCCGATCGCTACGACAAGTCAAAAACCTGGAACGTCCCCGGCTGGGCCTATGTGCGTGATTACCTGTGCGCCAACATGCCTGACGATGTCGGCACGGTGATCATCCACAACGATTACCGCTTCGACAATCTGGTGCTGGATGCCGACGATCCGCAGCGCATCATCGGCGTGCTGGACTGGGAAATGGCCACCCTCGGCGACCCGCTCATGGACCTGGGCAACACCCTGGCCTACTGGGTGGAAGCCGACGACGATCGACTGCAACAGATGCTGCGCCGCCAGCCGACGCATTTGCCCGGCATGTTCACACGCCGCGAAGTGGTGGACTATTACTGCGACAAGATGCAGCTCAGCCCGGACAACTGGACCTTCTATGAAGTCTATGGCCTGTTCCGGCTGGCCGTGATCGTGCAGCAGATCTACTACCGTTATCACCACAAGCAGACGCGCAATCCGGCGTTCCGGAACTTCTGGCTGTTCAATCATTATCTGCACTGGCGCAGCAAGCGCGCGATCAAGGCGGGCGCACGCTGATATGGGTGCTATCTATCTTGTTCGTCATGGCCAGGCCTCCTTCAACAAGCGGGATTACGATCAGTTGTCACCGCAGGGCATCGAGCAATCCGAGCTGCTCGGCCTGGCCCTGAAAGCCCGCATCGGCGCACCGGACCGGGTGATTTGTGGCGCCATGAAACGGCATCGGCAAACGGCCCACTACAGTCTGGCCCGGATGGGCCTGGGCAATGCCTGGGATACAGACGAGCGCTGGAACGAATACGATCATGAAGAGCTGATCGTGCGGCACAAGCCGTTGTACGCCAACCGCGCCATCATGCTCGCCGATCTGGCACGCACCCTGAAACCCCGCGAGGCGTTTCAGGCGATGTTCGAGGAGGCCCTGGACCGCTGGGTCGGTGGCGATTTCGATCACGAGTATCGCGAGCCCTGGTCCGCCTTTCGCGGCCGTATTCATGCCGCACTGGATGACATCGTCGCCAGCGGCCGCTCGACGACCACACTGGTGTACACCTCCGGCGGCGCCATCAGCGCCGTAGTACAGCGGCTGTGGACGTTGCCCGAGGGGGAATGGCGCAAGCTCAACCGGGTGATCGCCAACGCTACCGTCACCAAGGTCGTTTTCGGCAGTCGCGGCACGTTTCTGAGCACCTTCAACGAACACAGTCATTTCGAAGGCGAGCAACAGCATCTGCTGACGTATCGCTAGTAACGCCATACCGCACATCGCACACGAGGTTTTGCATCATGAGCAAGAATATCCTGATCACTGGCGCCAGCTCGGGTCTGGGCGAAGGCATGGCCCGCATCTTTGCCGCAGGCGGCAACAACCTGGCCCTGTGTGCACGTCGGGTGGAACGCCTGGAAGCACTGCGCGACGAACTGGTGCAGAAACATCCTGGCATCAAGGTGGTTCTCAAGCCGCTGGATGTGATGGATTACGATCAGGTCTTCGAGGTGTTTCGGGCATTCCGCGCCGAGCTCGGCCAGCTTGACCGGGTGATTGTCAACGCTGGCATGGGCAAAGGGCAGCCGCTGGGCACCGGCTATTTCTGGGCCAACCGGCAAACCGCAGAAACCAACTTCGTCGCCGCCCTGGCCCAATGCGAAGCGGCAATGGAAATTTTCCGCGACCAGAACAGCGGTCACCTCGTAATGATTTCATCCATGAGCGCCATGCGCGGCATGCCGAAGAACCTGACCACCTACGCCGCCACCAAGGCGGGGGTCGCGGCGTTGGCAGAAGGCATTCGCTCGGAAATGCTCGGCAAGCCGATCAAGGTCAGCACGATCTATCCCGGTTATATCCGCTCTGAAATTAACGAAAAGGTGAAAAATACGCCGTTCATGGTGGACACCGAAACCGGCTGCAAGGCGCTGGTGAAAGCCATCGAAAGTGAAAAACCGACCGCCTGCGTCCCGGCATGGCCGTGGACGGCGGTCGGTTTCCTGATGCGCAATCTGCCGTTAAGTCTGGTCAAGAAGCTGGGCTAGACAGACGCTCCGGCATTGGCTGCAGGCGAACGTGCAATATAAGCGAGCGCCTGCGCCGTATCCCCCTCGGTGCGCGGGTGGAAACCCGGTGACAACCAGCGCAGGGTGCGGTTCAGGATCAGGCTGAACGTCGGCACGTTATCGTTACGACGACCGATGCGCTCGATCTCCAGCAGCACCCGCACCGTGGTCTGGCGCGCCAGACGCCGCCCCTTCGGGTCAGGGTCCTGCCGCGCCAGACTGCGCCCGCCCTCGGCAATAAAGTACAGGAACAGCGGGAATACGATCGCCATCAAAGCCTGACGGCTGACATAGAAACCCAGCTGCGTCCGGCACAGGTGTTCAAACAGATCGAACGCCACGCTGCGATGTTCGACCTCTTCTGCCAGATGCCAGCGGAACAGGTCGGCAACTACAGGGTCCGCCTTGTCCCAGCTGTCACTGTTCATGCACCAGTCACCCAGCAGCCCGGTGAAATGTTCAATCGCCGCAACAATGCCCACCCTCGCCAGCAGCCAGTGCCGCTCAAGAAAACGTCGCTGCAACCAGCGCTGGCCGAGCGGCGCATCACCGAGCAATTGATGAAACAGCGCGTCGATACGCTCGCGGTAGCCGAGCACATCCAGCCCTTGATCCGCCAGCCATTGCTCCCCCTCGCGGTGTGCCTGGGCATGCATCGCTTCCTGACGGATAAATGCTTCCACATCAGCGCGCAGCTGCGCATCCTGCACCAGCGGCAGCGCCTTGTTGTAGACGCGGCAGAACCACAACTCGCCAGCGGGCAGCAGCAGATGGATGCCATTGATCAAGTGGCTGGACAACGGATCATCCGGTATCCAGTGCAACGGAGACGAAGACAGGTCAAACGCCACTCGCCGGACCTGCAATGCTGAAACCACCTGCTCGCTCATGATGCCAACCTCTTGAGTAAAGCCGCCCCCGCGCCGCTCACCCGCCAGGGCGACAACACCTCAGCCTGATCACCGCGCTCGACCGCGCTGACAAAATCGCCAATCGAACGCGCAATCAGATCCGGGTGACTCAACGGCACCCAGTGACTGGCGTCGATGTCCTGTCGATACAGCTCCGGCACCCAGCGCTGCATGTCTTCAAACAGCTGCGTACCAACATAGTTGTCCCGCTGCGGAACAATCAGCAGCACCGGGCATGCGGCATAGCGCGGCTCCGGGCGCAGGAGTTTCGGGACGAAGTTGGCGCGATAAAGCCGCACACCCTGGCGGCCATCCTGTGTCTGGCTGGGATTGGGATGCGGTTCGGTGACACCTTCGACCCGGCTCAGGTACAGCGGCCAGAGGCGGCCCATGGCCGCCTGCCAGACCAGCTCAGGCAGTAACGGAATCTGGAACAGCCCGACATACCAGGAGCTGGCCAGCTGGCGCAGCACCTTGGCCTGCTGGGCAGGCAACATGCTGCGCAGACGATCACGCATCCAGTAACCCACATGGTCCAGGCAGGGGCCGGACAAAGAGGTGTAGGACAGAATTCGCGGCTTCAGTGGGCCACTGGTGACCGATTCCCAGCTCTGGATCGAACCCCAGTCGTGGGCCGCCAGATGAAAGTCGCGGCCCGGAAGCAGCGCATCCACCACCGCCTTCAGATCAGCGGCCAGGCAGGTCATCCGGTAATCCCGCACCCGGGACGGCGCATCAGATGCCCCCGCCCCGCGTACATCGTAAGCCAGCACGTAGAACCGGTCGGCCAGACGCTCGGCCACCGGCTGCCAGACACTGTGGTTATCCGGGTAGCCATGCACCAGCACCAGCGCGGGCTTGCGCGCGTCACCCCAGGCGCGCACCGCCAGCCCGACGCCCCCTGCATCCACTCGAAACTGTTGCACCATGGCGTTCTCAGCCCCTCCGCAGCAATCTTTGTTCTTTCATGCCATCGAATATAGCACCATTGACCGATGTAAAGGTGACCGGAGCGCCCGGCGCTACGGCCAATGTGGCCTTCACGGGCATACTGTCGTTCTGGCACATTAGTGCGCCTTCGATGATGCCAGACCATGGAGTACCGCATGCCTCTACGCCGCATTGCAGTCGTTTTATTGCTGCTTCTCCCGACAACGCTGCTAGCGCAGCCCGACGCCGAAGCGGAATGGGAACAGAACCGCAAAGCCCGTGAGCGTGGAGACGTCAGCACCTATGCTCGCCCCGTGGAAGGCAGCTCGATCAACCAGTTCCGCGGCATCGTGGAAGTCCCGCACCCGCTGGTGACCGTGATGGCCGTGATCAGCGATGTGGCCAACTTCGACGACTGGGTCTTCCAGTGCAAGGGCACAGAGATGCGCGAGGAAGAGTGGGGGCCGGAGCATGCGCGGGTGATGATTCGCGGTATCTGGCCGGTGTCGGACCGTGACGTGCTGGTACGTAGCCATTACGAGCAAGACCCGGATACGCTGGCCGTGACGGTGCACTCCACTGCCACCGATGACGTATTCGAAGAACAACGCGGCTACGTGCGCATCCCGGCACTGAACAATGTGTTCCGCTTCGAGCCCCTGGATGACGGCTGGACCCGCATCACGTTCCAGACCTTCGTCAATCCGGGCGGTGCCATCCCCGCCTGGCTGTCCAACTTCGTGTCCACCCGTGCGCCTCTGCAGACACTTGAAGGTATGAAAGCGCAAATGGACAAGGAGGCGTACCAGCTCGCATCACCGGATGAACTGCCTGACATCCTGCCTGGCAGCCCGCAGTTGACCTTCCCCGAGCATCACCGCGCCAGCACGCGGCTTTAAGCGGCTCCGGCAGGGCGGACAACCGCCCTGCCGGAACACCACTGACGACATCAGGTCCACTCGGTCAGCTTGTTGCCCTGCTTGTCAGTAAACGCCCCGACAATAATCATGACAAAATCGATCAGGGCCCAGATGCCCAGCCCGCCGAGCGTCACCAGTTGCAGGATGCCCGTTCCGATCTTGCCAACGTAGAAGCGGTGAATGCCGAAGACTCCCAGAAAGAAGCACAGAAGAAAAGCCGGCAGAATACGTTTTTCACTCATTGTTATTCCCTTTTTCTGATTTGATGGTACTTCCCTCATCGCAGATGCCTTTCAGCAACTGCCATGTTCTGTTGTCCAGCGCCGCAGACCCTGGCCGCTGGTAGCGTGAAGCCTGTTCAATACGTGCCGGAAAGGACGGATGCGTGCTGAGGATGTCACTGCCACGAGGACCCACAAAAAGACGACTACGCTGGCGACGCTCGAAAAAACTGACCAGCCCCCGACTGTCAATCCCTGCATTATCAAGCAATGTCAGGGCCAACCGGTCCGCTTCCAGCTCGGCCTCTCGGCTATAAGAACGGTTCAACAGGGTTTCACCGGCCTGTCCGGCCATGGCAGCAGCTGCGGTGGCATCCCCCAGCAGGGCCGCGAACAACAGCCGATACCCCAGCGCTCTGCCGATAGCCCGTGTCGGATGCGCCAGCACGGAATGCGCCATTTCATGGGCCAGGACCGCCGCGACTTCTTCCCCGTTTTCGGCATCAGCAAGCAAACCACGCGTCAGCATGATCTGGCCGCCTGGCGCCGCAAAGGCGTTGATCATTGAAGCGTCAAGCACTCGTGCCACGAAGTCGTCCGGGTCGTAGCCGCTGCTGAGTGCCAGGCGTGACACCAGCACTGCCAGCGCGCCCAACCCCTCCTCGCCAGCACATAGCCCATAATCACGACTGATGTGGGTGACAATTTTTTCGCCCGCGGCGCGCTCCCACTCCACAGGCATCGCCGCGGCCACCTCTTCCCCCATATAGGGCACCGATGCCACCAGCGCCACAAGGCAAACCAGGACGAAGCCTCCCACCAGAACGAAGCGCTGGCGCAGCGACATATTGCCCAGATAGCTACGCCCCCACGCGCGCCCCAACCCTGGATGAACACCACGCAATGTCGTCAGCAGCGCATGATCTGCCACAATCAGGCGGGCCTCGGGATGATCTGCGCATATCAGGCGCAGCGGTTGCCCCGCATAGACGTCCTCCGCCAGACGAAGGCCGGTCACGGGCATAGTCAGAACGGTGTAGCCACTACCTGGCTCCAGCAGCACAAGCTGACGGCCCACCACCCGCACCTCGACCTCTGTGCGGGCGGCAGACACTCCGTCATACCAGAACCCATGGATCACAAGGCGCTGACATCCGCCAACTCGGCCATTCCCTCACCCAGCGCATCGGCTTGCGTCTGAGCTTGCTGGATGGCGGCATAATCCATGTCGCCCGTGATATCTGTATAGTGCGCCATGAATCGCAGAGTGCGCACCGTCACCCAGGCATAGGCCAGGCCCAACGTAAGCACTATCAACAGCAGGTTGGTGGCAGACAACATGAACATCTTCCCGTGGCTGGCCTGCAGCGCAAAGCGCATATCACCCAGAGAGGAATGACTGACGACGTAGCGCATTTCTTCCACGCTGTACCAGTACCAGATCAGCAAAATTGCCAGCAGGATAATCACCCCCGCAATGATCCCCTCGCCGAAGGTCAGCCCGGAAAATGCCAGCACAAGGCCCGCGACAATGCCCACAAATGTGGCCCCGTAAGCCAACATGAAGCGCCCGATCAGATCGCTCCCTTGCCCGGTAAAGCCCGCTTGCTGGCTGCCGAACCAGGTATTGTTCAGCGCGTAGGAAGCAAGATGCATGCTCATATACGGCTTGTAGATGCCGAGTGTGAGACCGGTCAACAGGCTGTAGCCGAAGAACTTGAAACCGTACTCCACCGCCTTGCCCTGCAAACCGAAACGGATACCGCGCAAACGCGTGCGACTGAGTCGATAACGCGACGCCATATACAGCATCATGCCTATTGCAGCGGGTGACATGATATAAGCCACCATGATGACGAGTATTCCCAGGATTTCGGACACCTGAAAGACCAGGAAAAGCGCGAGCATGACCAGCACCATAATGGCCATGGCACGCAGAAAACCCATAAACAGCTCGCCGCCCGTGCCGGTGTACTCCAGACGCTCCCCGTCAAACTCCATATGCGTCCACAGATAGCGCCGCACCCGGGCCTTGGCCCAGAAGTGGTAGATACCCAGTGTCACGACCTTGAGCAGTGTGTTGACCAGAAAGATCAGAAACAGCTCCATACCGGAGCCCAGATAAGCGAGGCGCTGAGCACGCCCCGGTTTGCCGTGAGTATCCATCGGCATTTCCCCTTTATCATTCCCTTTTTTTATCAAGCCCGACAACAGGCTTGCCCCGCCCGGTTCGCTTTGCAGCGCCCCTCCGGACAGCTGGCATTATAGTCATGGCCAGACCGTCTGGCTGTAAGCCATATCGTACAAACGAACGTAAAACATCCCCACTCTCGCATCTCACCGTATTCAGGTAGAAAAAACAGCATGTTAGGCTCGAAGAGTGGGTGGTTTACCAGCCCGAAAGAGAGCCGTGAACCCGTTCACAAACCAACTCGCAAGGAGGACGTTATGACACCCCTGACGAGAGACGAGCTCAAAAAGATGAACGAGCAACAGCACGAGGATTTTGTCCTGATCAACGTGCTCGCGCCCTCCGCCTTCAACAAGGCGCATATCCGCACCTCGGTTAATGTGCCCGTGGATGAAGACGGCTTCGCGGAACGCGTTGAGAGCATCGCGGGTGACAAGGATCGCAAGATCGTTGTCTACTGCGCGAGCTTCGACTGCGATGCGTCAGAGCAGGCCGCAGAGAAGCTGGAGGCCGCTGGCTTTACAGCGGTTTATGACTATGAAGGCGGTACCCGCGACTGGTTCGCGCAGCGCAACGCTGCCTGACATTACTGGCGCTCCATCGCAGCCTGGATAGCCGTCAGCGCGATGGTGTAAACAATATCTTCCACCAGCGCACCCCGTGACAGATCGTTGACCGGCTTGTTCAGGCCCTGCAGCATCGGCCCGACGCTGACGCAGTTGGCGCTACGCTGCACCGCTTTGTACGTAGTGTTGCCGGTATTCAGATCCGGGAAAATGAAAATCGTCGCCCGCCCTGCCACAGGGCTGTCCGGGGCCTTGTCGCGGGCGACGCTCTGGATCGCGGCGGCATCATATTGCAGGGGGCCGTCGATCAGGAGATCCGGGCAGCGCGCCTTGGCCAGGCGAGCTGCTTCGCGCACTTTTTCCACGTCACTGCCACTGCCGGATTCGCCGGTGGAATAGCTCACCATGGCCACACGCACCGGAATGCCGAAGGCCTCTGCGGAGCGGGCGCTCTGAATGGCAATTTCTGCGAGCTCTTCTGCGGTCGGATCGGGGTTTACCGCGCAGTCCCCATAGACCAGCACCTGATGTGGTAACAGCATGAAAAAGATCGAAGAAACCAGGTGATAACCCGGTGCAGCCTTGATCAACTGCAGCGCCGGTCGAATGGTATTGGCCGTGGTGTTCACAGCGCCGGACACCAGCCCGTCTACGTCCCCTTGCGCCAGCATCATCGTGCCCAGCACCACCGGATCTTCCAGTTGGGCCAGCGCCATGGGTTCGTTCAGCCCCTTGTTTCGGCGCAGCGCAACCATCGGCGCCACATACTTTTTCCGGATATCCTCGGGGTCAATCACTTCCAGCGCATCGGGCAAGGTGATGCCCTGCGCACGCGCAACTTTCTCCACCTCCGCCGGCGGCGCCAGCAGGACGCACCGGGCAATGCCACGATTCTGGCATGTCACAGCCGCCTGGATGGTACGTGGTTCGCTACCCTCCGGCAGCACGATGCGTTTGTTGGCAGCTCTTGCCTGTTCTACCAGCCGATAACGAAAGGCTGACGGGGAAAGCGTGGGCTCTTTCGGCATACCACAACGCGCCACCAGCCATTCGCTGTCCAGTCGCGCCGCCACGAAATCCGTGACCTGTTGCGCCCGCTCTCGATCATCCACCGGAATCTCGCGGCTCATGCGATCCAGATTGGTGGCGGTGTCATAGGAGCCGGTCTCCACCGTCATCACGGGCAGTCCGGCGTCCAGCGCGCCCTGGCACAGCGACATAATCCTCGGGTCCGGTTTGAAACCGGTGCACAACAACAGGCCCGCCAGTGGGACGCCCCGCGCTGCAGCCAGGCTGACCGCCAGAATGATGTCGTCCCGGTCTCCCGGTGTAACCACCAGCACCCGTGGCTGCAACAGCTCCACGGTATTAGCCACCGCTCGTGCGCAGAGTACAATTTTCTGGGCACGGCGTGTTTCATATTCGCCGGCATGAATAATCTCGGCCCCGAGCAGCTCTGCCACATCGCGGGTACGAGGCGCGCTCAGCATCTCGTCCCACGGGATGCTGCCCAGCAAACGGAAGCTGTTGTCCGCCATCTGCGGCAATCGCTCCCGCAGCCCGTCATGCAGCGCTTCGTTGCGGATCTTGTTGAGGATAACTCCCAGCACTCGCTCATGGCCCGGCCCGCCAAACTGGCGCGCGTTGATTTCAATCCGGTCAGCCAGCGCCTCGACACTGTCGTTATCCGAGGCCGCCACCAGGATGACATCGCCGCCCACGCTACTGGCCAACTCCGCATTCAGCCGTTCGGCATAGCTGACTTTACGCGTGGGCACCATGCCTTCCACCACCACAACATCATTGCCTTTGGCCGCCTCGTGAAAACGCTCCACGCCCTCTTGCAACAGATCCGACATGCGCCCTTCGCTGAGCAGCCGCTCGGCCCGCGCCAGCGGCAAAGGCTCTGGAGGCGTCACCCCCAGTGTCGCCGCGACCAGCGCTGAGGAGCGCTCCGGCCCGCTGTCTCCATGCTGGTTCTGCGCAATCAGTTTGCAGAATCCGACCTTGAGCCCGGCACGCTCCAGTGCGCGAATCAGTCCCAGGCTGGCTGAGGTGAGGCCGACCCCGAAGCCGGTGGGTGCGAGAAAAAATACCTGCATTACGTCCCTCTTTCTGTCTGGCTGTCTGCATCAAGGCAGGCCAGCGATTCCGTGGCAATCTGGCGCTCCTCATCGGTCGGCACTACCAGAATATGTATGGATGCCGGCGCTTTTTCGATCGCACCGGCCACACCGCGCACGCAGCGCTGGTTGGCCTCGTCATCCAGTGCCAGGCCCAGCATGCCCAGGTGGGCGATGGTGGTGGCGCGAATCAGCGGCGAGTTTTCACCAATGCCGCCGGTAAAGATGACACCATCAAGTCGCGTCAGGGCGCAGCACATGCCGGCCAGGGACTTCGCCAGCCGGTAGCAGAATACTTCGATGGCCAGTGTCGCGCCGTCATGGCCTTGCGAGCGCGCCTGTTCCAGCTCGCGCATATCATTGCTTAACCCGGACAAACCGAGCAGCCCGCTCTCACGGTTCAGCACCGCATCAATTTTTTCCAGCGACCAGCCCAGGGTGCGACCAAGAAAACCATGCAGGTTGGGATCGACATCCCCGCTGCGGGTGCCCATGACCAGCCCTTCCAGCGGGGTAAATCCCATGCTGGTATCAAGGCTGACGCCGGCCTGGACCGCACAGGTCGAACAACCATTGCCCAGATGCGCGGACACCCAGCCACTGTCTGCGGGCGACAGGCCCGTCATCCGCGCGGCCTCTGCGGTGACATAGCGGTGACTGGTTCCATGAAAACCGTAACGCCGGACCCGTTGCTCCGTGTACAGCGCTTCCGGCAGGGCATAACGGTAGGCATGCGCTGGCATGCTCTGATGGAATGCCGTGTCGAATACCGCGATATGCGGCAACTGCGGGAACAGCGCGGTGGCCGCTTCGATGCCCATCAGATTGGCCGGATTATGCAGCGGCGCCAGCGCCGCTGCGTCTTCGATGGCCTGACGTGCGGCATCGTCAATCCGGCAGGCAGCGGTAAAGTGCTCGCCACCATGTACCACCCTGTGGCCCACGGCTGTCAACCGGTCGCCGGCGTATTCGCGCACCACGGGCAGCAATGCCTCCATCGCCCGCCGGTGATCCGCCTTGCCCAGGGTGCGTTCCTGCCGGGGCGATGATCCATCGCCCTGTTGCCAGCGCAGCCAGGCTTCATTGCTGCCAAGCCGGTCTGCCAGGCCGTGTAATACAAATCCGCTGCGCTGCTCGTCCACCAGCGCAAACTTGATCGACGAACTGCCGCAGTTGATCACCAGCACAAGCCGTGAGGCGTGTTCTGACGACGAGTGTTCTAACATGGCGTTGCTCCAGCCTGCTCTCTCTACAGGCCTACCTTAACGCCCCGCCACGCATTTGTCCGGCACGGTTACGCTGGCGCCACCGGAACAAAAAAAGGGCGCCCGAGGGCGCCCTTCATGTTTCCGGACTGTCGTTGGCAGATCAGCTGCCCTTGACGAATTCCGGGTAGGCTTCCATACCGCAGTCGGCGAGGTCCATACCGGCGTACTCGTCTTCCTCGGAGACCCGGATGCCCATGACCGCCTTGAGGATGCCCCACACGATCAGGCTGGTGAAGAATACCCAGACGAAGATCGTCAGGCCGCCAATGATCTGGCCGGAGAAGCTGGCGTCGCCTGTTACCGGTACCAGCATCAGACCCAGGATACCGCAGGTGCCGTGTACGGAGATGGCACCGACCGGATCGTCGATCTTCAGCTTGTCCAGGGTCAGGATGGAAGCCACCACCAGCAGACCGCCCATGGCACCGAAGAGGGTGGCCAGCAGCGGAGTCGGGGTGTCCGGACCTGCAGTGATGGTCACCAGGCCAGCCAGCGCGCCGTTCAGCAGCATGGTCAGGTCAGCCTTGCCGAACAGGATGCGAGCCAGGATCAGCGCGCCCAGACCACCACCTGCCGCAGCAGCGTTGGTGTTCATGAACACGATGGCGACATCGTTGGCAGCGTCCGCAGAGGCCGTAGCCAGCACCGAACCACCGTTGAAGCCGAACCAGCCCATCCACAGGATGAAGGTACCCAGGGTCGCCAGCGGCAGGTTGGCACCCGGAATGGCGTTCACCTGGCCATTGGCGCCGTACTTGCCTTTACGGGCGCCCAGCAGCAGAACACCCGCCAGCGCTGCAGCTGCACCGGCCATGTGCACGATGCCGGAACCTGCGAAGTCAGAGAAGCCCAGCGCATCCAGGTCGTACATGCCGAACACCGGCTCGCCGCCCCAGGTCCAGGAACCGGACATCGGGTAGATAAAGCCAGTCATAACGACAGCAAACGCCAGGAAAGCCCACAGTTTCATGCGCTCAGCGACCGCACCGGACACGATGGACATGGCCGTGGCCACAAACACCACCTGGAAGAAGAAGTCAGAAGACGGTGCGTAGGTTTCTTCAGCCACGTACGCGAAGCCTTCTTCAACACCCTTGTCCATGATGCCGGACAGGAAGAAGCCGCCGTCGTACATGATGGCGTAACCACACACCATGTACATGGTGCAGGCCACTGCGAACAGTGCCACGTTCTTGGTCAGGATCTCGGTGGTGTTCTTGGCACGCACCAGACCCGCTTCGAGCATGGAGAAGCCGGCGGCCATCCACATTACCAGCGCGCCGCATATCAGGAAGTAGAAAGTATCGAGCGCAAACTGCAGCTCTGAGATTTGGTATTCCACGGTGCAACCCTCCGAATGGAAGCGTCAGTCAACTAATTTAGGCATGGATCGTTGGTTGACGGTGTTTCAGACGGCGTCTTCGCCAGTCTCCCCAGTACGAATCCGGATCGCTTGCAGCAACTCGGTGACGAAGATCTTGCCGTCACCGATCTTGCCGGTGTTGGCTGCCTTCGAAATTGCTTCAATGACCTGGTCCAGTGAGCCATCGGCGATGGCAACTTCGATCTTCACCTTCGGCAGAAAATCAACAACGTACTCAGCGCCGCGATAGAGTTCGGTGTGGCCTTTCTGACGCCCGAAGCCTTTGACTTCGGTGACAGTGATGCCCTGAACCCCGATCTCGGACAGCGCCTCGCGCACGTCGTCAAGCTTGAAAGGCTTGATAATGGCTGTGACGAGTTTCATGTCAGTCTCCTGTGGCTTGCACCGCACTCGCGGCGCCTTCCGTTCCCCTGTTAAGGCGTAAGGCCGAAGCCTCATCCTGTTCAGCAGTGAGCACGTGGCTCTTGCTCCTTTCCACCGGCTGTTGCCAACCGGCCTGACAGACCTGATGCGGCTTGCACCGCAACACGGCCTGCGTTGCCCTGCGTGATTGCACGATCCATGCCTATTTTGAAATCGCTAGCAAATTCAGAGGGTTAAACGCAAAGCACAGGATCACTCCTGCGCCGCGGGGGCCATTATAGCGCACGGGTTTGGTGCGCTCCCCAATTTGGTGCACGCGCCGGGGTGGCGCGCATCGTGTTACCATGGCGGCCCCACGATAGCAGGCTTTGAGCATGAATGACGTCCCCCTGATTGATCGCCTGGTGGCCGATATCAGCCAGCGCCTTCCCGCTGGCCTCGGCGAATTCCGCGAAGAGGTCGAGCGCAACGTGCAGGCGGTATTGCGCGAGGCCATCGGTCGGCTTGATCTCGTCAGCCGGGAAGAATTCGACATCCAGCAGCAGGTGCTGGCCCGCACCCGTGAGAAACTGGAAGCCCTGGAGCGTCAGGTCGCGGCCATGGAGCACCAGGACCGTCCCTGATGCGCACCCTGCTGTACCTGATCGCGGTGCTGGCCTCCGCCGGCTCCGCCCTCCACGCTCTGGCCGACGACCCCACAGACGCCCTTGCCCAGGCCTTGCGCGCCGGGGCAGCGGACGAAGTGCTGAAGGCGTTGCACCAGGACGGTGCAGACATCGCCCTGCTGGCCCAGCGACACCCCTCCCTCCTGGCAGACCTGCACGCCGAGCGCCGTGCCACGGCCACCTGGCTGCTGGGCGCAGGCTTTCCACCGGATCTGCCCGACGCCCGCGGTGACACCGCGCTGTATCACGCGGTGCGCCACGATGACCTGCAGCGTGTGCAGGCTCTGCTTGATGCCGGAGCGCAACCGGAACCCGAACTGCTGCGCCAGAGCCTGCGCAACGCGCGCCTGCCGCTGATTCGCACCGTGGCCGAGGCGCTGCCCGACCGCCACCAGTCGGCGCCCGACCTGCTGGCTGCCTATCTGGGCGAAGGCGGGCAAAACATGGCCATGGTGGAATGGCTGCTGCTGGACGGCGCTGATCCGGATGTTCGCAACGCGCTGGGCGACACAGCCCTGCTCGCTGCAGCACGGCTCGGTCGGCATGATCTGGTCCATCTGCTGCTGGCACACGGCGCGAACCCCCATGCTGTCAGTGCCGGGGGCTGCGATCTGCACTGCTTCTACCGGCATGGTCCGGGCAGCGCCAGCAGCCGCTGGCGACAACCGCTGCCGGAGATCAACCAGCGCCCGGTGGCCTTTCTGGTGCTGGCCACCATGCCCATGTCTCTGGGCTACTTCGTGCTGGCCGGCGTGCTGCTGTATCGGCGCCGACCGCTGCTGCCGATTACCGTCATCGCCCTGCTGGCGATGCTGGCCACCACACTGATCGCCACCACCCTGTTCTATGAATGCGCCCCCTGCCTGTTGCCTCCGGGAGCAAGTCAGTTTGCACTCACATCCGCTCTGACCCTTGCATTGTCTTTGGGTGGCTGGCTAGCCTGGCATTTCAGACCCTACAGTCGCCGATTCTGAGCACGAACTCTTGCCGCCTGCTCAGGCAGCGCTATAATGCGCTCCAATTACTGTACCAACCAGACGGTACAGAACAGATGGGAGACAGACGATGCGGCGGCGCAAGCCTTCCCCCGGTGAGCCCAACACCCGGGACCAGATTCTGGATGCTGCACAGCAGATTGCCGCCTCACAGGGCGCAGGCCATGTGACACTGGATGCCGTGGCCCGGGAAAGCGGTCTGAGCAAGGGTGGCGTGCTGTATCACTTTCCGAACAAGGACGCCCTGATCAACGGCATGCTGGAACGACTGATCGTGCGTAACGCGGCCGCCCGGGAAGCCCTGGAGCAGTCACTGACCGATCGCCCTCATTCGATCCTGCGCGCCATGATGCATGCGCGCGCGCCCGAGCATCGCGCTCTGGACCCGGATGTCGCCATGGCCGTGCTGGCCGCCGCTGCCGAAAAACCGCAACTGCTGGACCCGATGCGCGAGCACATCCGGCAGCTCTATGAACGCATTGTAGACCAGCACAAAGACGGTGATCTGGATCTGGCCCTGTTGCTCTGGGCAACAGCTGACGGATTGCTGTTTCAGGATTTGCTGGCACTCTCGCCGCTGGACCCGGATCACCGCCAACGCCTGGATCGTCGCTTGCTGGCCCTTACCGAGGAGCTGTTGTCATGAATACCCTGCGCCATCTTTCCGTAATACTGGCCAGCGTCGCCAGCCTGTTGCTGCTCAGCGCCTGCGGCGACACCCCGCCGGACGACGGCGAGGCCGGGCTGCGCCCGGTGCGCGTCATGACGGTGGGGGCCGGCGACGCCCTGACCAGTCGGCGTTTTGTCGGCCGCGTGGATGCAGTCAGCACCGTGGATCTGTCTTTCCAGGTCGGTGGCCGCATCGCCGAATTGCCGGTGCAGCAGGGCAGCGTTGTGCCCGTCGGCAGACTGATTGCCGCTCTGGATCCGGCTGATTACCGCCTGGCCTTGCGTGAAGCAGAAGTGCAGCGCGAACAAGCCAGCCGGGACCTGGAACGCCAGCGCACCCTGCTGGAACGTGGCACCGTGTCACCGGCGGCGTTCGACCAGGCCAAGACTCAATACGATCTGGCCGAGGTCGCTCTGGATAATGCCCGCCGCAACCTGTCCTACACCCGCATCACGGCGCCTTTCGATGCGCTGGTCACACGCCGTCTGGTCGACCGGCACACCAATGTGCAACCCAACACCACCGTAGTCCGCGTGCAGGATGTCACCGAGCTGCGCGTGCACATCAATGTGCCCGAACATCTGGTGCGCATCTCCAGCGAAACGTCGCTGTTCGATGTCAGCGCCTTTTTCTCGCAGCACCCGGACCAGCCGTTCAAGCTGGAATACCGCGAGCACGAAACGGAACCTGATGCGGTGACACAGACCTATCAGGTCAGCTTCGGCATGCCACGCCCGGAAGACTTCAATGTGCTGCCCGGCATGACCGTCACGGTGGAAATTCGCACCCGTGGCGCCCAGGCCGACACACGTTTCCAGGTGCCGGTGGGCGCGCTGGACATGACCGCAGAGGGCGAATTCCGTGTCTGGGTATATGACCCGGAGCAACGCACCGTGTCCCCGCGCCCGGTCGAAGTTGGCCTGCTCGGGCTGGATCAGGCGACCGTTATCGATGGTCTGGAAGCAGGCGACATGCTGGTGACTGCAGGGACGGTGTTCCTGCGTGACGGCATGCGCGTGCGCCCGTTCGAAAAATACTGAAGGAGGCCATCATGGATATTGCCCGCGCCTCCATCGAGCGTCCGGTCAACACCTGGCTGATCATTGCCGCCTGTCTGCTGGGCGGCCTCTGGGCCCTGTCGTCGATCGGTCGGCTTGAAGACCCGGCCTTTACCCTGAAACAGGCGATTGTCGTCACCTCCTACCCCGGCGCCACCGCCGAGGAAGTCGAGGAGGAAGTCACTGAACTGCTGGAGTCCGCACTGCAGCAGTTACCGCAACTGAAACGCGTGACCTCCAAATCCATGCCCGGTGTGTCGGAAATCACCGTGCAGATCAAGGATCAGTACGATGGCAAAAAGATGCCGCAGGTGTGGGATGAACTGCGGCGCAAGGTCAACGATGCCCGCCCTGACTTGCCGGAGGGCGCTCGCACACCGCGCATCAACGATGACTTCGGCGATGTATTCGGCATTTTTTACGCTGTCACCGCACCGGAATTCAGCGATCAGGAAATCCGCAACCTGGCACGCTTTCTGCGCCGCGAACTGCTGACCGTGCCCGGTGTGGCCAAGGTCACCACGTCTGGCGAACCCACCGAAACCATTTACGTGGACATCAGCAACGAGCGTCTGTCCACGCTGGGGCTACCGGTCGAGCAGGTCCTCAACACCATCCAGACCGAAAACGCGGTGGAAAGCGCGGGCGCCATCACCATCGGTGATCGCCGCGTGCGACTGACCAGCCGTCCCGGTTTCGATTCCGTTGCCAGCATTGAAAGCCTGCGCATTGGCCGCCCCGGTTCCACAGAACAGATCAGCCTGGTGGACATAGCGGATGTTTATCGGGAAAGCACGGAAATACCGGACCATCTGATCCGCTTCAACGGCGTGCCGGCTTTCACCCTGGCGGTCGCGGGTGTGCCCGACGCCAATATCGTGGAAGTGGGTCAGGCCGTGGACCGGCATCTGGCGACACTGGAAAACCGTATCCCGCTTGGCGTTACCCTGCACCCCATCTACGAACAGCATGTGGTCGTGGATGAAGCGATCAACAGTTTTATCTTCAGCCTGCTGTTGTCGGTACTGATCGTGATCGGCGTGCTCTGCCTGACCATGGGCTGGCGCGTCGGCATCGTGGTCGGTGCCACGCTGCTGCTGACCGTGCTCGGCACCGTGCTGTTCATGCGCCTGCTGCATATTGAAATGGAGCGTATTTCCCTGGGGGCACTGATCATTGCCATGGGTATGCTGGTGGACAACGCCATCGTGGTCGCCGAAGGCATGCTGATCAACATGCAACGCGGCATGCGCGCCAGGGAAGCCGCCAGCGACGCCGTGCGGCGTACGCAGATTCCACTGCTCGGCGCCACCGTGATCGGCATCATGGCCTTTGCCGGTATCGGTCTGTCACCGGACGTGACGGGCGAATTCCTGTTCTCCCTGTTCGCTGTGATCGCCATTTCCCTGATGCTCAGCTGGGTACTGGCGATCACCGCCACGCCGCTGCTCGGCTTCTACTTTTTCCGTGTTGCCGACAACGCCAGTGAACAGGATCCCTATGCGGGCCGCCCTTATCTGCTTTATCGCGAGGCGCTCGACAAGGCCCTGCGTGCACGCGGCAAGACGCTGGCCGGGCTGGCTGGCCTCACGGTGCTCTGCCTGCTCGGCTTCGGGTTTGTGAAGCAGGCCTTCTTCCCGGCCTCCAACACGCCGCTGTTTTATGTCAACTACACCTTGCCGCAGGGCACCGATATTCGTGCCACCGCTCGCGACATCAACAGGATTGATGAACTGATTCGCGAGTATCCGCAGGTGCAATCGGTGTCCAGCTTTATCGGCCAGGGCGCCAGCCGCTTCATGCTGACCTATGCCCCGGAGCAACCGAACACCGCTTACGGGCAGCTGATCGTGCGCGTCGCCCACCGAAACCAGATTCCGCCATTGATTGATGAATTGCGCGCCACCTTGCCGCCGCTGTTCCCCGATGCGGAAATCTATACCGAGCTGCTGATGTTCGGCCCCGGTGACGGGGCCAAGATCGAAGCGCGCTTTTCCGGCCCGGACACCGACGTATTGCGTCGCCTGGGTAGTGAGGCCAGCCGCATCATGCTGGCCACCGAGGGCGTCACCGATGTGCGCACCGACTGGCGCCAACGCGAACTGGTGATCCTGCCGCAGTTCAACGAAGAGCGTGCGCGTGTGGCTGGCGTGGGTCGAGCCGAGCTGGCGCAGTCCCTCGAATTTGCCACCGCCGGCGTACGCGCGGGCACCTACCGCGAAGGCGATGAACAGATCCCGATCGTGGCCCGGCCGCCGGATTACGAGCGCCTGGACGCAACACGCCTGGCGGACCGCCTCGTGTGGAGCGGCAGCGAGCAGGCCTATGTGCCGGTCACACAGGTGGTGGACGGTTTTGTCACCACCAGCGAAGAGGCACTGATCCATCGGCGCAACCGCGTTCGCACGCTGACCGTACAGGCCGAGCCGGAAGGCGATCTGACCTCCGACCAGGCATTCCGCGCGGTACGCGGCGCCATTGAGAATATCTCGCTGCCACCGGGGTATCGCATGGAATGGGGCGGCGAATACGAAGACTCGCGCGAAGCGCAGTCCTCGCTGGCCGCACAGTTGCCACTGAGTTTCCTGATCATGCTGGTGATCAGCATCCTGCTGTTCGGCAAATTGAGGCAGCCCGCAGTGATCTGGCTGATCGTGCCGATGTCGATTTGCGGCGTCACGCTGGGTCTGTTGCTGACCGGCATGCCGTTCACCTTTACCGCATTGCTCGGCTTCCTCAGCTTGTCCGGCATGCTGATGAAAAACGCCATCGTATTGGTGGATGAAATCGATGCGCAGATCAACAGCGGCAAAGAGGCCGTGCTCGCCCTCACGGATGCCAGCGTCAGCCGTTTGCGCCCCGTATTCCTGGCGGCGGTCACCACCATCCTCGGCATGGTGCCCCTGCTCTGGGATGCGTTCTTCTCCAGCATGGCGGTGACCATCATGGGCGGCCTGGCCTTCGCTACGGTGCTGACGCTGATTGCCGTGCCGACCCTGTACGCCCTGTTCTTCCGCATTCGCGTGGCAGAACACTGACAATCATCATCGGTGCTGGCTGACAGACAGCCTGCACCACCTTTGTCAGGCTCGTCGGATCAGATCCGGCGAGCCTTTTTCATGTCTGTCACGTTGCTCTACACCCGAGCACTGCTCGGTATCGATGCGCCGCTGGTGCAGGTGGAAACCCATCTGTCCCCCGGCCTGCCCGGCTTTTCCATTGTCGGCCTGCCGGAAGCCGCCGTGCGCGAGAGCCGCGATCGGGTGCGCTCGGCACTGATCAACAGCGGCTTCGAGTTTCCGGTACGGCGCATCACTGTGAATCTGGCGCCCGCTGATTTACCCAAGGGCGGCGGCCGTTACGACCTGCCCATTGCCCTGGGCATCCTCGCCGCCAGCGGCCAACTGCGCATCCCGGAACCGGAAGCCCTGGAGTGCCTGGGCGAGCTGGCCCTGGGCGGCGAGCTGCGCCCCGGCCAGGGGATACTGCCTGCGGCGCTGGCCGCCCAGCGGGCAGATCGCGCCCTGATCCTGCCCGCCAGCAATGCCAGCGAAGCGGCCCTGGCACGGGGTGCTGTCCACGGCGCTGACTCCCTGCTGGCCGCGTGCTCGCACATCGAAGGGCGGGAGATTATTGCGGCAGCGACCGCGCCCGCCCTGACCGCCGCCATCGGCACTGCCCCCTGCCTCAGTGATGTGCGCGGCCAGCCGCAAGCCCGCCGGGCGCTGGAGCTGGCCGCCGCCGGTGGTCATTCCCTGCTGCTCAGCGGCCCACCCGGCAGTGGCAAGAGCATGCTGGCGCAACGCCTGCCCGGGCTGTTGCCGCCCCTGGACAATGACGCCGCCCTGGAAGTCGCCGCCGTGCATTCCTTGCATCGCTCGCGCGATCCGGGGCAGTTCCATCTGCCTCCCTTTCGCTCGCCCCACCATACCGCCTCGGCGCCCGCGCTGGTCGGCGGAGGCGGCACGCCGCGGCCCGGCGAAATCTCGCTGGCTCACCACGGCGTGTTGTTTCTGGATGAGTTACCCGAGTTCAGCCGACACGTTCTGGAAGTGCTGCGCGAGCCGCTGGAAACAGGCGAAGTGCACATTTCCCGCGCCAGAAGTCAGGCCCGCTTTCCCGCGCGTTTCCAGTTGATCGCCGCCATGAATCCCTGCCCCTGCGGCTGGCTCGGCGACCCGGCCCGGAGCTGCGGCTATTTTTGCGACAAGGCGCGACGCTATCAGCAAAAGCTGTCTGGCCCCTTGCTGGATCGGATTGATCTGCACCTGGATGTGGACGCGGTTTCGGCGGCGGCCATTGCCAGCCCGCAGCAGGGCGAAACCAGCGCCGCAGTACGCGAGCGTGTCATCGCCGCCCGCCAACGGCAGCTGCACCGGCAAGGCCTGCTCAACAGCCAACTGAGCCCGGCCACCCTGAGCCCCTGGCTGCACACCCATCGCGACTGGCTGCAACACAGCATGGAACGCCTGGGCCTGTCCGCCCGCAGCCTGCACCGCCTGCTGCGCGTGGCCCGCACTCTGGCAGACCTGGCTGACGAAGACGCCCTCCAGGAACACCATCTGCTGGAAGCCCTGAGCTACCGCCCGGCCAATCCCGCCCCGCCGCACTGACAGCACCCGAGTCAACTCCTCCATTTCATCATGGTTACTTGCGCTGCGCGACCCGCGAGCCAGAGCCCGTATCGTTGAAAGACTGCATCGTCTTGCACAAGGTTTGTGGGGGCGCAGGAGGACATATGAACACCACACTCACTCCTTTTGATCCCGCAGAGTATCTCGACTCGCCGGAGAGCATTGTCGAGTTTCTGGCGTCAGCCTTCGAGACCCGTGACGGCGCCTATATCGCCACAGCCATCGGGGTAGCGGCCAGAGCCAAAGGGATGACGGATGTCGCCAGAAAAACGGGGCTGGCTCGTCAGAATCTCTACTCCAGCCTGAGTGAAAAAGGCAATCCACGACTGGATACGCTGATCAAGGTGCTATCAACGTTAGGGCTGGACCTGTCCGTTAAAGTTCATAATTCCGCCAGCCCTTCCTGAACCAGGTAGCGGGGGGCGCTTTCGATAACCCGTTGCAGGGTTTGCTGCCAGAGCAGGCCCTGCAGTGTTTCGTCATGGTCGGCGGCGCCGGAGCGTACCAGGGTGGCGAACATGCGGTTCAGTTCGTCAGCGGAACCTTCTTCGTCCAGCAGCACGCGCAGCGCTTCGTATTCCGTATTTTCGGCATCATCCCCGTTTTCGAGCTGACGCATGGCAATGCCCAGTGCGTTCAGCGACATCAGCAGGGCGTAGGTCTTGTCCTTCGGCACATGCGGCAAGACTTCATCCCGCAGCAGTGTGCGTACCGTGTCGAGCAGATTGGCACCGGACGGCTGAATACGCATGTGGTCAACTCCTCTCCGACAGGCCGGTCATACGCAGGATATGCAGTTCGAGCTCCGGCACGATGTGCGCGGTCAGCGCCAGTTCCAGCGACGGTTCATTACCCGAGATGTGGCGCTCGCCCTGTTTGATGGCAATCATCGCCCAGCGCACGTGGGCAAAGACTTCCCAGTAAAACAGAGCCTGTTCGTCGATTTGCCGACCGCTCACTTCTTCATAACCGGCCAGCAGGGCAGCGCGGGAACCGATCCCCCCGGCCGCCAGCGCTTCATCAAGCTGTCCGAAGCGCCAGCAACGTGCGCAGAACCAGCCGAGATCCTCCAGCGGCTGCGACCAGCTGGTGAATTCCCAGTCCAGCACTGCGGTCAGCCCCTGCTCATCCACCATGTAATTGCCGGTGCGGAAGTCGCGATGCACCAGACACACGGGTTCCTGTTCAGGCAGGTGGGTTTCCAGCCAGCGCAGGCCCCATTCCAGCGCCGGAAAGGCGCTGTGGTAGCTGTCGAGAAACGCGCGGCTTTCGTTGATAAACACCAGGGCCGGATGACCTTCCGGCTCCGGCAGGAAATCCAGGTCGTCACGCGGTGGCTGGATACTGTGGATGCGTGCCATCTCACGACCCACCTGGCGCACCAGCGCTTCGCGATCCGGAGCCAGCGACAGGTCTTTCACCAGGCGATGACCGGCTGCCGTACCGGCGGCGCGACGCATGATAAAGAAGTCACGCCCCAGCACCGCCGTCTCGCCCAGCCACAAGGGCCCGGGCACGGTGACGCCCGCAGCAAAGACCGCCTTCAGCAAGGCAAATTCCTGGGCCCGACCCAGACTGTCCGGCACAGCGGAAGGCGCATCGCAGCGGATCACCGCCTCAATCAGCTCATCGCCACACTGGATATCCGCCGCCCAGTTTTCCTGGATAGCGCCACCCGAGAGGGCCCGCACGCCACCCAACGAAACAGGTTCGCCGGTGCGCTCGGTCAACCAGTGCTCAAGCTTTTCGATCTCTTCCGGGCTCATACACCCCACCGGAAAAAGTCGTTCTTTTCCTTCAGATAGGCGCGCGACAGCACCATCTTGTGGATTTCACTGGCGCCATCCACCAGCCGCGCCTGGCGCGCATAACGGTAGATCCATTCCAGCAGTGTGTCCTTGGAATAGCCGCGTGCACCGCACAACTGGATCGCCGTATCGGCAGCCTTGTGCAAGGTATCGGCCACATGAATCTTCGCCATGGAAATCTCACTGCGGGCGAAGTCGCCCTGATCCAGCTTCCAGGCGGCCTGCATGGTCAGCAAACGTCCGACATGGATATCCTTGGCCACATCGCCAAGCATCCATTGCACGCCTTCATGTTCTGCCAGGGTCGTGCCAAAGCTCATGCGGTTTTCCACGTACTGCCCGGCGATTTCCATGCAGCGCTTGGCCAGACCCAGCCAGCGCATGCAGTGTGTCAGGCGCGCAGTGCCCAGACGAATCTGGGTGACTTTCAGGCCATCACCGACCTCGAGAAGACGGTTTTCATCGGGGATTTCCAGACCGTCGAAGCGCAATTCGCAATGACCGCCGTGCTCTTCCGGGCCCATGATGCCGATACGTCGCACCACCTCCCAACCCGGCTGATCGGCATCGAACAGAAACGCAGTCAGGCCCTTGCGCGTGTCGTCGCCGGTCTTGGCGATCAGCACGAAATGCTGCGCGCCCTCGGCACCCGTAATAAACCACTTGCGCCCATTCACTACCCATTTATCGCCTTTCTTTTCGGCGCGGGTATAGGTCAGCGAGGGGTCCGAACCACAACCACCATCCGGCTCGGTCATGGCAAACGCCGAACGCACCTTGCCGTCAATCAGGGGTTGCAACCAACGGTCTTTCTGCTCGCTGGACAGAATCTTGTTGAGCAGGATCATGGTGCCGTCATCCGGCGCCGAGCAATTGAACGCCAGCGGGCCAAACGGTGAACGCGAGGCTTCTTCATACAGGGCCGCCATCCCGACTACGCCCACATCAAGGCCGCCGCGCTTTTTTGGCATCTGGAAGGCCCACAGTCCGGCTGCTTTTGCTTTTTCGCGCAGGGCGGCCACCACGCGCTCATCCAGATTCTCGTGGTCATCGTAGTTAGCCGCATCCTGCTCCAGCGGCATCACATGCTCGGCCACAAACTCACGGACCTGCAGACGCAGCGCTTCAATATGCGGGGGAAGAGTAAAGTCCATCAGCTTGATCCTGGTGATTCGTCAAAGGGTGGAGCACAGATGCGCGCCGTCCACGGGGACCGCTGCACCGCTCATGTAGCTGGAGGCATCAGATGCCAGCAGCAACAGGGGACCGCTCATCTCCGGCATGTCGCCCACACGGCGGAACGGGATGCGTTTGATCTGCTTTTCGCCCGCCGGGCTATGCAGCCAATCACGATTGATTTCCGTCTCGAAATAGCCCGGGCAGATCGCATTGCAGCGAATACCATAGCGCGCGTAATCCAGCGCAATGGACTTGGTCATCTGCACTACGGCCGCCTTGGAGGCGGTATAGGCGCCCAGCTGCTGGCCGACGCGCAGACCCAGCACCGAGGCGATGTTGATGATGTTGCCGCCCTGACCCTCGGCGATCCAGCGCTGTATCGCCTGCTGCGCCACGGCCCATACGCCTTTCAGATTGGTATCCAGCACCGCGTCCCAGTCCCCCTCGCTCATCTCATGGGTGGTACTGATCCGGTTGATGCCAGCGTTATTGATCACGACCTGCACCGGCGGCATGGCCTCGAAGGCGACCTTCACACTGGCATAGTCAGAAACATCCATCGGCACGACCGTTGCCTCGCGGCCCAGGGCCCGCACTGCCTCGGCGGTTTCTTCCAGTCGCTCCACACGGCGTGCCGCCAGCACCAGGTCCGCCCCGGCACCGGCCAACACACGCGCAAAATGGGCGCCGAAACCGCTCGACGCCCCGGTCACCAGCACACGCTTGCCGGCCATGGAAAACAGATCAGTCATTGTTGTGGTCCTCAGATCGCGATCACAAGACAGGACCACTGAGGCTAGACAGTCCGGCGCCCGGGCTCAAGGACGAAAACGCTCAGCCTCCGTATGCGGCACGTCATTGGCGAGCTGGTTCCGGTAACAACGCGGACTCATGCCAGCCCAGCGAGAGAAGGCGCGCGAGAAGCTCGCCGCCTCATGGTAGCCCAACTGATACCCTACCTCCGCGATGGACAGCCGGCTGCGAGATAGCAGACGCCGCGCCCGGCTATACAGCTCCTCATCCACCAACTCGCGGAAGCTGGCGCCTTCACTGCGCAAGCGCCGCTTCAGTGTGCGCGTTGAAACGCCCAGCCAGTCGGCGAACTGCTCCAGACTGGGCAGGGCCTCGCCGCCCTCACAGCGCGCCAGGTGATCACGGATACGCTCGGCAATGCCAGTGTGAGAACCATACAACTGCATGAATTCCTGTTCGCACTGTTCCCGCGCGTAAACCTCCATCGACGGATTGGACAGCAGCGGCACGCCCAGGAAAGTATCCCGGTCGCCTTCCAGCGACCAGGAATCGGCATCGAAGATTACCGGCGCAGGCAGATCATCCATATAGCGGCGAAAGTAGGCGGGCTCAGGACAGGCCATGTGGATGCGAAGTCCCGGTATACGTTTTCCGCACATCTGTTCCAGCACATTGGCCAGCCCCATCAGCATCGCCTCCATGGAGAACTGGATGACGCCGCGACTCAACGGCAAATCACAATGGACATGCACGGCTACACGGTCTTCCGTTTCCTCGAAGGTGGCGGTCATGAAGGGGGTACGCAATGCGGTAAAGCGAATCACCGCGTCCAGCGCCGCCAGCACCGATGGACTGGACAGGGCAAGCAGCCCCACCGGCCCCATCAGCGTAGCGCGAAACGCCCGGGCATAAGCCAGCCCCAGCCCCTTGTCACTGAGCTTTCTGATAGCGCGCTGTGCCGCTGTGTAGGCCGTCAGCATAGAGATCTGGCTATCCGGCTGGCACAACACCACGCGGCTGATACCCAACCCTTCAAGCAGATCCGCATCCCTCAACCCGAAATCACGACACACATCGCACAGCAGCAACAGGTAAACACCGGGAACACCGGTGCGAAACCCCGCTTGCTGTTCCGCTGGTGGTAACTGACCCATCCGCATAAGTTTGTGACCCATTTCGGCAAGACGTATGTCCCTTTCGTCATCCACCATGAATACACCTGCATTAGAGGTCGGGCAAGCTCTCCGTCCCATGCAGATTGATAATAAAAACCACGAGACAACAAGAAGAAGGCAATGAATGCCCTGACTGAGCATACACATGTTAACTGTGTGCACATCGCAATCCTGATCCTTGCGATGACTTACCCCGTGCAATCCGCTGCCAACGCGCTGGTTGGCGATAGTATGGCGGCACGCGCGGGGACTTCCTTCCAGCAACTTGATGACGAAGCGCTGGCAAATATCAGTGGCACTGGCATTGCACTGGGGTTTGAAGACTTTCGCTGGTTAACCAGCCCGACGAGCTATTACGAACAGATGGGATCAGCGCCGGTGGGCGGCACCACCTTTGATCGCGCCGATATGCGCTGGTACGGCCTGAGCATTACCGCCATCCCCATCGGCGGCAGCAACCAGAACGACGACATCGGTTTCCACTGGGCTGGCCAGGGCGCTTTCGGCGCCCCCTGTTCAGCAGGCGGCCTCGCATGCCCCCTCGGGGGTCAGGTCTCCAATTTCTCAGCCTACGACAACCCCTACGTATTACGCGCCTGGTCGCCGCACGGATTCACCTACTCAGGGGATGAGGTGAATGCGGACGCCAACCATCCGGATATCACCCTTTACGAATATCTCGCGCCCACTCATCAGCCCTATTACAACTTTGCCTTCTGGGGCGAAATCGAAGCAGGCCGCACCGGACCGAATGAAATACTGGGCCTGGGTCATGGCGCTTTCCTGAAATCCCAGACGCTCATTCAAGGGAATGCGGCGGGTTCTGTGTTCCGGATGTTCCAGCATACGCAACCGGGCAATGAAACATTCGCAATGACGTATCACAGTCATCTGCAAGGTGACTTTCGCTTCTCAGTGGCGCAGCAGGGCGCAGGCAATGATGTGATCGGACAACCCACCGTGTTCGATGAGTTCGAGGGTCTGCATTTCAAGAATGTGGAGGCCTTTATTCCGCTGGGCCAGCCCTTCTATCAGGCCTTGACGCTCGGACCCGTGCCGGGTTCGCCGGGCAATTTTATTCTGGAGATCCCGTTTCTCCGGGATCCCGCTGAAAGCCCCTATGATGCATTGAACAATGCACAGCGGCATTTCTATTCCTATGCAGTCCCGGAAAACCTCGCCACACCAGGCGGGCCTGCCGGGGCAAGTGCAGCCGGACATATTTCGGCTCGACTCGCTTACCTTCACAATCTCGGCAGCCCCAATGTAGGAGTCTATGAAAATCACATCATGAACACCTACAGCCTTTCGTCACTATACGATGGCTTCGCAGGTGCCGATGACTGGTTGGCTCAGTACAACACCACTCATGGCTACTCCCGCTGGGGTGACTGGCACCCCTGCCGGGGCATCGGCTGCCCGAACATTCACGGCATCGGCAGCAATCAGTCACACCCGAACCGCAACACCTACAATGATACCGGCAGCGGCATATTCTTCCGGAAGTGTGAAAGTTGTGACGACTTCGACGCCATGGCCTACATGATTACTGCCGTAGATGTACGCCCGGGCAACAGCCAGTACACCTGCCCCGGCGGCACGGGATGCGGCGAGTTCACTCCGCGTGGCATCAGCGCATCCACCCGCACGGATAACGGAAGGTATTACACGCCCGCGGACACCTGCTCGGCCACAAATGCTGACCCTTATCGGTGCGGCTACGGTGGCAGCTACAGCATTGATGCCAGCAGTCGATTCACACATTCCGGGAAACAGGACCCATCCGTGATATTCGGCGTTGCCAGCCGGGCACCCGGTGCAGGTATACCCGTTATCCGCACAGATGTGGTCAATCTGGGTGATGCGCGCATAGAAGGGCTACAGGTCAATTATATGAAATTCACAAGCTACGGCGCCGGAAACCTATAACGGGAAAGATCATGGCCTCAGCAACGATTTACCCATCCATGTTTTCCGCAGCGCTGTTGTGGCTGGCCGCCGTCAATCCGGCTGAAGCACTGCTCGAAATGGATGACACGGAGCTACGCGACATTCAGGGCCAAGGGTTGTTTGTTGCCGATATGATTCGCGGCGATGAACTGGCGGGAGCCAATGATTACTCCATTCCCTTCAACTTCTATCGTATCGGCATGGACGGTGAGATGCAGATGAACCTCAACATGTCCAAGCTGCAACTGGGCTGTGGTGGCGTCAACGATCATCTTTCCGGTCATGCCGGCTGTGACATTGATATCGACTATGTCAGCATGATGGGACGAGATGGATATCAGGCGGGCGCTCCACAAAGCCCCATGGTACTGGACCGCCCCTACATTGAACTGGCCATAAAGAATGATGGCACCCCACATCGGGAGGTGGTCGGCATCAAGATCGGCGCCGCGATGGTGGACGGTTTTATGAGCACCGGTCGTCGGTACTATCAAGGACAGCTCAATGAAGAAAACACCGGCTATGCCAGCCAATGCACACCAGGGGCAAGCATCGGCACCGGTGTCGTCGGCTGCCACTCAGGCCTGAACAGCGTCAGCGGTTTCCTGGGTACAGATCTTTCATTGACCATGCGGGTGCGTGCGGCTGTATGTGCAGGCGTAACCATCGGAAGCACCTGCCTTAGCGTGCGCATACCGCTGGACGCCTGGGGCTGCACTGGCCGGATAAGCCCGGGGCTCGAAGGCAGTTGTGGCAGCACACAGCAGGACTCAGTGTTCGTAGATATTGCTGGCACGAGAATGCAGACGCTGGGACTGAGATCGGCTGAACTGACCATCGATCTACTGGGCATTCTGGACCTGGACGTCTTCGCCTCCCTGATCACCGACGCGCGCAGCATACATGGACTTGCCTTTGAGAACACCAGCGACTTCTTCCTTTCTTTTCAGCGCGAGCCTGTTTCATATCCCCGCTACAGCAAGCAAAGTCCACGCCAGGACTTTATCGACGCCGGCACGTTCGGCAGCGCCTTTGACGCGTGCGCCACCAACAGTATGGCAACGCCACGCTGCAACAGCAGCTACGCCGTTCCCGCCAATACCGGCTGGTGGATGAATGCACCGAGTGCCCGATTGCTGGATGTGCGTAACGACCAACTGAACCTCGGCAACATCAGCCTGAGTCAGGCCATCAGTTTGCTCGGCGCGCCGGGGCACTTGATATCAAACCCGGAATTCCAGCTGCATCCATCCCAGAACTGTTATGGCAGCAGCACCTTCTGCTAGGAGAAAGCCATGAAACTGACCCATGTTTTTCTCTCGCTTTCCGCCATATGGCCTCTATCAGCCAATACCAGCCCTCTGCAGCCGCTTACCGAAGCGGAAATGGGCGATATCAGCGGTCAGAACGCCATTGAGATTTCCCTCACGTTGCACAACAACATCCAGGTGAAAGACAACCTCCATGAAGGGCTGGCTCATTGCTATAGCGTGGGCAGCTACAACCCATGCCGTCTGGCGCTGGAGTTCGCCGGGCATGAAGGCTACTGGCTGGTCATGAAGGAGTTCTACGGCTATCTGCAACTGGATGGTATTCAGCTGGAGGCCAGAACCCTGCCCACGGCAAATACCGCCTACCATGACGAAGACCGCTTCAGACGGATTGACGGCCAGTGCATGGTCGAGAACTGTGATCCCGGCGGCCTGGCTTCCATCGAGATGAGTTACCCGGCGAACAAGGGCCCGGGGCAGTATCTGGATATGCAGACGTTCATGAACATCGGGCGTATGTCGGTGGAGCAGGATGAGAGTGGCGTACCGGGTTATCTGCTCGAGAACCAGAGCGGCGTCGCCAATGCCTTTCGTATCAGCGACAGCAGCGGGCCCAATGCCAATCATCAGGTTCGCTTTGACGGGAGAACGCTGATTTATGGCTTCTGATCGCTACGTCGTATTGTTTCTCCTGCTCGCGCCCGCCTCAACGCTGGCCATGACCGAGCTGGATGATGGCGCGCTCGCGGCCGTAAGCGGTCGTGATGGCATCGTACTGGACGTCGAGAGTGCGAACGGCATCAGCGCACAGGAAATCCGCTGGGAGACCGACGGCGGGGCGGCAGCCACCAACAATATGGGCGCCGACACCCTGTTCCGCGATGTGATCTGGATGGGGGACAATGGCCCGCTGCAGGCCTCGCTGATTCTCGATCTGGGCACCGACCAGAATGGCTTGCCCATGGTCGGGATTATCTATGAATGGCAGCCCGGTTTTTACGGTATCGGCGCCATGACGCTGAACACCAGCACCTACGATCACAGCGATCACTCGCTTGGCCAGTTCGGCCTCTGGTCCGAAGGCCGCTTCAGCCTGGTCAATCATGGCCTGTTCAGCACCAGCGATGAAGCCCACGCCCAACTGGATTTCAACCTCCATGGCGATCTGATCATTCGCCAGGGTGACCCGGGCACGCCGGAACTGAGCCTGGGCAATCTCATTTTCGAGAATCGCTTCACCACCGGCGTACAGGGCGGTCATGCTCCCGGCACGGGCATCATCGGCATCGACCAGAACGGCTTGCTGATCAAGGCCGACCATACCTGGACGCATCTTGAGTTTGATCTGATGTACAAGGAAAACCCGGACGTCGGCGGCCGGGGGTTTGACCGCGAGGATCGCAGCCCGACGCTGCGCCTGGGCTGGATCGGCGGGCTGGACAATGCCACCTTCCAGTTGATGTCAGGCGGCGTCAGTGATGGCGAGGATCCGTCCCAGGGGCTGACGTTCCGCGCTGGCTGGGATTTTGCCAGCGATTTCAATGTGCAGCTGGGCCATGCCGATGACACCCATGGTACGCTGCTGCGCCTGGGCGACTGGCGGCGGCTGGGTGCGGGCCACCCGCAGGCCACCGGGACCATGTTCGGCCTGGATGTCTTTCTGGATGTGCTGCAAAACAATCACGGACCCGCCGGATTATGCTTCGGCGGCAGCGGCGCCATGCCAACGCCGTCCCAGTGCACCGCCAGTGGCGGTCAGTTCCATAACACCCGGGTGCCCGAAGGAGATGCAGGCTTTGCGTTGTTATTGCGCGATGGCCACCTGCATGCCTACAGCAACCGCCTGAGCGTGGTGAACCCGGGCACAGAAACTGAAAGCCATTATGATTTCGGGCTGGGGCTGACATTCGGTCAGCTTGATGGCGACATCATCCTCTATCCCCGCGGACTGCACGGCAGCACCGAGGGCCTCAAGCTCGACACCACCCTGATGATTACTTCGCCCGGCTTCTGGGATGCAGCTCACAGCGATATCGCAGCAGAACGCGAGCAGGCCTCACAGAACTGGTACAACAATTCTCACCTGCTTCTGGCGAACACCAGCGAAGGCTCCCGCGTCGCCGTGGGGCTGCTCAACTACGACATGCTGTGGCAGACTCGCGATCTTCACCTGCGCATCGGCGACAATGATCCGGTATTCAACGACATGCGCAGCGGTGTGATGCTGACCTCCGATACCCATGCACAGTATTTTATTCGCGGCATGCTCGGCGGCGGACATCTGGAGGACCTCGGCCCGGGCCGGACATCCAATGTCGCACTGATGCAGTTCAATCTCGACACCAACCGGTACCGCTTTGTGTTGTACCCGGAAAGCGTGGTCACCGAGATCAGCGGTAATAACGTCGACCTGGCCTCCATCGGCTTCGAGGGCTTCTTTGAGCTCAGCGGTGATGCCTTCCTCACGCTGGCAGAGGCCTCGATGCCGCAGGCCGCGTTCCGGCTTTACGATGTAGAGGGCTCGTTGGGCTGGCGTGACGGCCATGTCGTCCTCAAGTCAGCGGATCAACATGATGACGGCAGGCCCAGCCTGACCGTCAAGAACCAGCTGCTGCTGGGCCAGGATGTGAACTTCGGCGGCGGCCCCGGCAACCCGTTGGTCGGCAATCTGGGGTTTGGCGACAACCACTATGGCCGCATCGCCATGCCCGGGGGCACCTGGCATAGCGAAATCATGGTCCGGGTCGCACAATAAATTATTTCCGAATACGGCTCAGCAAGGTCCAGACGCCAGTCAAGGCCAACAAAGCCATCAGCATGGCTGCAACGTTGACCACCCAGCCCCCTGCACGACCGAACAAGCGACCGCTGTGCAGATCCAGCACCACCCGCTCGCGGCTTATACCGGGTAGCGGCGCGTGCTGCGCCAGTTGATCGCGCAGGCTGTCGGGCAATGGCACCGCGTCCACCCACTCGGCACCCTGCCGTTGGTAGTCGTGCCACGCGCCGGAAAATTCATCGAATCGATAATGCCCAGAGCGAGTGGCGAGTATCAGTTGCCCTCGCTCATCCAGACCAAGGCGCCGACCGCCCCCGGGGGCGCCGCTGATGGCTTCGAGCAAGGAGGCATCATGACCCAGCAGTAACAGGCGCTCGCCGCAGACGGCGGCAATCAGCCCCTCGTCAGTCAATCCCTCATAAGGCACCGCTGCCACCAGCGAATCCGGGCAGCGAGTCAGGGCTTCGGTGTTGAACATCAACAGCCCACCTTGCCGGCTCAGCCACTGATTACCCACGTTGTATCCGGTCTCCGGCACATCCGGCGGCACGCCATACCAGCTTGACCAGAGCCGCCCTTGCACCGGCACATGCTGCCACCCGCGCCACTCGCTGACCGTAATCAGCACACCCGTGGTCACCAGAAACAGAATCGGTATCAACAACGCCAGGCCCAGCCACCGATGCCAACGTATCCAGCGGCCGCGCCGCGACACGGTCATCCGGATATCGCCTCGGCATGCAAACGCAGCACCAGCCGCGCCACACGCGTGACGGCATCCACCGACAGGGTTGCGCCCGTAATGTTGTCGATGGGCCGGTCCAGGCGATTGCCATTGGCCAGCACCGCACCCTCGAACTGGCGGGTGAAAAAGCGCTCATGCACTTCGCCGCCGCGCGGCTCACGGTAAACCAGAATGCGTACTTTCTCGATGCCTTCAGGCCCGACAACAAACCCCATAGTGATCGGGTACTCCTTGCCGATTTCTTCCATGATCCAGGCGGTCCGATCTCCAGCCCGCCAGTAGCGCTGGCGCGCCACACTGACGCGCCGCTCCATGATCTGTGCGGCCTCATCACGCAGCACGGCGTTCATCATGATGAACTGCAATTGCGGGGTCTGTTCCGGGAACGCCAGCACCAGAAACTCATCCTGCGTCAGGTAACGGATATGAGTGCCGTGTGCGCTGGCCATCGGCGCCAGCATGCACAGCAACCACCCCACCACAACCGGTTTCCACATCAGTTCACCAGCCTTTCCTGATCCATCAGGGTACGAATCAGCCAGCGCTGGTAGGGCCCGACACGCTTCCCCTCCAGGCGGGCATGCGCTTCATGATGGAAAGGGTGATGCTCGACACGCGCGGGCAATACCCAGGACGCAAGCCGCGCACTGTTCCGGATCCAGAAGTAGTTCATACGCTGCCAGGCGCCATAGTTCATCTCGTACTGATCACGCACTTCCGGCGGCAGATTGGCTGCGGTGGAAATCTTCTGTACCCACATAGGAAAAATCAGCAATACGGATTGAGGCTTGAACAGATCGTCACGCAGCTGAACCGTCGCATCGGTCACCGTAAGCTGGGGACTCGCCCACATGGCTTCGTTGTAGGCGATAAATTCGTTCCAGTCCTGTGGCAGTGCATCCTCGGGAATGCCGAACAGCATCGCGAACAGTTTGGTTTCCTGATAGAACTGCTCTTTCTGCTCGTCCGTGAGCTTGCCCTTGAGCTGCTCATACATCATCGCCAGGGTTTCCCACAGGGTGGCGTGCACCCAGATCATGGCGTTGACTTCGTTGGCGCGATATTCGGTGCCGCGCTTGAAGGCGCCTGCGTCGTAGTCCATTTCGCCTTCGATCGCTTCGTGGATGGCGTGCACCTGATTGGCCGATCGCATCACCTGCGGCATGCTGCCATAGGTCATGGTGAACACATGCTGGAACGTGCGCCGCGCGCGTCCCAGTGCATCCTCGCGCACTACCGAATGCTCGTCGATCCCCTGCGTGATCCAGGGATGGGCGTTCTGCAACAACAATGCCCGTCCGGCACCAAAGCCGCCCGGCGCCATCGGTCCCTGAAGTTTCCACATCATCGAGTCAGGACCGAACAGGCCAACACGGCCGTCCGGGATGCGGCCATGCACCCGATACAACTGCTCGCAGAACGCATCCCGGTCCACCCAGCGCGCCATCGGTGCAGAGCCATCTTCCGGCACCAGTTCGCGCACCCGGTCACGACCCGCGTCACGTCTTTGCGTGGTGCCGTTTACCGCCACTGCCCGTTCACCCTCCGGACGAAAATCCCGGGGGCATGGCCCGGAAAGATAGCCGGTCTCCGCGCGCACCATCTCCAGATCAAGCCGTGTGCCGTTGCGTGTCAGGCGCATACGCTCTGGCAACCGGTAGTCGTGCACGCGCATATGATCGCGATAATGGATCTCCCAGTCATCGTCAGTCACGCGTGCAAGCTGCCCGGCCCTGGCATATTCCATGTTCGCTTCCGGTGTCGCCGGCAGACCGCGCAGCCAGAACGCAAAATGTTGCAGTGGCAAGCTATCGCGAAGCTGGCGTGCCAATGCGGCGGCCTGATGATCCCGCGCGCGCAGGTCTGGCGCGTCGTCAAACAGGTCTGCGGCGCTGAGCACCACATCCGGCTCACCGACCGGGTCTTTCAGCATCAGCGCCAGGCTGTAACCGCCCTCTACCTGGGTGTAACGAAACCAGGCGCGCTCGCGCCCCTGGTCGCCACGCCAGTCAAGACGGCCTTCGATCTGCCATTCCTCAAGATGCTCGGCATCGGCCGCTTCAAAGTCCATGACGCGGGTCGAACTGCACCCTGCCAACATGCCCAGCAGAGCCATCAGACAGAGCACCTTTTTCCCGATTATTATTTTCATGATGCGGGCCTCCCGGCTCAGCGTTTTCGCAGGGCTTTCTTGTCGATCTTGCCCACGGATGTCAGCGGTATCGCTTCGACGATGAAGATTTCACGGGGTACCTTGTAGGGCGACAGCCGTTCCCGGCAGCGCGCCATCAGCTCATTGCGGAGTGCTTCGTCGTTCGCCGCCGCCCCCTTGATCGGATCAGGCATGGGCTGCACATAAAGTTGGACAATGTCGTTGCCCGGTCGCTGCGTGTCCGGACGCCCGACCACCGCGCACAAGGCCACCCGGGGCAGCGCCTGAACGGTGTTCTCCACTTCCACGGAGAACACCTTGTAGCCCCCCACAATCAGCATGTCCTTGCTGCGATCACAAATCGTCAGGTAACCCTCATCGTCCAGATAGCCGATGTCGCCGGTATGCATCCAGAGCTGGCCATCGTGCTCGCGCAATGCATCAGCGGTGGCGTCCGGCATGGCCAGGTAACCCTGCATCACCTGCGGCCCACTCACGGTCACCTCGCCGGGCTCACCGGGAGGCATTTCGCGGTCGGTCTCGGTATCGACGATACGCACCCGTGTGCCGGGCAGGGGCACGCCCACACTGCCGGGTTTGAAGCGCTGCGCCGGATTGAGTGTCTGCACCGGGCTGGTCTCGGTCATGCCATAGACTTCGCAGAACTTGTTCTCGCCGATGATGGATGCCAGCCGTTCGATTTCTTCACGCGCGAAAGGCGCCGCGCCCGATACCGCCATGCGCAATCCGGAAAAATCCAGACGGCGAAAGCCGTCGTGCTGACACAACATCTGATAAAGCGCTGGCACCGCAGCAATAATGGTCGGCGTGCGCTTCTGCATCTCACCCACGAAATGCGCGATATCCCGCGGATCAGGAATCAACAGAAATGTGGATGCGGTACGCAGCGCATTGAACAACACGGCAGCACCGCCGATGTGAAACAGGGGAAACGCGGAAGCGACGGTCTCCTGCCCCAACCGGTACCCATAAAACACATCGGCCTGAATATTGTTGGTGAACAGGTTGCGTGAGGTCAGCCGGGCGCCTTTCGGTGCCCCCGTGGTACCGCCTGTATATTGAAGGTAGAGCACGTCATCAATGCCGAGCCGGGCCGGCGGGCGCGCATCCCCCGGCTGCTGCATCTGATCCGCCAGCGACAACACACGCACGCTCCCCAAAGAGGTGGACAAGCCGGTAAAGGGCGCGCCGAGATAGTCACCAGGGCCCGACACCAGCACCGTGTCCAGCGAACGCATATCGCCCGCCGCGTGCTGAATCACCTGTTCCCACAATGGCTGCAACGTCAGCAGCACCCGCACACGGGCGTCGTTGCCCTGATGCGCGACTTCGGTGGGCGTCATCAACGGCGAGATACTGGTGCAGACCATGCCCAGCCGTGCCGCCGCCCCGAATGCCACCACATACTGCGGCATGTTGGGCAGATGCAGCCCCAGCACATCCCCCTTGCGGCAACCCTGCGCGGTCAGCAGCGCCGCCATACGCTCGATGCGCGCATCGAGTTCGCGGTAGGTCAGCCCCTGCCCCATGAACACCAGCGCCTCGCGCTCGGGAAACTGCGTCGCGTGATCCCGCAGATAATCCGACAACGTCTTGTCCGGTACCGGCGGCACCGTATGCCAGTCCACGCCCATTTCGCGGTAGGTCTTCAGCCAGGGCCAGCGAACCCCGGTTTGAGCAGCCCCGGTTTCCGGCAATGCGGTCGCGTCAGTGGTCTGCATCTCAGGCTCCTTCAGGGTGCAGGGTGTCAGTGGTATTCCACAGGTAGGCATCCGGGTGGCGGCGCACGTCGCGCAGCGCCTCGCGGGCCAACGGGATGTAGCGCAGGGATGGCGGTAACAGCCGATGCGTGCTGCGCACCGTGCGACGCCAGATACGAAAACGACGTTCGTCGCGATCGGTCCACGGAATGTCGAAGCGCTCCCGGAACAGCGGCGGTAGCGTGCCCAGCAGGTTATGGCGCAGCAGTCGGCCTGCGCCGGACGTGACCAGGCGCCAGACCGCATCCGGCATCCTCGAGCCCGGCGGCTTCGGGGTTTGCAGATAATGGCGCTCATCCAGGAGATCCTGCGCCACATCGCCCAGCTCCAGGCGCTCGGTGATCATCCGTTCGAAGTACTGCCAGTAGTCGTGTTCTGTCTCCGGCAGGTCTTCGTCACGGATGCCCAGCATGCGGCCCATCTGCCGCCACTCCAGGAACATGCGCGTACGCTGGGCCCGGGTCGGCGACACATCGAACAGTTCCAGCAGGCGAATGCTGGCGTCATAGCCGGTGCCATGCACCCAGCCATAGGCCTCCGGATCGAGCGCGAAGTAGCGTTGGCCGTGCTTGTCCACGCCCTTGATCTCGCGATGCAGTTCACGCAACTGGCGCCCCTTGCGGGTGGCTTCTTCCGGGCGTGCATAGACCACGGGCCAGAGCAGCTCGGTGGACCGTCTGGCACGCCCCCAGGGGTCGGTGCGATACACCGAATGCTCGCCCACCCCGGCATCAATCACCGGATGGGCCACCTGCATCACGAACGCCTGGGGCAGCATCAGGTGGTAGCGCCAGGTGCCGAAGTGTTGCCAGGTCAGGGAGTCCGGGCCCAACGGCACCGGGTCATCGGTGGCGGACCGCCGGGAGGCGTGCGCGGTTTGGACAGACATCATCACAGCTCCGAAAATGAGATAAATATCAAAATATGTCTCATTGTTTCGGCGCGCAAGCCGCTCATACAGATTTTCAGGGGGTGTTTACGGCAGAAAGTACCAGTGCCGGGGCACTTGCGGTCAGGCAGCCGGTGCCAGCAGGGGGCGCAGGAAGGTCTCGGCAAAGCGGCGCACGCTGGCTTCATCGGCCGGTGAGATGACGCCGTCCGGGCTCAGCACCAGTGACTGCACCAGGCGCAACAGCAGTTCGGCGATCTCTTCCGCCGGGCGATCACTCAGGCCGCCCGTCTGCTGCCCCTTGCTGATCTGCGTGGCCAGATACAGGCGGCTGAAGGTCACCAGTTGCGGCAGGCGCACGGTGAGATAAGGCAGGATATCCTCGGGCTCGCTGGCCAGCAGACGCGCCAGCAGCGGGTGCCGCCAGGCGCCGATCACGGCCAGCACGAAGGCCTCCAGCATGGCATCCAGAGGTGTGGTCATGGCACTGAGGCGAGATTCGATCAAGGCCAGCTGCTGCTGGCATTCACGCAGGATCACCGCCTGCACCAGCTGATCCTTGTCACCAAAGCGACGGTACACGGTAGCCCGCCCCATACCGGCTCTTTGCGCGACGTCCTCCATGGTGGTGCGGCGCAGACCGAATTCCACGAACAGCGCGAGCGCAGCATCCAGAATACGCGTCTGGCGGGCATCCTGCGGCGGCGTGTCGCCAGCGCTCAGGGAGAAGGCGGTTTGTGCATCCTGTTTGCGGGCCATGCGTACTGCGCTGTCCTGATCATCAGAGGTGTACCGGAAAAGCATACCCGGCAGGCCTGGCGGGCGCACCATACAACAATCTGCCTTTTGCGGCATCATGGCCGGGGCAACCCCGGAAAGGAGCACTCACATGACCAATACTTTCTGCCGCGTCTGCGAGCCGTCCTGCGCTCTGAAAGCCGAGATCGCCGAGGGCCGGGTCACACGCCTCAAGCCGGACCGGGAACACCCGGTCACCGCCGGGTTTGCCTGCCATAAAGGGCTTTATTACACCGCCATTCACAATGATCCGGATCGCCTGGACCACCCACTGCGACGCCGCTCGGCATCGCGCCAGCCAGGCGCGCACTTCGAGGCCGTGTCCTGGGACGATGCCCTGGGCGATATCGCCACGCGTCTGCAACAGATCCGCGATACCCACGGCAATACCGCCGTGGCCGGGTATATCGGCAACCCCATGGCCTTCAACGCGCTGGGCACCGAGGCCATGGAGGCGTTCCTGCGCCAGCTGCGCTGCCAGCGCCTGTTCAGCTCGGCGACCCAGGATTGTTCAAACAAGTTTGCCGGGGCCGAAGCCGTGTTCGGCACCAGTACGCTGCACCCGGTGCCGGATCTGGAGCACACCGATTACGCGCTGATTTTCGGCGAGAATCCGAAAGTCTCGCACATGAGTTTTGTCTCCATCGCAGACCCGATGGCGAAATTCCGTGCGGCGGTCAAACGCGGCGCCAAAGTCTGGTTCGTCAATCCGCGCCGCATTGAAGCCGTTACCCCCTCCACCGGCGACTGGCTGCCAGTCCGGCCGGACACAGACCTTTACCTGATGGCGGCCTTGCTGCACGAACTGGACCAGGCCGGTTTGTTCGATGACGCCGTGATTCGTGAACACGGCAAACATATCGACGGTCTGCGTGACTTCATCGCGCCCTGGGATGCCGACACCGTCGCCCCCGTGACCGGCATTCCCGCCGACGATATCCGTCGCATTGCCCTCGAATTCGGTCGCGCCGAGCGCGCCTGCGTGCACATGTCCACCGGCGTCAACATGGGCCGCCACGGCACCCTGTGCTACTGGCTGTTGCAGATGCTGGCGTTCGTGACCGGCAACCTGGACCGGCGCGGCGGCAACCTGTATTCGCCCGGTTTTTACCCGGCCGCCAAGGCGGGGCGTATCGCGCCGGAACAGGTCAGCTTTCAGGACCCGGACCTGCCGGAACATTACGGCCCGCTGCGCCGCGTGCGCGGCATGCTGCCCGGCAACCTGCTGCCCGACATGATCGAGCAGGAAGAAGCACCGATTCGCGCCCTGATCGTGTTTGCCGGCAATCCGCTGCTGTCCATGGCGGGCGAAGCGCGTCTGCGCCGGGCATTTGAAAAGCTGGAGCTGGTGGTGGTGCTGGATCTGTTCCGTAACGCCACCGGCGAACTGGCCGATTACCTGCTGCCTTGCGCCGACATGCTGGAGCGCCGCGATCTGAATATCTGCGGCCTGGGCATGCAGGTGCAGCCGTTTGTGCAATACACCGACGCCGTGGTGCCGCCTGCGGCCGAACGCCGCGAGGAATGGTGGATCCTGCATCGGCTGTTGCAGGTGATGGGCCTGCCGTCGCTGTTTGACCAGGGCGGCGAGCCGCCGCTGTTCCAGCGTCTGGATCGCATGCTGTCGCGCAGCGGCTTGTCCGTCAAGGCAGTGCGAGAAGCCCCCGGGCATACTGTGGTGCTGTCAGCGCCAGACGCCGGTCGTTTTTACGAGGACTGGATCCAGACGGAAGACAAGCGCGTCGATTGCTGCCCGGCGCTGTTCCACGACGCCCTGAGCGAGGTGCGCGCTCACTTCGCTGCACTTCAAGACCAGCAGACGCCGCCCTTCCGGCTGATCAACCTGCGCACCCATTACATGCACAACAGCTGGTATCAGAACGTGCCGCAGCTCAAGCGCCCGGACCAGCAGGACAATCCGCTGCATATGTCACCCGCCGATATCGAGGCCCTCGGCCTGAGCGCCGGCGCCTCCGTCACCGTACGCAGCGACGCGGGCGCCTTGCAGGCACAGGTCCACGCCGACGACAGCCTGCTGCCCGGCGTGGTCGCCATGGTCCATGGCTGGGGTAACCAGCGCACCCCCGGCCTGCGCCTCGCCATGCAGCACCCCGGCACCAACGTCAATGTGCTGCTGCCCAGCGGCCCCGGCAGCTACGAGCGGCTCAGCAACCAGGCTTTCATGACCGGGATTCCGGTGCAGGTGCAGGCCTCCTGACGTATCATGGGCGCCTTCCTTCGGAGAGCGCCTTGGATAACCTGAACCCCCGACAACGTGAAGCGGTGGCCCACACCCAGGGCCCGTTGCTGGTGCTGGCCGGCGCCGGGTCGGGCAAGACCAGTGTGATCACCCAGAAGATTGCCTGGCTGATCCGGCACCATCAGATTGGTGCCCGGCATATCGCAGCGGTGACCTTCACCAACAAGGCCGCGCGGGAAATGAAGGAGCGGGTGGCCGCGCTGGTATCCCGGGCCGAAACCCGGGGGCTGATCGTCTCCACCTTCCATAACCTGGGCCTGCGCATCATCAAGCAGGAGCAGGCTGCCAGCGGGCTGCGCCGGGGCTTTTCCATTCTCGACCAGACCGACAGCCGCGAACTGCTCAAGGAACTGCTGCACCGCGGCGACAGCGAACGTGACATCCAGGCGGCCGAAGCGATCCACTCGCGCATTTCCAGCTGGAAGAATGATCTGGTGATGCCTGAAGAGGCCGTCAGCCGGGCCGAGGATGACGACATGCTGCGGGCCGCCATCGCCTATGGTGAATACAACCGCATGCTGCGTGCCTGTAACGCCGTGGATTTCGATGATCTGATCATGCTGCCGGTGGTGCTGTTCCGCGAGCAGCCACGCATTCTGGAAAAATGGCGCAACCGCATTCGTTACATGCTGGTGGACGAGTACCAGGACACCAATGGCGCCCAGTACGAGCTGGTGCGTATGCTGGTGGAGCCGGAGGGTCGTTTTACCGTGGTGGGCGATGACGACCAGTCGATCTATGCCTGGCGTGGTGCCAAACCGGAAAACCTGGCGCAGTTGCAGACCGACTGGCCCAATCTGGAAGTGGTCAAACTGGAGCAGAATTACCGCTCCACCGGACGCATCCTCAAGGCCGCCAACGCCGTCATCAGCAACAACCCCCATGTGTTCGAAAAAACCCTGTGGTCGGATTATGGCTACGGCGATCCGATCCGCGTGGTGGCCATGCGTGACGAAGATGCGGAGACCGACTGGATCGCCTCAGACCTGTTTCACCAGCGTTTGCAGCGCGGGCTGAAATGGAAAGACTTTGCGATTCTGTATCGCGGCAACTTCCAGTCACGGCTGATCGAGACCAAGCTGCAATCGCTGCAGATTCCCTACAAGGTATCCGGCGGCAAGAGCTTCTTTGCGCGTTCTGAAATCAAGGACCTGATGTGCTATCTGCGCCTGCTGGTCAATCCGGACGATGACAACGCCTTCCTGCGTATCATCAATACGCCGCGCCGGGAAATCGGCCCGGCCACCCTGGAAAAGCTCGCCGGCTGGGCGGCCCAGCGCAACCAGGGTCTGTACCACGTGTGCGACGATCTGGGTGTCGGTGAGCTGATGGCGCCCAAAGCGGCCGAGCGGCTGCGCGAATTCAAGCAATGGCTGGATCGCAAGCGCGAGTTCTGTTTCCGCGACAACAGCGTGCAGGCCGTGCGCGAACTGATTACCGACATGGATTACGAAAGCTGGCTGCACCAGCAGAGCGCCAGCCCGCGGGTGGCTGAAAAGCGCATCGAGAATGTCTGGAGCCTGGTGGCCAGCATACAGCGCATGCTGGAGGAGGACGACGACGAGCCCACCGACCTGGAAACGGTGATCGCGAAGCTGGTACTGATCGACATGCTGGAGCAGCAGGACGAAGAGGACGACAGCGACAAGGTGCAATTGATGACGCTGCACGCCGCCAAGGGCCTGGAATATCCGCACGTCTATGTGATGGGCGTCGAGGAAGAACTGCTGCCGCATCGCACCAGCATCGAGGAAGACACCATCGTCGAGGAACGGCGCCTGATGTATGTGGGCATTACCCGGGCCAAGCGCAACCTGACCCTCAGCTATGCGATGAGCCGCAAACAGTTCGGGGAGAAGGTGGATACCACGCCGAGCCGCTTTCTGGAGGAGCTGCCGCAGGACGACCTGGAGTTTATCGGCGAGGGCTTCAAAACAGATGAAAGCCGCGCCGACGAGGTGGCAGAAGCCAGCCTCGCCGGATTACGGGCTCTGCTTGGCTGACCTTATTCGGTGGGCTCTTCCAGGGGTGGCGGCGTGTCCGCTGGCTCCACCACCGGGGGCGGCTCCTGTCGCACACCGCCTTCCAGCACCGGCTCGACCTGGGGCTGTGGTGGCTCGGGCTCACCACAGGCGGCCAGCCCGAACACCGCCGCCAGCACCAGAGCGGGCCCGAGGCGGCGCAGCAGTACCAACTTAGCGGCTGGCATCAACAAGGTATTCCACGGCTGCACGCACTTCTTCTTCCGAGCAATCCATGCACATCCCCATGGCCGGCATGGCGCCAAAGCCGTCGATGGTGTGCTGGGTCAGGGTGTCCATGCCTTTCCCGATGCGCGGCGCCCAGCCCGCCACGTCACCTTTCACCGGCGCGCCCGCTGCGCCACTGTTGTGGCATGCTGCACAGGCCGCACCATAGACCTGCTCGCCCGAACGCGGCTCTGCGGAGGCCGTCTCGGTGGCTGCAGCAGCAGGGCCGCATTCTTCGCCTTCGATGCAGACCGTACCCACCGGACGCAGACGCTCGGCAATGGCGCGCTCGCTGAACACGGAACGATCGCCGAGACCGTGCGGGGAGATTTCCTTGGTGGAGCGGGCGCCATGGGTGACCCCGGCCAGCAGGGTGGCCAGTACGGCAAGGCTGATGACTGCAATCTTGTTCACGATGATACCTCGTCTCGGCATTGGGAGCGGCGGGCCGCGATTATACCCATTCAAACGCTCGGGTTAAATGGCGTATCGCTCCCTTACTCTACCTCGGTGCGCGGCAAACAGAGCGTGAACCGGCTGCCCTCGCCCGGCTGGCTCTGCACCTGGATGTCACCGCCATGGCGCTCCGCCACCACCTTGACGAAGCGCAGGCCCAGCCCGGACCCGTGGGTGCGGGCGCCGCCGGCATTACGGGCGCGGCTGAAACGCTTGAACAGGTGCGGCAGGAAGTCCGGCTCGATCCCCACCCCCTGGTCGCGCACTTCACAGCGCACCTGGCCCTGATCACAGTACAGCCGCACGTCCACGGCGCTGCCGGGGTCGCTGTACTTGATCGCATTGGTCAGCAGGTTGAGCACGGCGCGCTCCAGCAACTCATGGTTGCCGCACACCCAGACCTCATCCTCGGGCAGGTAATCGAAACGCAGGCGAATCTCTTTCTGCTGGGCCTGGTGCACCACCTGCTCGGTGGCGCTCTCCACCACCGGCAGCATGTCCACGGTGCCCAGTTCCATCTCTTCCGAGGACTCGGCACGGGCCAGTTGCAGGAACTGCTCGGCAATATTCAGGCTGCGCCGGGCGTAATACTGGGTCTGTGCCAGGATGTCGCTCAGCGCGTCATCATCGGCATACTGCTGGCGATAACGCTCCGACAGCGCCAGCAGCGAAATCATCGGGCTGCGCAGGTCGTGGGACAGGAAATCCAGCATCTCGGAGCGCGCCCGCATGGCCTGCTTGACCTCGGAGATATCCTTGAGCGTCATGATCAGCACCTCGCCGGGCTGATGCCCGGCGCGGATACGCAGCACATCCAGATACAGCTCATGGCCGCGACGGCTGCGGCATTCGGTTTGCGCCCGACCGCTGGCCACTGCCTCGTCCAGCAGGCGCTGCCAGCCACCCGAGTCGTCAGGCAGCGTCAGTTCACGGCCCAGTTGCAGCAAGCTGATATCGTCCATTTCGCGGCTGGGCAGCGCCAGCCACTCGGACGCCTGGGCATTGACGAACAGCAGACAGCCACAGGCATCGCTGATCACCACGCCGTCGCGCAGCTGGGCCAGGCTTGCCTCGAAGAAGCGCGTCAGCGCCTGCTGACGCAGGTCCTGGGCACGCACCCGCTCGATGTGACTTTCCACCACATCGTAGTACTGCTCCATGTCCTCGGGCATGACTTCGGCACGCGACAACATGGCCCGCAGCCATTGCTCCCGCGCGGGCGTGGGCTCCGACTCGTTCCAGACTACCGCCAGTTCATAGCGTTGCCCTTCACTGATCAGCTCGTAAAAACGCGCCCGCTCACTCTGCCAGGCATGCCGGGATACCGGCGCACCGCCCTGCTCCACCGCGCCGCCCGGTCGCCGCGTCAGGCGCCACGCCGTCACCGGCAGCACCTGCTCCATCCATTGCAGGAAGCGCGGCAACCCCGCAGGCGCCAGCAGACGCCGGTTAAGATCGTCGTGGGCCGACAGGCGGCGCAGGGCCGCACGCATGTAGCCCAGTGAATATTCCAGGCGTCGCCAGGTCCAGAGTGGATAGGCCAGCACGGCACCCAGCAGCGCCGGGCCCACCGGGAACCAGACCTCGAACCAGAGCAGCAACACAAAGCTGAAGGAAAGAATGCCGCCCAGGATCCCCAGCACCAGCGGAATCGACCAGCGCGGCGCCACAAAAGGCAGCGTCATCGGCGCGATCAGCGCCAGCAGCAACGTCAGCCCCCAAACCCAGCCTCCCGGCATGGGGCGGATCAGGGCATCGTGGCGCAGGGCTGTGAAGACGCTGGCATTCATCTCCACCCCCGGCATCAGCCCGGCACGGCCCGCCAGCGGGGTGGGCAGCAGGTCGCCCAGGCCCTGGGCTGTGGCGCCCAGGAAAACAATACGCCCCTCCAGCAGGGCCGGATCCAGCTGGCCGTCCAGTACGTCGGCTGCCGAATAGCGCGGTACCGTATCGCGCACCCGCGAGAACGGCACCAGCCGGAAGTATTGTTGCACCTTGCCCAGATCATCGACCAACTGACCACTGTCCGCCGGGAACCGCGTCACCGCGCGATTTTCCAGCGACTCCAGCAATACCAGAGACAGATGCGGCCACCAGGGCTGACCCAGGCCGCTGCGCATATAGAGACCGCGCACCACCCCGTCACTGTCCAGCTCCACATCGACATGCCCCATGCCTGCGGCCGCCTGGGCAAAGGGCGTGTGCGGCATGACTTCCATGATGTTGCCGCCGCTGTCACTCACATGCACCGGCAGGAACACCCGCCCGTGGCTGGCAATGGCCTCCACCAGCGCGGCGTCGGAATCCGGCCGCACGCGGTCCGGTTCGGCAAAGATCAGATCCAGCACCACAGCCCGGGCGCCATATACCTCAAGCTGGGACACCAGCCGGGCGTGGACACTGCGGTCCCAGGGCCAGCGCCCCACCTGCTGCAGGCTCTGCTCATCAATCGCGACAATGGCCAGGTCGCCCATGTCCTCCTGCGGCAGCAGCGGCAGCATGCGATCGTAGATATGCCGGCTCAGCGACATGAGTGCACCGGTCTGCAACAGCACCGTACAGAGCGCAGCAATCACCAGCAGCACCGCTACATGCTCGATGTAGTAGCGACGGTTCTCGCTGCGCGCAGATCGACGGCTCATGGGTGCCCCCGGCCGGATCGGCGAACCACTATTGATGCATCAGGCAACGCTGGGTTGAAAACGTGGATCATGCACGGCTCGCGGACAGGGGGCGTGGCAGATACTTTGCCGTATCCGGCAGGCGCGAAGCAAAGGAAAACGGGCCACCAGGGCCCGCACAGGCCAACTCAGGCGGTGGGTTCGACCGGCTCCAGACGGTAGCCATGCTGGTAGATGGTCTTGATGCGATAGCCGCGCTCAGGACGAATCTCCAGGCTGCGGCGAATCCGGCTGATATGCACATCCACCGTTCGCGACTCGATCGCGGACATGATGCCCCAGACCTTCTCCAGCAGGTGTGCCCGGGACATCAGCTTGCCGATGTTCTGGAACAGGTAGCTGGCCAGTTCGAAATCCTTGTCGGTCAGTTTGGCGGGCTCGCCATCCAGAGTGATCACCCGGCGGGCCCGGTCGATGCTCCAGGGCCCAACCTCCTGCACGGCCTGCTGCACGACCTCACCCACCCCGGCCCGACGGCCCAGTGCCGTGATGCGCGCCAGCAATTCAGCCTGCCGCACCGGCTTGACCATGTAATCGTCCGCGCCCTGGGACAGGGCCCCGACGATGGAGGCCTCATCGTCACGCTGGGTGGCAAACAGTACCGGTACCGCGTTGCCGCTGGCGCGCAGCTCGCTGAGCACCTCGCGGCCGCTCATGTCCGGCACCTCCCAATCCAGCAACAGCAGGTCGAACGTCTCCCGGCGCATCTGCACCATGAACTCGCGACCGTTGGTACAGTGCATGCACGAGTGCCCTGCCTCGGCCAACATGTGCTGGACCAGATCTGCCTGGGCGGTGTCATCTTCAAGGTAGGCAATACGCACTGCTCATTCCTCCATGCAACGGGGGTGACTCGCGGCAACACCTGATGCGCGCCCCCCGAAAAACTGGCACCGGCAAATCAGATTCGCTGCTGGTTTTGAATAACCGATAAAGTAGCCAAGATCGCCGAAAAAGTGCTCAAAAGTTTGTAAAAGGCGACGGCAGTATAACCGCTCCAGGCCGGATCACGCCGTGAGATAGCCCCCATCCACCTGCATGCAGGTGCCCGTAGTGTAGCTGCTGGCATCGCTGACGAGGTACAGCACCGCGCCCGCCATTTCCGCCGGATCCGCCACGCGGTTCATCGGCACATGGGTCAGCAGGGATTTGAGAATGGCTTCATTCTGCACCAGCGCGCTGGCGAATTTCGTGTCGGTAGCTCCCGGCAGCAACGCATTGACGCGAATGCCGGTCTGCCCGCATTCCCGTGCAAACGCCTTGGTCATGGAAATCACAGCGGCCTTGGTGATGGAGTAGATCCCCTGCATCGGCCCGGGGATCACGCCGTTGACCGACGCCACGTTGACGATGGCACCGCGCCCCTGATCGCGCATCAGCTTGCCGGCCTCGACCGACATGAAGAAGTAGCCGCGAATGTTCACATCCACCGTTTTCTGGAAGGCGCCGAGGTCGGTATCGAGAATGTGGCCGAAGTACGGATTGGCGGCGGCATTGTTCACCAGGATATCCAGCCGCCCGTGGCGCTCGCGAATAGCCGCGAACAGGGCCTGAATCTGCTCCATCTCACCGATATGACAGGCCATGGCCTCTGCCTGCCCGCCAGCCTCGCGAATCGCGGCCACCACCGCTTCACAGGCCTCGGCCTTGCGCGACGACACAATTACATGGGCCCCGGCACTCGCCAGGGTGCGGGCAATGGCCTCACCGATGCCCCGGCTGGCGCCGGTCACCAGCGCAATGCGGCCAGTCAGATCAAACAGTTCAGTAGCGGTCTTCATGAGTCCTTCTCCTTCTTCTGTGTCGTCGCGCGCTGCTCACCCTAGCCCGCGCGCCCACCCACGGCAAGCCGCCACCGTGGACGTCAGCCCGGCAAGTCATTATCATGGCCGCCCTCGCACCCGTAGCTCAGCTGGGCGGAGGCGGACCCGAGGAAGCACAGCTTCCGCCGCCGCAGCGCCCCCGCAATGCAGCGCGGGGGCCGGGCCCGGCGAAGCCGGGGAGTACTGTGCAGCGCAACGCGCTGCCAAAACACTCAGCAGGCACCAGCGCCCGCCGAGTGGAACACCACTACGCACCCGTAGCTCAGCTGGATAGAGTACTGCCCTCCGAAGGCAGGGGTCACAGGTTCGAATCCTGTCGGGTGCGCCATCTTCCCCTGCTTTTCTTCTTGTCACAGCATGTCGACATCGCCCGGTCCCGACGCCATCAATCAGATGGGCATCTATCACGAAGCCCTGCCTGAAGCCGGTGTACTGGTAGATGCCTCGGGCCTGCAACCGATCAGCAAGGGGTTTCCTATGAAGGCAATGAGCGCATGGTGGTAGACGGCCCCTTTGCTGAAACCAAGGAACTGATCGCAGGCTACACCATCATCCAGGTGGCGTCACGGGACCAAGCCCTGTACTGGGCGCGGCGCTTCCCGAACCCGCGTGGTGAAGGCGAGGCCTGCGAAATCGAGGTACGGCAGATGTTCGAGCTGGACGACTTCGAGCAGGGTGAGGGCGTGGAACGCTTTCGCAAGCTCGGCGTGGGCGGTGCCTGAGGCCGCCGCTGCGGTGATCGAAAAAAAAGAGGCGGCTCTGAAGGGGAGCCGCCTGAGCTTGTACGATCAAGACATGTACGATCAAGGCAGTCAACAAATGGACTGCCTCCAGTATTCCCTCCGGCTGCGGGGGCCCCATGTAAGAAATGTGTCTTTTTGTGAGCTGCCACGGGGATGCCTTACACTGATACGCATCCGTCCCCTATCTTGCAAGGCAACCCACATGTTCAGAGGCACCAAGATCGTCGCCACCGTCGGCCCCGCATCCTCATCACCCGAAACACTGCGCAAGCTGATTCAGGCCGGGGTCAACGTGTTCCGGCTTAATTTCTCGCATGGCAGCGCCGCCGACCATGAGCAGGTCGCCACCTGGATTCGCGAAGCCAGCGCCGAGGTGCGACGTGTGGTAGCCCTGCTGGGCGACCTGCAGGGCCCGAAAATCCGCATTGCCCGTTTCAGCGATGGGCCGGTGCAACTCAAGGCAGGCGCCACCTTTGTGCTGGACGCGTCACTGGGCAAGGAGGCGGGTGATGCCGGACAGGTAGGCGTGGACTACCCGGAGCTGGCGCGCGATTGCAGTGTCGGCGACACCCTGCTGCTGAACGACGGACTGATCGAACTGCGCGTGCAGACCATCGACGGAGACCGGATTACCTGCGAGGTCATCGCAGGCGGCCCCCTGTCCAACAACAAGGGCATCAATCGCCAGGGCGGCGGCCTGACTGCCGCAGCGCTCACCGACAAGGACCGTGACGACATCCTGCTGGCCGCGCGACTGGATCTGGACTATCTGGCGCTGTCGTTCCCGCGCAGCGCCGCCGATGTGGAACAGGCCCGGCAGCTGTATCGGGATGCCGGCGGCCAGGGGGGCATGGTGGCCAAGATCGAGCGCGCCGAGGCCGTGGCCCATCCGGAAACGCTGGACGCCATTATTCGTGCTTCGGATGGCGTCATGGTGGCCCGGGGTGACCTGGCGGTGGAGATCGGCGATGCCGCGCTGGTGGGCGTGCAGAAGCAGATCATCGCCCGCGCCCGGGCACTGGACCGCTTCGTGATTACCGCCACGCAAATGATGGAATCCATGATCAGCAGCCCGCAGCCCACCCGCGCCGAAGTGTCGGACGTGGCCAATGCGGTGCTCGACGGCACCGACGCCGTGATGTTGTCCGGTGAAACCGCAGTAGGCGAATACCCGGTGGCCACGGTGCAGGCCATGCACCGCATCATTCGCGGCGCAGAATGTTCCTGGCAGCAACACGCCCCCGAGCAGCGCCAGCCTGACACGCTGGAGGCCATCGACGAAGCCATCGCCATGGCCGCCATGTACGTGGCCAATCACTTGCGCGGCGTGCGCGCCATCATCGCCATGACCGAAACCGGCGCCACCCCGAAGCAGATGTCGCGCCTGCGCTCGGGCATGCCGATCTTTGCCTTTACCCCGCACCCGCACACCCAGCGACGGGTAGCGATCTATCGCGGCGTGGAAACCATTGCCTTCAACAACGACGCGGTTCCGAACTCGGAAATCAACCAGCTGGCGGTGTCCGAACTGCTCAACCGGGGCCTGGTGGAACCTGGCGACCGCATCCTGATCACCAAGGGCGATTACGACAAGGCCCATGGCGGCACCAACACCCTGAAGATCGTCACCGCCTGAACGAAACCACCCGTGACCGGGCTCATGCCGACCCAGCCCACGATGCACCGCAGAACAGTCCGCTTACCTCGCCCCTCTGGAGCACACCGATATGAACAGCGCTGTGGCCTTCGGTTACTACAAGCCGCCCGCCATCACGCTCGGCCTGATCCGTATCCAGGCCAGCAACGACGGCCTGACCGCCATCACTTTCATCGAGCCCACGGCCGTCGACACGGCAGATCCGGCACCGCAGCCCAATGCGCACATCCGCCTGTGCCAGCAACAACTCGCCGAATACTTCGCCGGGCAGCGCACCCGCTTCGAGCTGCCCCTGGCCGCCCGCAGCACGACATTCCAGCAACAGGTGTGGCGCCAATTGTGCGACATCCCCTTCGGCGTCACAGCCAGCTACGCCGACATCGCCACCCGGCTGGGCAATCCTCGCGCGGTGCGCGCCGTGGGCGCCGCCAACGGCCGCAACCCGCTGGCCATCGTCGTGCCCTGCCACCGGGTCATCGGCCGCGACGGCAGCCTGACTGGCTACGCCGGCGGCCTGGCTCGCAAACGCTGGCTGCTGGCGCACGAGGCGGCAGCAAGAGCCTGAAGCAGTATCCCGACATCCGGGTGGCAAAGCTCGACCGACATGCATGCAATTTCAAAATTGAAACTTGAGATTATATGTATGCTTGACCGCGACCGGTCTTCTACACTCTTTCGACCGGCTGCAGGCTTTCCGGTCATTGCCGTAACGGGACCTCGCCAGTCCGGCAAAACCACGCTCGTCAAAGATCTCTTTCCCGAAAAGCCGTACGTCAGTCTGGAGGATCCTGAAGAGCGGGCGTTTGCGGAGGACGACCCCAAGGGTTTCCCGGCCCGTTTCCATGAGGACGCCATCTTTAACGAAGCCCAACGCCGGCCAGCCCTCTTCTCCTGGCTGCAAGGCCTGGTGGATACCGACCGGCAGCCTGGGGGAGTTGCCAGACGCTCAACGAGCGGCGATGAGCGCAGAACTTTGTCGATGTGGGACTGGCCAGTTGGCTGCTCGGCATTCGCGATGAAGCGACCCTGGCCCTTCACCCCCTGAGAGGCGCCCTCTTCGAAACGCTGATGGTCAGCGGGCGAGTTTCTCAAGGCACGTTACAACAATGGCGAACACGGCCTCTGGTTCTACGCCGACGCCGATGATATTGCCTTTATCCAGACCGGCCTGTATCCGCGCTGCGCCAGCGGTGTGCATCCGTACGCGCCATCCATTGGCAGAACCGCCCCACTTTCCAGCAGGCGGTGGAATTCCGTAGCCGCCGATAATGCGGTTGTGCGACCCCCTGCCGGGGGTCGCATTTTACCAATCCTTACGCCCGTCAACGCTGCGCCCGTCAGGGATGCGGTATTCTGCTGCTGACTGCTTTTTTTCATTTAATCGGGAGGTTAGCGCTATGCGATGGCTATGGCTGTCTGCGGGTGTGCTCGGGTTGATCATGGTCAGCGCCTGCGGCGAAAACGACACAACCGGCGTCACCGGAGCTGTGCCCAGTGATGCACCACGTGATATCCACAGTAGCGAGTACCATGAGTTCGCGCTGGAGGAACTGGCTGGGGGCATGAATCACCCTTGGTCGCTGGCGTTTCTGCCAGAAGGCGATCTGCTGATTACCAAACGGGCAGGCAGCCTGCGTCGCTTCAGCGATGGCAACCTGAGCGAGGCCCTGAGCGGCGTGCCCAACAGCGTGGTCGAGAATCAGGGCGGCTTGCTGGAAGTGGTGCTGCACCCGGATTTCGAAAACAACCAGCGTATCTACCTGAGCTACGCCAAGGCCTGTGATGAAGGCGGCGCCACCACAGCCGTCGGCTATGGTACGCTCAATGGCGCGTCTGTGGACAACTTCCAGGACATTTTTGTGGCCGACGCCTGCGCCCCCGGCGGTCGCCATCACGCTGGCAAACTACTGTTCGACAACGACGGTTATCTGTTCCTGAGCGTGGGCGACCGGGGCCAGGACCCGCGTGCCCAGGACCCGAGCGACCACGCCGGGGTGATGATCCGTCTGCATGACGACGGCAGCGTACCGGACGACAATCCGTTCGTGGGCAATGATGACAAGCGCGATGAAATCTGGAGCTTCGGCCATCGCAATCCGCAGGGTCTGGACCTGCATCCGGGCACCGGCGAAGTATGGCTGCACGAACACGGACCGAAGGGCGGTGACGAGATCAATCTGGTTCAGCCCGCACTGAACTACGGCTGGCCCGAGGTCACCCACGGGGTCGAATACAGCGGTGAATACATTGGCCCCGACGAGATGGAGGGCATGGAGCCGCCTCTGAAGCACTGGACACCCTCCATCGCGCCATCGGGCATGGCCTTCTACAACGGCGACGCCTTCCCCGACTGGCAGGGCGACATCTTTGTCGGCGCCCTGGCGGGGCAACACGTTGCCCGGGTCCGCTTCGACGGCACCCGCGAAGTGGAAGAGGAGCAGTTACTGGCCGACAGTGGCCATCGCATTCGCGAGGTACGCCAGGGCCCGGACGGCTTTATCTACCTGCTGACCGACTCCACGGACGGCAAACTGCTGCGTATCGTGCCGGAGTAAAGCGCCCTACAACGTCTGGTCTTCACAACGGCCCGGCCGGTAGAACATCACCCCCGGCTGGGCACAGCCCTGACAACTGTTGCCGTAGGTCCCCACCTGGGTGCCTACGGCATCCAGCCCACACACCGGATTGTAGATCATCGGGCATGCCACCTTTTCTGGCGGCATGTCCGGCTTGTCGCACACCCTGGCACCTTCGGGCGGCTCAACCGGCGCACTCTGACAGGCCGCCAGTAGCAGACCGGCCGCCAACAGGGACACAATTCGCATCTTCAGCTCCTGAATCCGGAAAGCCCCATGATCACCGCAAAGACGGGCAGGTGGAAGCGCCCTGTCCACTACGCTTGGCCCGGGCGCCGACACAGGCCACAATAGCCCTGCCATGACTGCACCGGGGATCACAACATGGGGCTGAAGTTCGCTGTCCAGGCCACGGGCCTGGTGATAGCCGCCGCACTGCTCACCCTCGTCGGCTGCGATCGACAGAGACCCTTGCCCACCTCGCTGGATGCCATTCGCGATGGCGGGACGCTGGTGGTGTTGACCCGCAACGCCCCGACCACCTATTTCATCGACCGCGATGAGCAGGCCATCGGCTTCGAGCATGACCTGGTGCAGGACTTCGCCCGGCGACTGGGTGTGGAGGTGAGCTTCCGCCTGGCACACAGTATTCACGATATCCAGGACGAACTGGCCCACGGCAAGGCCCATCTGGCCGCCGCCGGCCTGACCCGGCTGGACAGTCGCGGCGAGCAGTTCGATTTCGGGCCCGGCTATTATGAAGTCCAGCAGCAGGTCGTGTGCCATCGCTCCGGCGCCCAACCCCGCAACCCCGGCGACCTGGTCGGCCTGTCATTGCTGATCATCGGTGGCTCCAGCTATGAAGAGCGCCTGAAGCATCTGCGTGATACCGAGTATCCGGACCTGACCTGGGAAACCGACAGCAGCCTGTCCACGGAGTTGATCCTGCAACGTGTATGGAAGGGAGAGGTGGACTGCACGGTGGCCGACTCCAACATTGTCGCCATCAACCGCCGCTACTTCCCCGAACTGAGCGTGCGCTTCCCCCTGAACGAGCCCGAGGAGCTGGTCTGGCTGCTGCCCAAAGGCGCAGACGAGCTGCGCCAGGCGCTGGAAGCCTGGTACGAGAACGCCAACGACGAAGCCCTGATCACCATGGTGGCCGCACGCTATTACGCCCATGCCGAGATCTTTGATTACGTGGATATCGCCCGGTTTGTACGCCGTATCGACGAGCGACTGCCGGAGTACCGGGCCCTGTTCGAGGAAGCAGGCAATACCCATGGTTTCGACTGGCGTCTGCTCGCCGCCCAGGCCTACCAGGAGTCCCACTGGAACCCCCTGGCGCGCAGCCCCACCGGCGTACGCGGCATGATGATGCTGACCCTGCGCACGGCTGGCGAGTTGGGTGTGGAAAACCGCCTGGATGCGGCCCAGAGCATCGACGGCGGTGCCCGATACCTGGCCAACCTGCGTGACCGTCTGCCAGAGCGGATCGAGGAACCCGACCGCACCTGGTTCGCCCTGGCCGCCTACAACGTCGGCATGGGTCACCTGAACGATGCCCGCATCCTGACGGAGCATGCGGGGGGCAATCCGGACCGCTGGCTGGACGTGCGCGATGTGCTGCCCAAACTGTCGCAACCGGAGTACTACCGCCACCTGCGCTTCGGCTACGCCCGCGGCAGCGAACCCGTGCAGTACCTGCAACGGATTCGCAATTACGAGGACATCCTGACGCAGCAACTGGCTTACAGGGAACAATAACAGAGGGAAATAAAGGAAAAGCAG
>PNLU01000003.1 GCA_013823245.1 Alcanivorax sp.
GAAGGTGGCGTTTTCACAAAGAGGCTGAAGAAGCGCTTACTTACGCTTCCACGGCCTCTTTCATGGACAGCTTGATGCGGCCGCGCTGATCCACGTCCAGCACCTTCACCTTGATCACGTCGCCTTCCTTGACGTAGTCGGTGACCTTCTCGACCCGTTCCTGGGCGATCTGGGAAATGTGCAGCAGGCCTTCGGTGCCCGGGAAGATTTCGACGAAGGCACCGAAGTCCACGGTGCGGGTCACTTTGCCCTGGTAGATCTCGCCGACTTCCGGCTCGGCGGTGATGCCTTCGATCTTGGCTACCGCAGCGGCGGCCAGGTCGCGGGTTTCGGCGTACACCTTCACGGAGCCGTCGTCTTCGATATCGATATTGGCGTTGAACTCTTCGCACAAGGCACGAATCGTGGCGCCGCCTTTACCGATCACGTCGCGGATCTTGTCCGGGTTGATCTTGATGGTCAGCAGGGTCGGTGCATTCGCGGACAGCTCGGTGCGCGACTGGCTGATCACCTTGTTCATTTCACCCAGAATGTGCAGGCGGCCGTCGCGTGCCTGGTTCAGGGCGGTTTCCATGATCTCTTCGGTGATGCCCTGGATCTTGATGTCCATCTGCAGGGCGGTCACGCCTTTCTCGGTACCGGCGACCTTGAAGTCCATGTCGCCAAGGTGATCTTCGTCACCCAGGATGTCAGACAGCACGGCGAAGCGGCCGTCTTCTTCCTTCACCAGGCCCATGGCGATACCGGCCACCGGCGCCTTGATCGGCACACCGGCGTCCATCAGCGCCAGGGAGGTGCCGCACACAGAGGCCATGGAGGAGGAACCGTTGGACTCGGTGATTTCCGACACCACGCGGATGGCGTAGGGGAAGTCGGTCTCGCTGGGCAGCACGGCTTGCACGCCGCGGCGGGCCAGACGGCCGTGGCCGATTTCACGACGCTTGGGGGAGCCGACCATGCCGGTTTCGCCCACGCAGTACGGGGGGAAGTTGTAGTGCAGCATGAAGCGGTCCTGGCGCGAACCTTCCAGGGCATCGATCAGCTGGGCATCGCGCATGCCGCCCAGGGTGGCGACGACGATGGCCTGGGTTTCACCACGGGTAAACACGGCGGAGCCGTGGGCTTTCGGCAGGGCTTTTACGGCCACGTCGATGGCGCGCACGGTGCTCTGGTCGCGGCCGTCGATACGCGGTTTGCCGGACACAATGGCTTCGCGCACGATGGCTTTTTCCAGCTTGCCGAACAGGTTGCTGACTTCGCCTTTCTCGGGGGCGCCTTCTTCGCCGGTGGCGAGGGCTTCCACGGCTTCGGCTTTCAGCTCACCCACGCGGGTGTAGCGGGCCATCTTGTCGGTGATGGTGTAGGCCTCGGCCAGGGGCGCGCTGAAGCGCTCCTTGATCTGGGCATACAGGGCTTCGTTGGTTTCGGCCGGGGTCCACTCCCACTTGGGGGTGCCGACTTCAGCGGCGAATTCGTTGATCGCCTTGATCGCGGCCTGCATTTCCATGTGGCCGAACAGCACGGCGCCGAGCATCTGGTCTTCGGTCAGCTCTTTGGCTTCGGATTCCACCATCAGTACGGCGGCTTCGGTGCCAGCAACCACCAGATCCAGTTCGGACTCTTTCAGTTCGGAGTAGCGCGGGTTCAGTTCGTACATGCCGTTGCGGAAGCCCACGCGCGCGGCGCCAATCGGGCCTGCGAAGGGGATGCCGGAAATGGCCAGGGCGGCAGAGGTGCCGAGCATGGCGGCGATATCCGGATCAGCGTCCTTGTCGGTGGACATCACGGTCGCGATCACCTGGACTTCGTTCATGAAGCCTTTCGGGAACAGCGGGCGGATCGGGCGATCGATCAGGCGGCAGGTCAGGGTCTCTTTTTCAGAGGGGCGGCCTTCGCGCTTGAAGAAGCCACCGGGAATGCGGCCTGCGGCGTAGGTCTTTTCCTGGTAGTTGACGGTCAGGGGGAAGAAGCCCTTGCTCGGGTCGGCTTCTTTTTTGCCCACTACGGTGACCAGCACAGCGGTGTCGCCGATGGTGACCATGACAGCGCCGGTGGCCTGGCGAGCCAGGCGGCCCGTCTCAAGCACGACCGTGTCACGGCCATACTGGAATTCCTTGCGTACAGTTTTAAACATATCTCTCGTCTCTTCTCTCGTCTCTTCTCAACAACATACGTTCCGCATAAACAACAAAAGCCCGGGGCTACCGAGCTTTTGTCGAGAACACCATCGTGGCGTGGGTCCGGTCTTAGCGACGCAGGCCCAGACGCTCGATCAGTTGCGAATAGCGCTGCAGATCCTTCTTCGCCAGGTAGTCCAGCAGCTTGCGGCGCTGGTTAACCATGCGGATCAGGCCGCGACGGCCATGGTGATCTTTCTTGTGGCTCTTGAAGTGGTCCTGCAGGCCATTGATGTTGGCGGTCAGCAGGGCAACCTGGACTTCCGGGGAGCCGGTATCGCCTTCTTTCTGGCCATACTCTTTCAGGATCTGGGCTTTCTGCTCAGCGGTCAGTGACATTTCTTTCTCCAAATATGCGCAATATCGAGACGCGGTCAGCCATGCATATTTATAGCTGCCGCCGGGTTATGCCGTCTGGGCGACCAGTCGGCGAGGGGCGATCATACCATCTTCCTGTACCTCTCCGACACCCAGAAATGCACCGGATTCGGCGTTGTACAGGGTCACCAGGCCTTCACGGGGGCGGTCGGTGGCCATCACGGGCTGGCCCTGGCACAGGTAGAAGGCGGCGTCGCGGCCCAGTTTGACCTGGGGCCAGTCGGCCACGGCGGTTTCCACCGGCAGCAGGCGGGCATCCAGGGCCTCGAAACCGCCCTCTTCCTTCAGGCTGCCCAGTTCGTCCAGAGTCAGCATGCCGGAGGTCGGGTAGGGCCCGGCGGACAGGCGCCGCAGCAGGGTCACGTGGGCGCCACAGCCCAGCGCTTCGCCCAGGTCTTCCACCAGGCTGCGCACATAGGTGCCTTTGGTGCAGTCGACTTCGAAGTGCAGGTCGTCGCCGTCCTGGCCCAGCACTTCCAGCCGGTGGATAGTCACCTGGCGCGGTTTGCGCTCCACTTCGATGCCCTGGCGGGCCAGTTTGTAGAGCGGCTGGCCCTGGTGCTTGATGGCGGAATACATGGACGGGATCTGTTCGATGTCGCCCAGAAAAGTCATCAGGGTGCGTTCGATGGTGGCGGCGTCAGCGGTCACCGGGCGGGTGTCGCGTACTTCGCCGTCGGCGTCGCCGGTGTCGGTGGTCACGCCCAGGCGGGCGGTCACGCGGTAGGACTTGTCGGCGTCCAGCAGGTACTGGCTGAATTTGGTGGCTTCACCAAAGCAGATGGGCAGCATGCCGGTGGCCAGGGGGTCCAGGCTGCCGGTGTGGCCGGCCTTGGCGGCGGCGAACAGACGCTTGACCACTTGCAGGGCGCCGTTGCTGGTCACGCCGGGGGGCTTGTCCAGCAGCAGAATGCCATTGATGTCGCGTCCACGGCGTTTTCTGGCCACGGGCGGGGCTCCTTATCTTGTGCGGGCTGGCGTGCCTGAATCAGCGCTGCGGATCGGCGTCGCTGTCGTTATCGTTCTGGTCGTCGGCCGGGTCCTGGATCAGGTCGCGGTCTTCAGCGCGGGCCTGGTCGATCAGGCTGGACAGGCGGCTGGCCTGTTCCGGCAGCTGGTCGTAATGGAAGCGCAGGCGTGGCGTGGTCCGGGTGTTCAGGTCCTTGGCCAGTTGGCTGCGCAGAAAACCCGCCGCATTGCTGAGCACGGCTTCGGCTTCAGAACCGTCTTCGGCGTCCTGGCCCAGCAGGGTGAAGTACACATCGGCCCACGACAGATCGCGGGCCACGCGCACCTGCTGCACCGTGACCAGACCCAGCCGCGGGTCCTTGACCTCGCGGCGGATCAGTTCGGCCAGCTCACGCTGGATATAGTCACCAATGCGATCGGTGCGCTGGAAGCCCTGGGGGCGACGATGCCGGCTCATGCGTGCAACACCCTTACAGCGAACGCTCTACAACACGCACTTCGAAGACTTCGATCTTGTCGCCTTCCTTCACGTCGTTGTAGCTCTTCACTGCCAGGCCACACTCCATGCCGTTGCGCACTTCCTGCACGTCTTCCTTGAAGCGGCGCAGGGATTCCAGCTGGCCTTCGAACACCACCACGTCGTCGCGCAGTACGCGAATCGGCAGGTTCCGGCGCAGGGTTCCTTCCACCACCATACAACCGGCCACGGCACCGAACTTGGAGCTGCGGAACACGTCGCGCACCTCGGCCACACCGACGATTTCCTCGCGGTGTTCCGGGTCGAGCAGGCCGCTCATGGCCTTCTTCACGTCGTCGATCAGCTCGTAGATGATGCTGTAGTAGCGCAGGTCGATGCCTTCACGCTCGCACAGTTTCTTGGCGGCGGAATCGGCCCGCACATTGAAGCCCAGCAGGACCGCTTCGGAGGTCATGGCCAGGTTCACGTCGGATTCGTTGATCGCGCCAACACCCGCCGTCACCATGTTCACCTTCACTTCGTCGGTGTTCATGTCGCTCAGGGCACCCAGCAGGGCTTCCAGCGAACCGCGCACGTCGGTCTTGAGCACAATGTTGACCTGCTTGGCTTCTTTCTCGCCCATGGTCTCGAACAGGTTTTCCAGTTTCGAGGCCTGTGCGCGCTTGAGCTTCAGGTCGCGGTCGCGGATCTGACGGAACTCGGCCACTTCGCGGGCTTTCTTCTCGTCGGCCACTACCAGGAACTGCTCGCCGGATTCCGGCGCGCCGTCCAGGCCCAGGATTTCCACCGGAATGGAGGGGCCAGCTTCCTTGATGGGTTTGCCGTTCTCGTCAACCATGGCGCGGGTGCGGCCAAAGTGGGCACCGGCCAGCACCATGTCGCCCACGCTCAGGCGGCCTTCCTGAATCAGCACCGAGGTCACCGGGCCACGGCCCTTCTCGATGCGGGATTCGATCACCACGCCACGGGCCGGGCCCACGGGTACGGCTTTCAGTTCAAGCAGTTCGGCTTGCAGCAGGATGGCGTCGAGCAGGTCATCCACACCCATGCCGGTATGGGCGGACACATACTGGAACTGGTAATCGCCGCCCCACTCTTCCGAGATGATGCCGAGCTGCGACAGGTCGTTCTTGACGCGATCCGGGTCGGCGCTTTCCTTGTCCATCTTGTTGACGGCAATGATCAGCGGCACACCGGCGGCTTTCGCGTGGTTGATGGCTTCTTCGGTCTGCGGCATCACGCCGTCGTCCGCGGCCACCACGATCACCACGATGTCGGTGGCCTGGGCACCGCGTGCACGCATGGCGGTGAACGCCGCGTGGCCCGGGGTATCCAGGAACGAGATCATGCCCTTGTCGGTTTCTACGTGGTAGGCACCGATATGCTGGGTAATGCCGCCCGCTTCGCCTTCGGCGACCTTGGCGCGGCGGATATAATCCAGCAGCGAGGTCTTGCCGTGGTCAACGTGGCCCATGATGGTCACCACCGGAGCGCGCGGCTGCGGCTCATCGGTGTACTGCACCAGGTTGGCCAGATCGTCTTCCAGGCTCTGTTCTTCGCCTTTGGCAGCAATCGGCTTGTGGCCCATTTCTTCCACCAGCAGCATCGCCGTTTCCTGGTCGATATGCTGGTTCACGGTGGCCATTTCGCCCATCTTCATGAGCGTACGCATTACTTCCCGCGCCTTGATGTTCATGCGCTGGGACAGGTCGGCGACCGTAATGGTCTCCGGAACTTCAACTTCGTACACCATTTTCTCCGTCGGGCTCTTGAAGCCATGCTCCTTGTGGAAGGAGCTCTTCATCTGGCCGTGTGCCACGACATTGCGGGTTTGTTGGGAGCCCGGGCGGCGGCGACGGCGCTTGGTGGTGCGCTCTTCGTCGCGCCAGCTCGCTTCCATCGCCTCGGTGACGATGCCGGAACCGGTCTCGATTTCTTCGGGGCCTTTCTCGGGCTCCTGCTGGCCACGCTTTTCCAGCTCTTCGGCCATGCGACGTGCTTCTTCCGCCGTGCGGCGGGCCGCTTCTTCCTCGGCCTTCTTGCGGGCTTCGGCTTCCTGCTTGCGGCGCAGCTCTTCGGCTTCGCGCTTGCGGCGTTCTTCTTCCTCGCGCTTGGCGCGTTCTTCCGGGGTTTCGTCTTTCGGCGGCTCGGCTTTCTTCACGCCGCCCTTGGGCACGGATACCCGCTTGCTCTTGTCGTCCGCTTTCTTGTCGGCGCTGGTGTCCGCGGCCTGCGGTTCTTCGCCACCGGCTTCGCGGGCGGCTTTCGCTTCCGCAGCGGCACGCTCGGCTTCGCGGCGGGCAATCGCCTCTTCCTCGGCCTTCTTGCGGGCGTCTTCCTCGGCCTTGCGGGCAGCAGCTTCGGCTTCCAGGCGCTCGCGCTCGGCGCGCTCCTGCTCTTCGCGCTCACGCTCCTGTTCTTCAATCACCGAGCGCTTCACATAGGTGCGCTTCTTGCGCACTTCCACCGCCACGGTCTTCGCCTTGCCGGAGGCGCCAGTGGTCTTGATGGTGCTGGTGCTTTTGCGCTTGAGGGTGATTTTCTGGGGTTCGGCACTGCTCTCTGTGCCGTGTGCGCGGCGCAGGAAGGCCAGCAGCGTCTGCTTCTGGTCGTCAGACACTGCATCTTCGGCACCGCCGTGCGGCAGGCCAGCTTCTTTCATCTGCTTGAGCAGGGTATCTACCGGTGTCCCGACGATCTCTGCCAATTTCTTTACGGTCGTTTCTGCCATATCAGCCAACCCATCTCCTGTCCGCCTGGCGAGACCGGCGCGGCGGGTGTGCCTGCTGCCGGTGTCGCGGCCCGGGCAGCCGCTACGCTGCCCGGGATTCTGTTACGCGCCATGACTGACCCCGGTGTGTGTTGCCGCCGACCGGGCGGGCGTGGTGCGCCCGTTGTTGCGATAGCCGCCTTCAGTTGCCAGCGTTTTCCTCGGCAAACCAGGGCGCCCGGGCGGTCATGATCAGTTGCGCCGCGCGTTCTTCGTCCAGACCTTCGATCTCCAGCAGGTCGTCTACGGCCTGCTCGGCCAGATCTTCCATGGTCACGATGCCCTGGGCTGCCAGTTTCAGGGCCAGTTCGCGATCCATCCCCTCCATCGTCAGCAGGTCTTCTGCCGGCGCGGAGTTTTCAAGCTGCTCTTCGGACGTCAGCGCCCGGGTCAGCAGCACGTCCTTGGCACGCTGGCGCAGCGCTTCAACGATTTCTTCGTCAAAGCCCTCGATGGCCAGCATTTCTTCCATCGGCACATAGGCCACTTCTTCCAGGGTGCTGAAGCCTTCTTCCACCAGCACGCCCGCTACGTCTTCGTCCACATCCAGGTCGGCCATGAAACGCTCCAGCGCTTCCTGGCTTTCGGCCTGCTGTTTCTCCTGGGCGGCATCCAGGGTCATCACGTTCAGTTCCCAGCCGGTCAGCTCGGACGCCAGACGGATGTTCTGGCCGCCACGGCCGATGGCCTGGGCCAGGGCCGATTCGTCTTCCACGGCCACGTCCATGGCGTGACGCTCTTCGTCCACCACAATGGACGCCACTTCCGCCGGCTGCATGGCGTTGATCACCAGCTGCGCGGGGTTGTCGTCCCACAGCACGATGTCGATCCGCTCGCCGGCCAGTTCGTTGGACACGGCCTGTACGCGCGCACCGCGCATACCGACGCAGGCGCCCACCGGGTCGATGCGCTGGTCGTTGGTTTTCACGGCAATCTTGGCGCGTGAGCCGGGATCGCGGGCGGCGCCCTTGATCTCGATCAGCTCTTCACCGATTTCCGGTACTTCAATCTTGAACAGCTCAATCAGCATTTCCGGTGCGGCGCGGCTGGCGAACAGCTGCGGGCCACGGTTCTCCGGGTTCACACCCGACAGCCAGGCGCGGATGCGGTCGTTCTGGCGCACGGCTTCACGCGGGATCATCTGGTCACGGCTGATCAGGGCCTCGGCATTGCCGCCCAGGTCCAGAATAATGCTGTCTCGCGTCGCTTTCTTTACGGTGCCGCTGATCAGTTCGCCGATGCGGTCACGGTATTCCTCGATAATCTGGGCGCGCTCGGCTTCGCGTACCTTCTGCACGATCACCTGCTTGGCGGTCTGCGCAGCAATACGGCCGAAGGCCACGGATTCGATTTCCTCGGCCCAGGTGTCGCCGATCTGCAGCGAGGTGTCCTGCTCGTGGGCTTCGTCGAGGGTCAGCTGGCGGCCGAACTCGTACAGCTCTTCATCGGGCACAACATGCCAGACGCGATAGGTGCGGTAGTCGCCGCTGACGCGGTCGATGTGCACACGCACTTCCACGTCTTCTTCCTTGAAGCGCTTCTTGGTCGCTGCAGCCAGCGCCAGTTCGATGGCTTCAAAGATGACGTCACGGCTGACGCCCTTCTCGTTGGAGACTGTTTCCGCTACCAGCAAAATCTCTTTGTTCATGGCCGGGCCTTTACAAAGACTGTAAGTGTCATCCTTTCAGGTCGAAATCGGGCACGATATGCGCCCGATCAACCTGCGTGAAAGGAACCTCCAGCACCTCACCGTCCACGGTGAGGCTCAGGGTATCCCCGTTCACCGCCGTAATCACGGCGGTGACTTTGCGGCGGTTCTTTATCGGCGCCAGCAAACGCACTTGCGCCTGCTCGCCGATATAGCGCTGCCACTGTTCGAGTGTAAACAGGGGGCGTTCCATGCCAGGGGACGACACTTCCAGGGTGTATTCACCGCTGATCGGGTCTTCCACATCCAGCACGCCGCTCACCTGATGGCTGACTGCCGCGCAGTCATCCACAGTAATGCCGTTGTCGCTGTCGATATACAGGCGCAGCACCGCTCCGCGACCCTGGATATATTCCAGGCCCCAGAACTCATACCCCAGGCCTTCCACCGTGGGCGCCAGCAGGCTGTGCAGTTGTTCCGCCTTGCGCGACATCGTCATCCTCGTGTGCGCCGCCCCTGCGGCGGCACCAAACAAAAAGCCCCTGCTAGAGGGGCTTTCTGTTACAGAACCCGTGAGCAGCCACAGGCCTGTCTGTTAAGTGGTAGCGGGGGCAGGATTCGAACCTACGACCTTCGGGTTATGAGCCCGACGAGCTACCAGACTGCTCCACCCCGCACTTAAACATTGCACCGTTCAACCTGCCCCGGCACCTGGGCCAGAAGCCCGAGCGCTGCTGCCCTCGAACCCCTCAAAACTGGCCGCAAATCCTAATGATCATTGGCACTTATGTCAAACTGTATTTGGCCGCCTGACAATAATTTACCGCTGGAATCTGAAAAGAACTTTGGACGGCGCGCGAAGCGCGCCTGCCCGCAATGAATGGTGCCGAAGGCGGGGCGAAAAGCCCTGCTTTTTGCGCCAGCGCAGCGGCGGGATATCGCCCGCCGCGTCTCAGCGCTGGCCGGCAGGCCCGCCCGAGAAACAAGAGTGGGCGCAGCCCCTGCATTAATTGGTGCCGAAGGCGGGACTTGAACCCGCACGAGCTAGGCTCACTACCCCCTCAAGATAGCGTGTCTACCAATTCCACCACTTCGGCAAAACCGTCCCGGCTTACTGCTGCTCTTCCGGGGCCGGGGATTCTACCTCAGGCACCAGCGAGTCTGTAGCACTTTCTGCGCCCGGCACGTCCCCTTCGGGGGCGTCTTGCGGAATAGTGCCTTCCAGATCGCGCGCCCAGTCGGGCACTTCGGACTCTTCCTGCTGGATGCGCTCCAGCACCGGCAGGGCCGAACCGTCGTCGGAGGCCAACTGGCGAGCGTGCCAGGCCAGCGCGAGACTGGTGAGCATGAACACGGTAGCCAGAATCGCCGTGGTCCGGGTCAGGAAGCTGGACGAGCCGCTGCTGCCAAATACCGTGGACGACGACGCGCCACCACCGAAGGAGGCACCGGCATCGGCGCCCTTGCCATGCTGCACCAGCACCAGGCCAATCAGGGCCAGAGCGGTCAGCACGTGCACAATGTGAAGAACGATATCCATAAAAAGTCTGCTTACTGCGCTAGGAAGATGCCACCTGACAAATGGCCAGAAAACTGTCTGCGTCCAGTGACGCCCCGCCGATCAGGCCACCGTCTATATCGGGCTCGGCCAGCAGAAGGGCGGCATTATCCGCCTTTACGCTGCCGCCGTAAAGGATGCGCGTGGCAGCGGCGACGGCCGCGTCGTGTCCGGCCAGCCGCTGGCGGATAAAGGCATGCACCGCCTGCGCCTGTTCCGGGCTGGCGGTCAGACCGGTGCCGATGGCCCAGACCGGCTCATAGGCGATCACGGCCTGATGGAAGGCGGCCACGCCCGCCAGCGCCAGCACGGCATCCAGCTGCCGACCCACCACGGCCTCGGTCTGCCCGGCTTCGCGCTCGGCCTGACTCTCGCCCAGACACAGCACCGGCACCAGCCCGGCGGCCTGGGCACGCTGGAACTTGGTCGCCACCACGGCGTCGGTCTCGCCATACAGGCTGCGCCGCTCGGAATGCCCCACCAGCACATAGCGGCAGCCGAATTCCGACAGCATCTCGCCCGCCACTTCACCGGTGAAGGCGCCTTCCGGCTGTTCGGCCAGGTTCTGGGCGCCCAGCGCCACCGGCGTGCCCGCCAGTGTCTGCTGCAACGCCGCCAGATACGGATACGGCGGACACAGGGCCAGCTCGACGCCCGCCGGGGCCCCCGCTGCGATGCGGGCGGCCAGATCCCGGGCCATGTCCAGCCGGCCATGCATTTTCCAGTTACCGGCTACCAAAGAGGTCCGCACGCCAATCTCCTTCTTTTAATCAGGCAATTTCCTGCTGCACCACGGCCGCCAGGTCTTCGCATACGCGCTGCACCAGGGCAGCGTCTTCACCTTCCACCATCACCCGTATCAACGGCTCGGTGCCGGAGGGGCGCAGCAACACGCGGCCCTTGCCCGCCAGCCGCTGTTCCGCCGAGGCGACCGCCTTGCGCACGTTGTCGCGTTCGGCGGCACCGTCGCGGTTGGCGCCCCGCACGTTGATCATCACCTGGGGCAACTTGTCCATGCCGGCGCAGGCTTCGCGCAGGGAGCAGCCACGATGTTGCAGTGCCGCCAGCACCTGCAGGGCCGACACCACGCCGTCCCCGGTGGTGGTGCAGTCCAGGCAGATGATGTGCCCGGAGGATTCGCCGCCAAGCAGCCAGCCCTGCTGGTCCATGGCTTCGATCACATAGCGGTCACCCACCTTGGCGCGCAACAGCGGAATCTGCTCGCGCTGCAGGGCCAGCTCCAGGCCGAAGTTCGACATCAGGGTGCCCACGGCGCCGCCCTCCAGCAGGTCGCGGCGCTTGCGGTCGGTGGCAAGGATATACAGCAGCTGGTCGCCGTCAACCAGGTTGCCCTGGTCGTCCACCATCAGTACGCGGTCGGCGTCGCCGTCAAAGGCGATGCCGAGGTCGGCGCCTTCGCGCTGCACGGCGGCCACCAGCGCTTCCGGGTGGGTGCTGCCGCAGTCGCGGTTGATATTGAGGCCGTCGGGCGTGGTCGCCAGCGGGATTACGGTGGCGCCCAGCTCATCAAGCACGTCCGGCGCAATGTGATAGGCCGCGCCGTTGGCGCAATCCACCACGATCTTGACGCCGCGCAGGTTCAGGCGCGCCAGCACCGTGCTCTTGCAGAATTCGATATAACGCCCCCGGGCGTCGTTGATGCGCCGCACCTTGCCCAGGGCATCGGCGTTGACCATGCGCATGTCCTGTTCAAGGCGTGCCTCGATGGCGGCCTCGATGGCGTCGGGCAGCTTGCGGCCGTTGGCGCCGAAGAACTTGATGCCGTTGTCGTTGTAGGGGTTATGCGAGGCGGAAATCACAATGCCCGCCTGGGCATGGAAGGTGTGGGTCAGGTAGGCGATGGCGGGGGTCGGCATGGGCCCGAGCAGCAAGGTGTCCACCCCGGCGGCGGAAATCCCGGCTTCCAGCGCCGACTCGAACATATAGCCGGAGATGCGCGTGTCCTTGCCGATCAGGATCTTGCTTGGCCCCTGTTCCGCCAGCACCGAGCCCACGGCCCAGCCCAGGCGCAGCACGAAATCCGGGGTAATCGGGTATTCCCCCACCGTGCCGCGTATGCCGTCCGTACCAAAATATTTGCGCGTCATCGCTTACATCCTCATGTCGTGGGTGCTGAGCCATGCAGCACCGCCCAGGCCATCCGCAGGGCATCCACGGTCTCGCGCACATCATGCACCCGCACGATCTGCGCGCCTCGTTCCAGGGCCATGACGGCCAGCGCCAGACTGCCCGGCAGCCGCTCATCCACAGCGCGACCCAGGGCCTGGCCAATCATCGATTTGCGCGACATGCCCACCAGCAGGGGCAGGCCCAGGGCATGCAGCCGGTCCAGTTCGCGCAACAGGCGCAGATTATGCGCCAGGGTCTTGCCGAAACCGAAGCCCGGGTCCAGCAGCAGGCGCTGGCGCGGAATACCCGCCGCCTCGCACGCCGCCACCCGGGCCACCAGAAAGTCGCTGACTTCCGCCACCACGTCATCGTAGCGCGGCGCCTGCTGCATGGTGTCCGGCTGACCCTGCATGTGCATCAGGCACACCGGCAGCTGGCTGGCGGCCGCAGCGGCCAGCGCGCCGGGGCGCTGCAGGGCGCGCACGTCATTGATCAGACCGGCGCCCGCGCGGGCACCTTCGGTCATCACCTCAGGCGTGCTGGTGTCCAGGGAAATCACGGCATCCAGTTCGGCCGCCAGGGCCTCGACCACCGGAATCACCCGGTCCAGTTCTTCCTGGGGGCTTACCGGCGCGGCGCCGGGGCGGGTGGACTCGCCACCGACATCGATAATGGCCGCGCCGTCCGCCAGCATCTGCCGGGCATGGCGCAGGGCCGCATCACGCCCGGTGAAGCGACCACCATCCGAGAAGGAATCGGGGGTCACATTCAGGACCCCCATAACGACAGGCGCGGACAGTGTCAGTGTCCGCGCCCCGCAGTGCAGTTCAGTCATCGACCGCCGTCAGTGCTCAGTGGGTGTTGGCCGGGCCGCCAATGGGCCCATCACCCTTGGGTTGATCGTCCGCAGCACTGTCGTCCGCCTTGCCGTCGTCCGCGTCAGCCACCTTGGTGCCGGTGCCGCTGCCGGGATTCTGCCAGTCCTTCGGCGGGCGCGGTGTGCGGCCGTTCATAATGTCCTCAATCTGATCCGCGTCGATGGTCTCGTACTGCATCAGCGCCTGCGCCATCACTTCCAGCTTGTCGCGGTTGTCTTCCAGAATCTGGCGCGCTTTCTCGTAGCAGCGGTCGATGATCGCCCGCACTTCGCGGTCGATTTCTTCGGCCGTCTGTTCCGACACCTGCTTGCGCTGGGACATGCTCTTGCCAAGGAAGACTTCGCCTTCTTCTTCCTCGTAGGCCAGCGGCCCCATCTTCTCGGACAGGCCCCACTTGGTGACCATGGCGCGAGCCATCTTGGTGGCACGCTCGATATCGTTGGAGGCACCGGTGGTGACGCCGTCGAAACCGTTGATCATCTCTTCCGCCAGGCGGCCGCCGAACAGCGAGCAGATCATGCTCTCGATGGCACGCTTGGACTGGCTGTACTTGTCTTCTTCCGGCAGGTACATGGTCACGCCCAGGGCGCGGCCACGGGGGATAATCGATACCTTATAGACCGGATCATGCTCGGGCACCAGGCGGCCGATGATGGCATGGCCAGCCTCGTGGTACGCGGTGTTCAGCTTTTCTTTCTCGCTCATCACCATGGAGCGGCGCTCGGCACCCATCAGGATCTTGTCCTTGGCGCGCTCGAACTCTTCCATGCCCACCAGGCGCTTGTTGGCGCGGGCAGCAAACAACGCCGCTTCGTTCACCAGGTTGGCGAGGTCAGCACCCGAGAAGCCGGGTGTGCCACGGGCAATCAGGCTCGGGTTCACGTCGTCGTTCACCGGCACGCTGCGCATGTGCACCTTGATGATCTGTTCGCGGCCACGCACGTCGGGCAGCGGCACCACCACCTGGCGGTCAAAACGGCCCGGCCGCAGCAGGGCGGCATCAAGCACGTCCGGGCGGTTGGTGGCGGCGATGACGATGATGCCGTCATTGGCGCCAAAACCGTCCATTTCCACCAGCAGCTGGTTCAGGGTCTGCTCGCGTTCGTCATGCCCGCCGCCCAGACCGGCGCCACGGCTACGACCCACGGCGTCGATCTCGTCGATAAAGATGATGCAGGGGGCGTGCTTCTTGGCCTGCTCGAACATGTCGCGCACGCGGGACGCGCCCACGCCGACAAACATCTCAACGAAGTCGGAACCGGAGATGGAGAAGAACGGCACACGGGCTTCACCGGCAATGGCTTTCGCCAGCAGGGTCTTACCGGTACCGGGGGAACCCACCATCAGGACGCCACGGGGAATCTTGCCGCCCAGGCGCTGGAACTTGGCCGGGTCGCGCAGGAACTCCACCAGCTCTTCCACTTCTTCCTTGGCTTCTTCCACACCGGCCACGTCGGCGAAGGTGGTCTTGATCTGGTCTTCCGACAGCAGGCGCGCCTTGCTCTTGCCGAAAGTCATCGGCCCGGCACCGCCTTTGCCACCGCCCTGCATCTGCCGCATGAAGAAGATGAAGATCGCCAGGATCAGCAGGATCGGCAGGATCGACAGGAACAACTGGGTCAGGAAGCTCTGACGCTCAGGCTCTTTGCCTTCCACCACGACACGGTTCTGGATCAGGGTCGGCATCAGGTCCAGGTCGGACACCGGCGGTTTCACCGTCTCGAAACGCTGGCCGTCGCGGGTCTCACCGCGAATGCGATAGTCCTGGATTTCCACCCGTGCCACATCGCCGGATTCAACCCGGGAAATGAAGGTGGAGTAATCAATGGTGCGTGCTGCCGGCTCGTGATTGACGTTCTGCAGCACCACGTAGAGGACACCGGCAATCACCATCCAGAGGATGATATTCTTGGTCATGTCGTTCAAGGGACACCTCTCCCTGCTGGCGCGGGCGCGCCCGCTAACTCATTGATACATTACACCATCTTGCGCTCGGACCCCAGCAGATACACCTCCGGGGAGCGCGGACGACTGGCGGCAGGCTTCCGTGTCACCACTTTGGCAAAGCGCTCGTGAAGATCGCGCCGGTAGGCATCCAGACCCTCGCCCTGGAACACTTTGACCAGGAAACGGCCGTCGGGTGCCAACACCCGGTCTGCCATGTCCAGCGCCAGTTCGGCCAGATACATGGCGCGCGGCTGATCGACGGCCCTCGTACCACTCATATTGGGGGCCATGTCGGACATTACAAGGTCTACCTGGGCGCCATCGAGCGCGGTCAGCAGTTGCTCGAATACCGATTCTTCACGGAAATCGCCCTGAATGAAGGTGACATCGGCTATCGGATCCATAGCCAGGATGTCGCTGGCCAGGATACGGCCGGAGCTGCCCATCAGGCGCGCCGCCACCTGCGACCAGCCGCCGGGGGCGGCGCCCAGGTCGAGCACCCGCAGGCCGGGGCGGAACAGTTTGTCTTTCTCGTGGATTTCCAGCAGCTTGAAGCTGGCACGGGAGCGGTAGCCCTCCGCCTGGGCGCGGGCCACCCACTGGTCGTTGAAGTGCTCCTGGAGCCAGCGGCTACTGCTTTTTGATCTGCCCATATCCGCTTCCCGTGTGTAGAATGGCCGCCCGAACACGGAGACCCGACATGCCCCTGAACCAGCAAGACAAGCGTCGCTTCAAGACCATCGGCCACCACCTGAAGCCGGTGCTGATCTTTGGTGGCAATGGCCTGACGGAATCGTTCGTCGAAGAACTCCACCGTCGGCTTGAAGATCATGAGCTGATCAAGGTGCGGGTCAACGCCGAAACCCGTGATGACCGCAGCGCCGTGGTCGACGCGCTGTGCGAGGCCTCCGGCGCAGAGCTGGTGCAGCGGATCGGCAATATCGCGCTGCTGTACCGGGCGGCGAAGAAGCCGAACCCGAAGTTGTCCAATATCCTTCGGGCTCAGCAGGGCTGACCCATCGCCTTACAGATGCTCGACCTTGTCGATTTCGTACTCGACCACACCGCCCGGGGTTTCGATCTGCACCACGTCGCCCTCTTCCTTGCCGATCAGGCCCCGGGCAATCGGTGAATTCACCGAAATCTTGCCCAGCTTGATGCTGGCTTCGTCGTCACCCACGATCTTGTAGACCTTCTCTTCATCGGTATCGACGTTGATGATGGTCACGGTGGTGCCGAACAGCACCTTGCCCGTGGGCGTGATGGTGCGCACGTCGATAATCTGGGCTGCGCCCAGCTTGCTCTCGATTTCGTTGATGCGGCCTTCGCAGAAGCCCTGCTCTTCGCGGGCGGCATGGTACTCGGCGTTCTCCTTGAGATCGCCGTGCTCACGGGCTTCCGCAATAGCCTGCACGATGCGCGGACGCTCGACCATCTTGAGACGTTGCAGCTCCTCGCGAAGTGCTTCCGCCCCCTCAACAGTCATAGGCACTCGTTGCATCACTTACCTCCGTTGCCAGCGGCCGCCAGAAGGGCCGCATGCATGTCCTGCAAGCGCCGGACCTGCAGGTCGTCGTCGATCTTGAGCGCCTGACACACGGCCCAGGCGGCTGAAATCGTGGTGGTGTAGTACACCTTGTGCTGCAGCGCCGAGCGGCGAATCGTGAACGAGTCGCGCACCGCCTGCTTGCCCTCGGTGGTGTTGATGATCATGCTGATTTCATCATTCTTGATCATATCCACCACATGGGGGCGGCCTTCAAGCACTTTGTTCACCGGCGTGACGCTGATGCCCTCATCTGCCAGCCGTGCGGCGGTGCCCCGGGTGGCCACCAGCTTGAAGCCCAGTGACTGCAATTCCCGCGCCACTTTCACGGCCGCATCCTTGTCCACTTCGCGCACGGAAATAAAGGCCGTGCCGCTGCGTGGCAGGCGCTCGCCCGCCGCCAGGGACGCCTTGCCGTAGGCTTCGGCAAAGGTGGCGCCGACACCCATCACTTCGCCGGTGGATTTCATTTCCGGGCCCAGGATCGGGTCGACCTTCGGGAACTTGGCGAAGGGGAACACCGCTTCCTTGACGTTGAAATGCTGCGGCACGATTTCCTTCGTGAAGTTCTGCGCCGCCAGCGTGGTGCCGGCCATGCAGCGCGCCGCCACCTTGGCCAGTGACACACCGATGCCCTTGGACACATAGGGCACGGTCCGCGAGGCACGGGGATTCACTTCCAGCACGTACACGTCGTCGCCCTTGACCGCAAACTGCACGTTCATCAGGCCGATTACGCCCAGCTCCAGCGCCATGGCGCGGGTCTGTTCGCGCATCACGTTGAGTACGTCTTCCGCCAGCGAATAGGGCGGCAGCGAGCAGGCGGAGTCACCGGAGTGCACCCCGGCCTGTTCGATATGCTGCATGATGCCGCCGATCACGACCTGTTCGCCATCACACACGGCGTCCACGTCCACTTCGATGGCGTCGTCCAGGAAGCGATCGAGCAGGACCGGCGATTCATTCGACACCGACACCGCGTTCTTCATGTAGCTGCGCAGCTCGTCTTCGTTGAAGACGATTTCCATGGCCCGGCCACCGAGCACGTAGGACGGCCGCACCACCAGCGGGTAGCCGATTTCGGCCGCCAGACGCACACCGTCTTCGATGCTGCGGGCGGTGCGGTTCGGCGGCTGCTTGAGCGCGAGCTTGTTCACCATCTGCTGGAAGCGTTCGCGGTCTTCGGCTTCGTCGATGGCGTCCGGGCTGGTGCCGATGATCGGCACGCCCGCAGCTTGCAGGGCCCGCGCCAGTTTCAGCGGCGTCTGGCCGCCGTACTGGACAATCACGCCCTTCGGCTTTTCCTTGTTGACGATTTCGAGCACATCTTCCAGCGTCACCGGCTCGAAGTAGAGACGGTCGGAAGTGTCGTAATCAGTGGACACGGTTTCCGGGTTACAGTTGACCATGATGGTCTCGTAACCGTCTTCGCGCATGGCCAGCGCCGCGTGCACACAGCAGTAATCGAATTCGATGCCCTGGCCAATCCGGTTCGGACCACCACCGATGACCATGATCTTTTCGCGATCCGACGGCTGCGCTTCGCACTCTTCGTCGTAGCTGGAATACATGTAGGCGGTGCTGGTGGCGAACTCGGCGGCGCAGGTATCCACGCGCTTGTACACCGGGTGAATATTCAGTTCGTGGCGCTTGCCGCGCACATCGGCTTCCTTGACGCCCAGCAGCTGTGCCAGGCGCGCATCGGAAAAGCCCTTGCGCTTGAGGCGATACAGACTGTCATGGGTCAGGGCCGAGAAGGTGCTGGTTTGCAGCGCTTTCTCTTCGTTGATCAGGTCTTCGATCTGCACCAGGAACCAGCGGTCCACTTTGGTCAACTGGTACAGTTCGTCCACGGTCATGCCCGCGCGGAACGCATCGCCGATGACCCAGATACGATCCGGGCCCGGCGCCGCCAGGGATTCCAGCACCTGCTGGCGCAGATCACCGTCTTCCGGGTTCAGCTTCGGATCAAAACCGTTGGAGTCGGTTTCCAGGCCGCGCAGGGCTTTCTGCACCGATTCCTGGAAATTGCGGCCGATGGCCATCACTTCGCCCACGGATTTCATCTGCGTGGTCAGCACCGGGTCCGCCGCCGCAAATTTTTCAAAATTGAAGCGCGGAATCTTGGTGACAACATAATCGATGGACGGCTCGAACGACGCTGGGGTCTTGCCGCCGGTGATGTCGTTCTGCAGCTCATCCAGGGTGTAGCCCACCGCCAGCTTGGCGGCGATCTTGGCAATCGGGAAGCCGGTGGCTTTCGAGGCCAGCGCCGAGGAGCGCGACACCCGCGGGTTCATTTCGATCACCACCAGGCGGCCGGTATCCGGGCACATGCCGAACTGCACGTTCGAGCCGCCGGTTTCCACGCCGATCTCGCGCAATACCGCAATCGAGGCATTACGCATGATCTGGTATTCCTTGTCCGTCAGGGTCTGTGCCGGCGCCACGGTGATCGAGTCGCCGGTGTGCACCCCCATCGGGTCAAAGTTTTCGATGGCGCAAACGATGATGCAGTTGTCGTTCTTATCGCGGACAACTTCCATCTCGTATTCTTTCCAGCCGAGCAGCGACTCATCGATGAGCAGCTCCTTGGTGGGCGACAGGTCCAGACCGCGCTCGCAGATTTCCTGGAATTCTTCACGGTTGTAGGCAATGCCGCCGCCGGAGCCACCCATGGTGAAGCTGGGACGGATAATGCACGGGAAGCCGATGTCTTCCAGCACCTGGAAGGCTTCTTCCATGGAGTGGGCAATCGAGGCACGCGGGCATTCCAGGCCGATCTTGCGCATCGCCTGGTCGAACCGGTGACGGTCTTCGGCCTTGTCGATGGCGTCGGCATTGGCGCCGATCATTTCCACGCCGTACTTGGCCAGCACGCCGTGCCGCTCCAGATCCAGCGCGCAGTTCAGCGCGGTCTGGCCGCCCATGGTCGGCAGCAGGGCATCGGGGCGCTCTTTCTCGATAATGCGCTCCACCGTCTCCCAGGTAATCGGCTCGATATAGGTGGCGTCCGCCATGGCCGGGTCGGTCATGATGGTGGCCGGGTTCGAGTTCACCAGGATCACCCGGTAGCCTTCCTCGCGCAGGGCCTTGCAGGCCTGGGCGCCGGAATAGTCGAACTCACAGGCCTGGCCGATCACGATGGGACCGGCGCCGATGATGAGGATGCTCTGGATGTCGGTTCTCTTGGGCATAATTCGCTAACCGTCGGATTCTGTGGTGATGCGCACCGGGCTCAGCCCTGGCGCGCCTGCATCAGCTCAATAAAGTGATCAAACAGCCCGGCGGCATCGTGCGGACCGGGGCTGGCTTCCGGGTGGCCCTGGAAGCTGAACGCGGGCTTGTCGGTGCGGTGAATCCCCTGCAACGAGCCATCGAACAGCGACACATGCGTGGCACGCAGGGTGTCGGGCAGGCTCGCTTCATCCACCGCAAAGCCATGGTTCTGGCTGGTGATCATCACGGTGTTGTTGTCCAGGTCTTTCACCGGGTGGTTGGCGCCGTGGTGCCCGAACTTCATCTTCATGGTGCGGGCGCCGCTGGCCAGGGCCAGCAACTGGTGACCCAGGCAGATCCCGAACACCGGCAGACCGGTGTCGACGATCTCGCGGATGGCGCTGATGGCGTAGTCACAGGGCTCCGGGTCGCCGGGGCCGTTGGACAGGAAAACGCCGTCCGGCTTCATGGCCAGCACGTCGCTGGCCGGGGTCTGTGCCGGCACCACGGTCAGCTTGCAGCCGCGCTCGGCCAGCATGCGCAGGATGTTGCGCTTGGCACCGTAGTCGTAGGCCACTACATGAAACGGGGTCTCGCCCTGTTCGCGGTGCCCTTCGCCCCACTGCCACACGCCTTCTGACCAGGCGTAGGCGCTGTCGACGGTCACTTCTTTCGCCAGATCCATGCCTTTCAGGCCCGGGAAGCCCCGCGCGGCCGCCAGCGCTTCGGCTTCGTCGGCGTTCTCGCCCACCATGATGCAGCCGTTCTGAGCGCCTTTTTCGCGCAGGATACGGGTCAGGCGGCGGGTATCGATATCGGCGATGGCACAGATGTTGTGCGCCTTGAGGTAATCCGGCAGGGACTGTTTTGCCCGCCAGCTGCTGACCGTCATGGTCAGGTCACGGATGATCAGGCCAGCGGCCCAGACACGTCCCGCTTCCTCATCCTCCGGATTGACCCCGGTATTGCCGATATGCGGGTAAGTGAGGGTGACAATTTGCTGGGCGTAGGAAGGATCGGTCAGGATTTCCTGATAGCCGGTGAGTGCCGTATTAAACACCACCTCGCCAACGGTCTTGCCGGATGCGCCGATTGAGACGCCCCGGAAGATGCTGCCGTCTTCCAGCGCCAGTATGGCCGGTACCGTCAACGCAACCTCCAGAATTCAGTGCCAGGTTCAGGGGAAGGGCGTCAGGGGGCACTGCGCGCGCGCAAAAAAGCGAGATGGACACCTCCACCTCGCTCAGATCCGCTTTCTTGCTTGCCGCTGCGTGCGCCACCTGCGAAGCCCCTCAGGGCAGGGCCGTATTTTAGGCTCAATTGACGTTGGTGTCACGCCGCATGGCCGGACTGCCCGGTCAAAGACTCAGTCGCGCAGGCCAAGTACGTCCTGCATGTCATACAACCCGCGCTCGCGGGCCGCCAGCCAGGCCGCCGCACGCACCGCGCCCCGGGCGAAATTCATGCGGCTGGTGGCCTTGTGGGTGATCTCCACGCGCTCGCCGTCGGCGGCGAACATCACCGTGTGCTCGCCGACGATATCGCCCGCGCGGATGGTCTCGAAACCGATGGTCTTGCGCTCGCGGGCGCCGGTGCGACCCTCGCGACCGTACACAGCGCACTCCTTGAGATCACGACCCAACGCCTCGGCCACCACCTCACCCATGGCCAGGGCCGTGCCGGAGGGGGCGTCGATCTTGTGCCGGTGGTGGGCTTCGATCACTTCGATGTCCACTTCGTCGCCGAGCACGCGGGCGGCGGTATCCAGCAGCTTCAGGCACAGGGTCACGCCCACCGAGTAGTTGGCCGCAAAGCAGATGGCCATATCGCCACTGGCCTCGCGCAACTCGGCTTTCTGGTCATCCGTCAGGCCGGTGGTGCCAATCACCAGGCGGCGCCCGGCGGCGCGGCAGATACGGATATTGGCCATGGTGGCTTCAGGAATGGTGAAGTCGATGAACACATCGGCATCCTCCACCACCTTGGCCAGGTCGTCCGCCAGCGCCACACCCAGCTTGCCGGCACCCACCAGCTCACCGGCATCGGCGCCGATCAGGGAACTGCCGGGCACATCCACGGCAGCGCCCAGGGTCAGGCCATCAAACGCCTGCACGGCCTCGATCAGGGTGCGTCCCATGCGCCCGGCGGCGCCGATAATGCCTACTTTCATGTGTCTGTCTCTCTTCCGGTGCGGCATCAGAGGCCGTCAAAAAAGCGCTTCACGCCCTCGAACCAGCTGGTGTTGCGCGGGTTGTGGCGATTGCCGCCCTTGTCCAGGGAATCCTGGAACTGGCGCAACAGGTCTTTCTGCTCGCTGCTCAGGCTGACCGGGGTCTCGATGACCACCCGGCACAGCAGGTCGCCGGGCGGGCCACCGCGCACCGAGGTCACGCCCTTGCCGCGCAGCCGGAACAGTTTGCCGGTCTGCGTCTCGGCAGGCACCTTCAATTTGACCTTGCCGTCCAGGGTTGGCACTTCCAGCTCACCACCCAGCACCGCATCCACAAAAGCGATGGGCACTTCGCAGTAAAGGTCGTTGCCGTCGCGCTTGAAGATATCATGCTCGCGCACCGCCACCTGCACGTACAGGTCGCCCGCAGGCGCGCCGTGCGCCCCGGCTTCGCCCTCGCCCGCCAGGCGGATACGGTCGCCGGTGTCGACGCCCGCCGGGATTTTCACCGACAGGGTCTTGGTGGTCTGCACCCGGCCCTGGCCATGGCAGCTGTCGCAGGGGTTTTTAATTACCTGACCGGTGCCGCCGCAGGTCGGGCAGGTCTGCTGCACGGTGAAGAAACCCTGCTGCATGCGCACCTGACCCATGCCGCCGCAGGTGCCGCAGGTGACCGGCTTTTCGCCGTTCTTGGCGCCAGAGCCGTCGCACACTTCACAGGTGGCCCAGGTGGGCACACGAATTTTCTCGGTGGTGCCGCGCACCGCCTGTTCCAGGGTCAGCTCCAGCGTGTAACGCAGGTCCGCGCCGCGCGCCGGACCACGACGCCGGCCACCCGCGCCGCCACCGAAGATATCGCCAAAGATGTCACCGAAGATATCGGAGAAGCCCGCACCCGCCGCACCGGCACCGGCGCCACCAAAGCCGCCCTGCCCGCCCAGCCCGGCATGGCCGAACTGATCGTAGGCGCGGCGCTTCTCTTCATCCGAGAGCACCTCGTAGGCTTCCTTGGCTTCCTTGAAATGATCTTCAGCGACGGTATCCCCCGGATTGCGGTCGGGGTGATATTTCATCGCCAGGCGCCGATAGGCCTTCTTGATGTCCTGGGCCGAGGCATCCTTTTCAATCCCCAGCACCTCGTAGTAATCACGTTTCGACATGGCTCTTTTACCCGTTCGATGTAACGCATGACGCCGGGCAAGGCCCGGCGTCATTGGTCCGGCGCGGAAGATCCGCGCCGGTTATCAGACGACCGGGCTTACTTCTTGTCGTCGTCCACTTCTTCGTACTCGGCATCCACCGCGTCATCCGCTGCGCTGCCGCCCTGGGCTGCACCCTCGGCGCCCTCTGCACCGGCCTGCTGGGCCGCCTCGGCATACATGCGCTGGGCCAGTGCACCGGACGCTTCGGTCAGCGCCTTGGTTTTCGCCTCGATCTCGGCCTTGTCGTTGCTCTTGAGCACGCCTTCGAGCGCTTCAATGGCCTGGTTGATCGCCGCTTTTTCCTCATCGGTCGCCTTGTCACCGGCTTCTTCGAGGGTCTTGCGGGTGGCATGGATCAGGTGATCCGCCTGGTTACGGGTCTGCACCAGCTCTTCGAACTTCTTGTCTTCGTCCGCGTGCGCTTCGGCATCCTTCACCATCTGGTCGATCTCGGCATCCGTCAAACCGGAAGAGGCCTTGATCTGGATCTTCTGTTCCTTGCCGGTGGCCTTGTCTTTCGCGCTCACGTGCAGGATACCGTTGGCGTCGATATCGAAGGTCACCTCGATCTGCGGCACACCGCGCGGGGCCGCCGGAATACCTTCCAGGTTGAACTGGCCCAGCGACTTGTTCTGGCCCGCCTGCTTGCGCTCACCCTGGAGCACATGCACGGTCACCGCCGATTGGTTGTCGTCCGCCGTGGAGAAGACCTGCGATGCCTTGGTCGGAATCGTGGTGTTCTTCTCGATGATCGGCGTCATCACGCCACCCATGGTTTCGATACCCAGGGTCAGCGGGGTCACGTCGAGCAGCAGCACGTCCTTGACGTCGCCGCCCAGTACCGCGCCCTGAATCGCCGCACCAATGGCCACAGCTTCATCCGGGTTGACGTCCTTGCGGGCGTCCTTGCCGAAGAACTCGGCTACTTTTTTCTGCACCAGCGGCATACGGGTCTGACCGCCCACCAGGATCACGTCGGTGATCTCGGAGGTTTGCAGGCCAGCATCCTTGAGCGCCGTCTTGCAGGGCTCCAGGGAGCGGTTCACCAGATCTTCCACCAGCGATTCCAGCTTGGCACGGGTGACCTTGACCACCAGGTGCTTGGGCCCGGTCTGGTCCGCCGTAATGTACGGCAGGTTCACTTCGGTCTGCTCGCCGGAGGACAGTTCGATCTTGGCTTTTTCGGCCGCTTCCTTCAGGCGCTGCATGGCCAGGGCATCACCGCCCAGGTCGATGCCGGAATCCTTCTTGAACTGATCCGCCAGGTAGTTGATCAGCATCAGGTCGAAGTCTTCACCGCCCAGGAAGGTGTCACCGTTGGTGGCCAGCACTTCAAACTGGTGCTCGCCGTCCACTTCGGCAATTTCGATGATGGACACGTCGAAGGTACCGCCACCCAGGTCATAGACGGCGATGGTGCGATCACCACCCTTCTTGTCCATGCCGTAGGCCAGCGCAGCCGCCGTCGGCTCGTTGATGATGCGCTTGACGTCCAGACCGGCAATGCGGCCTGCGTCCTTGGTGGCCTGGCGCTGGGCGTCGTTGAAGTAGGCCGGGACCGTGATCACGGCTTCGGTCACCGTCTCGCCCAGATAGTCCTCGGCGGTCTTCTTCATCTTTTTCAGCACCTGGGCCGAAATCTGCGGCGGCGCCAGCTTGTCGCCCTTTACATCCACCCAGGCGTCACCGTTGTCCGCCTCGATGATCTTGTAGGGGACCATCTTGATGTCTTTCTGCACCACATCATCCTTGAAGCGACGGCCAATCAGGCGCTTGATCGCGTACAGGGTGTTGGTGGGGTTGGTCACCGCCTGGCGCTTGGCGGACTGACCCACCAGCGTTTCATCGTCGGTGTAGGCAATCACGGACGGCGTGGTCCGGGCGCCCTCGCTGTTCTCGATAACCTTGACCTTGTCGCCCTCCATAATGGCGACACAGGAGTTTGTCGTACCCAGGTCGATACCAATGATCTTTGCCATGTTCCTCATCTCCTCACACTTGCTGCCGGCCCCCTGAGGCAACCGGCGCAGCTGAACTCGTCTCACTGCGCTATATTGAGGTGCCCCTTGTCATTTCAAGAGACCCTGCCAAAAGAAAGGTCTTTCTGCCGTCAGTCGGCCTTGGCCACCACCACCCGGGCCGGACGCAGCAGGCGGCCGTTCAGGGTGTAGCCCTTTTCCAGCACGTCGATCACGCTGTTCGGCGCGGCCTCCGGGTGCGGCACCATGGCCATGGCCTCGTGCTGCTCCGGGTTGAAGGTCTCGCCCTTCGGGTCGAGCTGGGCAATGTTGAAGCGCCCGAACACATCCAGCAGCACCTTCAGGGTCAACTGGGTGCCCTCGCGGGCCGGGGCCAGTGCCTCGTTGTCGGCATCCAGACTGGTCAGGGCACGCTCCAGGGAATCCGCCACAGTGATGACTTCACCGGCGAATTTCTCCAGCGCGTACTTGTGCGCGGCTTCCACATCACGCTCGGCCCGACGGCGCATGTTCTGGATTTCTGCCTGGGCACGCAGGTCGGCCTCGCCCAGGGCCTTGCGGGCCTGCGCCAGTTCGTCGCGCAGGGCGGCCAGCTCGGCCTCCGGATCAGCCTCGGTGGCCTGCTCCTGACCTTCGTCGGCGCGGGCCTGCTCTACCGCCTCGCGGGCGACCTCTTCCGCCTGCTTGTGCGCGGCGTCCTGCTCAGGATTCGGGGATCTGTCCTGCTCACTCATCACATGCTCCGATTACTTGACGGGCTACTTCAGAAAGGCTGGCAACGATATGGGAACTCAGACGCGGGATTCAAGGCCGCCGGGCCCATGGGCGCCGATGACAGGTCAGAACTTGCCCAGAGTGGCTGACAGGATACGGGCCGTGATGTCCACGGTGGGGATGACTTTCTCGTAATCCATGCGCGTGGGGCCGACCACCGCCAGCACCCCCACGGTGCCGGTGTCCGCCTGGTACGGGGCCGACACCAGCGACACCTCATCGAACACCTGGAAGCCCGCCTCGCGGCCAATGAAGATCTGCACGCCATCGGCGCGCATGCTGCGCTCCAGCAGGTGCAGGATGTCGCGCTTGCGATTGAAGGCATCGAACAGGTCGCGCATCTTGTCCAGGTTGTCGGCCTGCGCCATGCCGAGCAGATTGGCTTCGCCGGACACCACATAGTCGCCGTCTGCGGGCTGCTCCGGCTTGAGCGCCTTGGCCGCCACCTCCACGGTGGTCTGCATCATGGCGTCCATCTGGTCCTTGTCGCTGCGCATGGTCGACAGCAGGCCGTCGCAGATCTGATCGAGATTGCAACCGGCATAGGTGCGGTTGATGTAGTTGGCCGCCTGGCGCAGCTCTTCCTGGGTGTAGGCGCGATCGGTATGAATGACGCGGTTCTGTACTTCTGCGCGATTGACCACCAGCACCACCAGCACACGCTCGCCGGACAGCGGCAGGAACTCCACCTGGCGCAGGGTGCTGACTTCGCGGCGCGGCACCACCACCACCCCGGCCATGCGAGTCAGTTCCGCCAGCGCGCGCGAGGCGCGGTGCACCAGCTCCTGGGGCGACTGATCCGGGCGGATCATCTGCTCCAGTTCCTGCTTCAGGGTGCTGTTCTGGGGCTGGTTCATGGGCGCGGAGCGCAGCAGCGCATCAACATAAAGCCGGTAGCCCAGCTCCGTCGGCACACGCCCGGCCGAGGTATGCGGGCTGTAGAGCACGCCCAGATCCTCCAGCTCCGCCATGATATTGCGGATGGTCGCCGGGCTGACCGGCAGCGAGCCGCTGGTGGCCAGCGTTTTCGAGCCCACGGGCTGGCCCTCGCGGATGTGCCGCTCCACCAGGGCCATCAGCAGGCGTTGCTTGCGCTCGTTCAGTTCGAATTCAGGCATGGCACCTATCATAGGGGCTTATCAAGCGCCCCGGAATTGCCTATTATCAACACCACTGTCCTTGCGAACAGTAGTGCATCCTGCACAGGTCAACATCTTATCTCAGGGGGCCGCCCATGCTCACGCACCTCAATGTCGTCAATTTTGCCACAGTGGACAGCCTGGAGCTGGAGCCGGGCAAGGGCCTGACCGTGATCACCGGCGAAACCGGCGCGGGCAAGTCGGTGATTATCGATGCCTTGGGGCTGGCGCTGGGTGAACGCGCCGACAGCGCCGTGGTGCGCCCGGACGCAGAACGCGCCGAGGTGCAGGCCACTTTCGACCTGCGCGACAATCCGGCGGCACGGGCCTGGCTGGCCGAACGCGAACTGGACGACGGCGATGACTGCCTGCTGCGCCGCACCGTGCGCCCGGACGGCCGCTCGCGCGCCTTTATCAATGGCAGCGCCATGCCGTTGCAGGAAGTGCGCGCCCTGGGCGATCTGCTGATCAGCATTCACAGCCAGCACGAGCATCAGGCCCTGCTGCGCCGCGAGGCCCAGCGCGATCTGCTGGACAGTTATGCCGGTGCCGGCGACGCCGCCGCCGAGGTGCGCAGCCAGTGGCGCGGCTGGCACAAGGCGCGGCGCGCCCACGAGGAGGCCCTGAGCCAGTCCCGCGAGCAGCACGAACGCGAGGAGCTGCTGCGCTTCCAGCTGGAAGAACTGGATGCCCTGGCGCTGGGGGAACAGGAACTGGCCGAACTGGAAACCGAACAGAAACGCCTGGGCAGCGCCGACGAACTGATCCGCCTGTGCCAGCAGAGCCTGGCGCTGCTGTACGAACATGACGAAGGCACGGTCAACGATCAACTGGGGCAGGCGCTGGGCTGGCTGGGCGATGCCAGCCACGAGGACAACAGCCTGGCGACGGTGCTGAGCACGGTGGAATCCGCCCGCTTGCAGGTGGAAGCGGCAGCCGACGACCTGCGTCATTACCTGGACCGGCTGGACGTGGACCCGGAGCGACTGGCCCAGGTGGAGGAACGGTTGAGCCAGGTGTACACCCTGGCCCGCAAGCACCGGGTGCGCCCGGAAGAACTCTGGCAACGCCACCAGCAACTGCGCGAAGAAGCCCACACACTGGCCCATTACGACGACCATCTGGCCGGGCTGGAACAGGCTGAACAGCAGGCCCGCGAAGCCTACGAACGGGCCGCGCGCCAACTTAGCGACCAGCGCCGCAGCAAGGGCCCGGAACTGGCGGCGGGCGTCATCACCCATCTGAAAGCGCTGGGCATGCGCGGCGCACGGCTGGAAATCCAGCTGACCCCGGGCGAGCCCGGCCCGGATGGCAACGAAACCGTGGAATTCCTGTTTACGGCCAATACCGGTCAGCCGCTGCGCCCGCTGGCCAAGGTCGCCTCCGGTGGCGAACTGTCGCGGATCAGCCTGGCGATTCAGGTGATCTGCGCCCGGGCGCTGACCGTGCCGAGCATGGTGTTTGACGAAGTGGATGTGGGCGTGGGCGGCGGCGTGGCGGAAATCGTCGGCCGCCTGCTGCGCGAACTGGGCAGCCATGCCCAGGTGCTGTGCATCACTCATCAGCCGCAGGTGGCGGCCCTGGGGCACCAGCACTGGCATGTGCACAAGCAGCAGACCCGCAAGGACACACGCACGCGCATCCAGTCGCTGGCCCACGACGACCGCACCAGCGAACTGGCACGGATGCTGGGCGGTGTGGAGATCACGGATTCAACGCTGGCACATGCCCGCGAGATGCTGGAGAACGGTCAGCGCGCCCGCCAGGACGCCTGACCGGAGGCAGGATTACTTCTTCTTTTTCGGGCGCACGTAGAGCACCAGGGAGTGATCGACCAGATCGTAGCCGTGCTCTTCGGCGATGATCTTCTGGCGTTTCTCGATCTCCGGATCGAGAAACTCGACCACCGTGCCGGTGTCCAGGCAGACCATGTGGTCGTGATGACCTTCGTCCGCCAGCTCGAACACCGCCGAGCCGCCCTCGAAGTTGTGGCGCATGACGATACCGGCCTGCTCGAACTGGGTCAGCACCCGGTAGACCGTTGCCAGGCCCACGTCTTCACCTGCTTCCATCAGTGCCTTGTAGATGTCTTCAGCGCTCATGTGGCGCTCATCGGAACCTTCAAGCTGCTGCAGGATCTTGACCCGGGGCAGGGTGACCTTGAGGCCGGCCTTTCGCAAATCATGATTGTCCAACGTCTTTCTCCTTGGGGGTGCGAAGCGCCGGGGCGCGGGCAGGAACCTTGTGTCCCCGAAACAAGTCTGTATTATCGCCCGAACTTATGGGAATTCCAAAAAGCATGCGACATATAACCGTTTTCACTCTGCTGCTCGCGGGCACCCTGCTGCTCAGCGCCTGCGAAACCCTGCGCTTTCCAGGGGTTTACCGCATTGATATTCCGCAGGGCAATTTCGTGACCGAAGACATGCTGGCCCAGCTGGAGCCGGGCATGACACCGGATCAGGTGCGCTACGTACTCGGCCAACCGACCCTGCGTGATCCTTTCACGCCGGATACCTGGTTCTACCCCATGGTATACCAGCCCGGTCGTGGCGACACGGTGCGTCAGCGCATCGTGGTGCATTTTGAAAATGAGCAGTATGTTCGCCACGAAGGCGCCGTGATCGAAGATTTTCGCAGCAAGGTGACCGGCCAGCAGGACCGCGACCTGGAGCAGCAGCTGCGCGAGCAGGAACGGGAAGCCCGGGATGGTGAGCAGACCATTCCCGGCCAGCCGACCGAACCCGGCCCGGGCACCGGACCTGGAACAGTACCCACTGATCCAGGCGTGCCGCCAATCTGACGCTTCTTTTAGCTAGCGGGCCGTCTTTTTGGCCCGCGCCTTGCGGGTTTCCTTCGGATCAGCGGTCAACGGACGGTAGATCTCCACCCGCTCACCCTCTTGCAGCACCCGCTTGCGCGGATTCGGCTCGACCTTGCCGAACACACCCATCTGCGCCCGCTCCAGATCCAGCGCCTCGAAATCCTCTGCAATGCCTGACTGCCGCGCCGCGTCGTAAACGGTAGTCCCTTCGGGCACGCGCAAGCTGATCAATCGCTGCTTGTGCGGCAGGGCGTAGGCGACCTCCACCTGAATCAGCGCCTCACTCATCGACGATCACCTCCATATGCCGGGTCGCCTCGACCTGCGGCTCGACAGCCTCTTCCTCATCGTCGTCGCTCTGCACCAGGGCCACGAAGATGAAGATCACGATCACCGCCAGCGGCGCAAAGATACGGATCATGGCGCGCCAGACCATATAGAGGCCGAAGCTCTTCATGGCCAGTTCCTTGCGGGCGTGGGTCTCTTTCATGATCCAGCCGGCGAAGATGGCAATCAGCAGGCCGCCCAGGGGCAGCATGATATTGATGGTGAGGAATTCCAGATTGCCGAAGAAGGTGCGCCCGAACAGGGTGACCTCCTGCCAGTGATTGAATGACAACACCGTGCCCAGCCCCAGGAACCAGGCGGAGGCACCGATGGTGAGGCTGGCGGTCCAGCGCTTCCAGCCGTTCTCGACCATCCACGCCACCAGCGGCTCGCCCAGTGAGATCGACGAGGTCCAGGCGGCGCACACCAGCAGCACAAAGAACACCGTGCCCAGCAACATGCCGAACGGGATATTGGCGAACGCCAGCGGCAGGGTCACGAACATCAGCCCCGGCCCTTCATCCGGCGCCAGGCCGTTGGCAAACACAATGGGGAAGATCACCAGACCGGCGACCAGCGCGATCAGCGTATCCAGCCCGGCGATGGTAAATACGGTGGAGCCAATGGACACCGACTTGCGCTTGCCGGTGCGCTTGTCAGTGACCTCGCGCGGCATATAGGCCCCGTAGGCCATGATGGCGCCCAGCCCCAGGCTGAGCGTGAAAAACGCATGACCCAGGGCCAGCAGCACCGCGTTAACCGAGAAGGCCGAGGCATCGAACCGGAACAGGAAGTTCACCGCCGGCATGAAGCCATCGGTGGTCGCCGAGTAGACCAGCAACACCAGCAGCAGCACAAACAGCAGCGGCATCAGGATACGCACCGCCGCCTCCAGGCCCTTGTTCACGCCGCGCGCCACCACCAGCATGGTCATGGCCATGAAGGCCGTGTGGCAGCCCAGCATCAACCAGAAGTTACCGCGCAGACCGCTGTAGGTATCCGCCACGGCCTTGGCGTCGGCACCCTGCAGGGCACCGCTGGCCATTTCCCAGATGTAATACAGCGCCCAGCCCGCAATCACGGTGTACAGCGACAGCAGGAAGAAACCCGCCAGGGCACCCAGCCCGCCCACCGCACTCCAGCGCTGGCTGACCCCGGCATCGCGGGCCAGCTTGCCCATGGTATGAATCGGACTCAGGCCGCCACGGCGCCCCAGCATGACCTCGGCAATCATGATCGGCACCCCGACCAGCGCGATACAGACCAGGTAGATCAGCACGAAGGCGCCGCCGCCGTTGTCCCCGGCCATATAGGGGAATTTCCACAGGTTGCCCAGCCCGACGGCTGACCCGGTGGCGGCCAGGATAAACACCCAGCGGCTGGCCCAGATGCCGTGCACCGGCTTGTAGTCCTTCGTCATGCGCTGTTCCTGCTGTCTGTGTCTGCGACGCCATGTCCGGCGAAAGCGGCCATTTTCCCGACTTTACCCGAACGGCTCAAGCAAACCCCGTGCCCACCAGACGGCCAGGCGGGTCAATGCCCGCCTTTTGCGGACTTGCAGTGTGCAGAACGCAGCATTTCTGCGGCAATCAGGTATACTGCCGCCCCCATGACGACACAGAAAAAAGCCAAGTCGGGCATTGCCAACATTGCGGTCAACCGCAAGGCACGGCACGACTATCATCTTGATGACCGCTTCGAGGCAGGACTGGTGCTGGAAGGCTGGGAGGTAAAATCCCTGCGTGACGGCCGCTGTAACCTGTCAGAGGCCTATATCACCCTGAAAGACGGGGAAGCCTGGCTGTTCGGCTGCCGGATAGAGCCGCTGGGCACGGCCAGCACGCACATCAACCCCGACCCCCTGCGCCTGCGCAAGCTGCTGCTGCACCGGCGTGAGCTGGGTCGTGTCTTCAGCGGCGTACAAAAGGAAGGCTATACCTGCGTGCCGCTCAGCCTGTACTGGAGCAAGGGGCGCGCCAAGCTCGAAATCGCGCTGGCCAAAGGCAAGCAGAAGTTCGACAAGCGCGCCACCGAGAAGGAGCGCGACTGGAACCGCCAGAAGCAGCGGATCATGCGGCAGCGCTAGGCGCTGCCGCGATCCAGGCGCTCAAAGCGACCGCGCAGGTCGTCACGCACTTGCCAGTACACCAGCAACCATGCCCGCAGCACGGCCGGCAGGAAGAAGACCGCAAACAGTACGATCGGCATGCGCGCGTCGCCCGTTGCAGCGTCCACAGCCAGCAGACCTGCCGCGTAGGCCACCAGTGCCACCATCAGCATCAGGGTGCGCCCCAGCAGCGGCCAGCGGTTCATCATGCGTTCTACAGTGTCAAAGGCGTTCATCGTTCAGTCCTCCGTTGAGGATGGGTCCAGCTGTTACGTCGGGTACTGTTACGTCTCGTGTTACCCGTCGTGTTACGAAAGGTATCATCCGACAGTTTTCCGGTTTGTCACCCTTTTTGGGTCGGATTGTCCTACAGCATATCGGGCCAAATTTACATTCGTTGATGGCAAGGTGACCCAGGTCAAAAAATCCCGCGGCCCGGCACTGGAAATCCCGCGCCATGCCCCCACATTCCTGTACAATGACGCTTACAGGGGCCGACAAGGTTTCGACGCCGGTTATGAATCCTGTGGTGCATGCCGAGAAGGTCACGATTCTCGTAAATCCTTTGTGACAACTTAAAGTAATCGCAAACGACGATACTTACGCACTGGCGGCCTAAGGCCTGCCAACGGTCAAGCGACCCAGCCCGTGGGGAAGCGCGACCGGCATAGCTACACGGGATCGCAGCAACGTCCGCCCCGGATTGCGCTGTTAAAACCTTTAGGGGCTCGGTGGCTGCGTCCTGCCCGTTGGGTTGCAGTCACTCAAATCAGTAAACAGGGCTAAGCATGTAGATCTGCAGGTGGATTGCTGACGGACGCGGGTTCGATTCCCGCCGGCTCCACCAATAATGAAACCCCAACCGTTCTCGGTTGGGGTTTTTTCTTGCCTGATCGCGCCGGTTCCCACGTATTCTTGGGGGTTCCTGCGGAAGCGCGCGGACTTCGCCGGTCAGCCTGTTCCTGATGCTCAAGGATCTCAAGGGCAGCGTTGCGGCGAAAGCGTGGGGTGATTTGCCATTTATGGGTTGTCATGGTGGATAAACATTGCCTGCAGTTGCGCGCAAGCCGGGAGCTTCAGACGACGCGCCTTAAGACAAAACGGCAGCACCCAAAGACGCAAGCCGCTGGTTTTTGGAAAATCAAACACTGGCAATGGGTTGGCGAAAGCATCGGTTCCGGGGTAAATCAGCACCACATCCCCGGCACCGTCGAGATAACTCAATCCATAGGCTTGTAGCTGGTAAAAGTCGCTCTGGGACAAACCGTATTTGTCGGTTCCGTTCGCCTTCAGGCCATCAAGCAGCTTCCACTTGGTGTCGAGCACCAGTACATTCCGAACTGGATCCCGAATCAGAAAGTCCGGCTTCAAGCGAAACCAATTCTGTTCGCGGTGGCGAACCAGGTGCTGACTGCGTGCCTGGGTCTTCAGAATGCGGGGCGGAGCCAATTGTCGCGGAAGATGTTTTGCCACATAGGCTTCAAATACCGCCTCCATCGGAAACAGCAATGATGGGGCGCTGTGGTGACCCGATCCGGTCAGCGGCGATTCCTCATCCAGGATAAGGCGCGCCCATGCCAAGGCATCGGTGTAGTAGCCCATACCGCGATCCAGCCGCACCTGCTGGAAATCGATCCGCACCTGTGTGGACGTGGGAACATCCGCAAACACGAAACCCAGCTCCCGGGCCAGCTGCTGATTCGCCTGCGCCCCGGTCAGGAGCAACACGCGCCGTAACGCTGCGTGGAGCAGTCGGTTCTCCGGTCGATCAGTCGAAAACTCATCGTGCTCCGTAAAGAAGCGGTCGGCCCGGAAAAGGTTCTGCCGCAAGTGTGACGACATCAGCAGCTTGCCACGCAAGACCAATAAGTTGTCCTGCCGCTGGCGATAGTCACTCCGCAGCCCACGCTTGACGATTTGCTCCACAGCGCGCAGAAACTCGCTGACGAAGATTTCCAGCAACGGCATCCTCGTTGCAGAAAGTTTAGCGCTGTCGGTCTGCACATGCCGAAAGCCCTGCAGGCAGCACAACATGTCAATCAACAACTGACGCGCCTCGACCGCGCCGCCACCGATGGCCTTGCCGACCTTCGGCAGAACCTCTATCTGGTATCCGTCCGGCGCACGAATGACGCCAACGAAGCTCGTCACCTGAATAACACGACGGCCACGGCGTTGGGTCCAGCGCAGCCAGGCGGCCTCCCCCGCGTCTGCAGCGCGCAGGCATTGCTCCTCAAGCCAGCCAAATACGCTGGCCGGAACCCGGTGGACGCCATCGATACCCGAAAAATCCGCCCCAACTGCTGCCAGGGCGTCAAACTCGTAAATCGTCAAACCATTCATCAGGCTGGCGGTGTCTGGTAGATGCCGATATAGGCATCTGGATTGGTGAACGCCGCCTCCTGAACCACGTAACGCTGCCGCGTGGTATAAGTGTCAAGGCCGTGATCACTGCCGAACAGGCGCGCCAGATCCTCTTCATAATCCTGGCTCTCAATCACAAACCGGGCCGCCTCAGGCTTCTGATTGTCGGCCAGAACCAGCCGTATTTTTTGCCAGTCCTCGAAGAAGTATTCCTCGAGCAAGGGGACGATGCGCTGACTGAAGACCTGCGACAAGGCCACCAGCCGCTCGTCTCCGTCCGGCACTTGTGCAAGCGATGTGAAGTAAGCGTGGCCGATACAGTGGTCGCGATCATAAAGGGCCTCAACGCGCTGATTGATGGCAGACAACATGCGTGGAATGTCGATTACCTGCTCACCCAAACTCACCCGCAGATCAAACAGTGGCGCACCTGCTTCATTTCGAACATCCGGCAGCACAGGCACGAAGTCGAACCGGCGACGCAGCGCCGTATCCAGCAGCGCCAGCGACCTGTCCGCCGTGTTCATGGTGCCGATGATGTCTACATTGGCGGGCACCGAGAAGGATTCGCCCGAGTAGGGCAAGGTGACCGAGATAGCATTTTCCGCACCCTCGCGCTTGTCCGGCTCGATCAAGGTGATCAGTTCACCGAAGATCTTGCTGATGTTGCCCCGGTTGATTTCGTCGATAACCATAGCAAAGCGCTGATCCGGGGTGAGGCGTGCCTTACGGCATAACTCCTTGAAGGCACCGGCGCGTATCTCGTACTTGATCGCGCCAGATTCAGTGTCGCCCTCCAGCACCGGACGCAGGCCCTCCACGAACTCCTCATAGCCATACGATTGATGGAAGGTGACAAAGCTGTAGTGCCGAAGAATTTCCGAAGACTGAGCACCAGCTCGATACTCCTCAAGCAAGACAACGAGGTCGACGCATGCTTCCTCCCATTCTCCGGCGAGCTGCCAGACAGAGTCTTCACTCTTGTCAAAAACTTGTGGGCTAAGGCGGCGGCTGGTTCTTACCGTCGTTGATTCATCGATCGTATGCGCTTGCAATGTGCCCCAGATGGTTTGCCGCTGATTTTTCTCTCGTCCCTTTGTGACTGAAACTACCTTGATGAAGGGGTGCTCCAGTAGCTGGCTCACATTGGCCTTGCCACCAAGGTCGACCAATGCCAGGAGGGCAGCCTCCCACCATTTCAGCGGCGCAATTCTGTCAGCGATAAACTGGCTTTGCCATTGCGCCGCAGACACCGATGTCGTTGCCTGCTCATAGTCACGCCGCAGCAACTTGGAAACCTCGTACGTCTTGCCGGTCCCGGGCGGTCCGTAGTAAATGCGATTGAAGGCTTGCGTGACAGCGGCATCCATCGGTGGCTCCTCGTCATCGGATTCCTCGTCAGATTCCTCCGGATCATCCCGCAGCTGGTCAGGCCACAGACCAGGGCGTTCGGTTTCCAACACCAACCACTCGTCCAGGGTTTCGCGCTCGGCCACCAAGGCAGCTTCGATTTTCGCCACCAGATCGTCGGTCAGTGGCTCTCGGTTCAACTTGGGCACCGTGCCGACATCACGTGTCCAGGATATCTTTCGGGTGCGGGTGCCACGGATCACACCGAGCACGCCGATCGCACGCTCACTGCCAGGGTTCTTGCGGCCAAAGCGCACCTGAATCCCTTTGCCCATGTGCCACCAATCCAGCCCTGCCGCGTGAACGGCTCTGGCCAGCCGGCAAAACGTAGCCTTGTCCTGCGCCGACCAAGAAGCCCGGAAGGTTTTGAAGGCGGGCTTGCCATCGAAGTGTTTGAGCAGATCCTCATCACTCAGCTTTTCGCCCAAATCCAGCTTGGCCACCACTTCGTCGTAGCGAATGCGGAACTGGCGAATGGCCTCGATGCTCCAATCCACCAGCTCAGCCAGCGATTTGCCCAGTCCTTCCGAGGCTGGAAGCATAGCGACGATAGGTGACCCGTTGTCGTAGCCGCCGCGCAGTGCAAGGTAGCCACGACGCGCGGGTGCACCCTCATCAAGCCCGACCGTGTCAATCTTGACCACAAAACCGTCGCCGGCCCCAATACCAACCGTATAAGCCAGCTCCTTCGGTGAATCCTTTGCGGGGTAGATGCGCGCCCAGTTATACGGCAGAAAGGAATTCGCCTGGCTGGTCGGGCGCTTGCGAACCTTGACCACACCCGTCGGGAACAACTTGGTCTTCACCTCGTTGGCCCACGACTCGGTCACCTCGTAGGCCTTCTTCAGTTCCTCATAGGCGCGGTTCTGCTCGGGGTTGGATTCGTCGCGCTTTTGCCCCTTCCACTTATTCAGCAGTTTGAAGTGGTCACTGGTGAAGTAGTCCGCCATGTTCTCTTATATCCCCTCAACATCCATTCCGTGTTCCGCCAGCCAGGCCCTGCGCTGGGCATAGTCGGGCATGGCGCGCTCGACGCGTAGCCAGAAGGCAGGGGTGTGGTGCGGCTCGTGCAGATGGGCAATCTCGTGCACCACCACATATTCCGCTATACCCGCCGGCAGCAAGATCGTTTTCCAGTGGAAGTACAGCCAGTCACCCTTGCCGCAAGAACCCCAGCGATAGCCGAGGTCCTGCACCTTCACGCCAGCCGGTGCTACCTCCATGCGTGACTGGTAGTCGGCTACCCGGCCCGACAGCCAGACCCGAGCCCGCTCGCTATACCAGCGAATGAAATGCTCCCGTGCGCCTGCCTTCGCATCGTGGCGCAGCGCAAAGCGGCCACTCACCAGCTTCAAGGGTGCGCCTTGGTCATCGACCAATTTCAGCCGATGGCTGCGCCCCAGATACAGGAAACCCTCGCCATCAACGAACTCTTTGCGCGGCACCTGCCGTTGTAGCCGATCCTTCTCGGCCAGCTTGGTGTAGATCCAGAAGCGCTTCTCGCTGACAAACTCACGGAGTTGGTCGATGCCCACATCGGGCGGCGCGCTCACAATCAGCTCCCCCGTTCTTTCCACCGTGATTTGCATCGTCCGGCGCCGAGCACTGCGACGTAGCGTAAACTGCAAGTCGTCCACGTGGATGCAAGCCTCTGCTTCGGCGGCAGGACTGTTGCCGTGTGGATGGGCCGGTTTCAGCGAAGTCTGCATGCGTTACACCTGCACCAGCTTGTCGTGGTTGGCGCGCGCCTGTTCCATCAGCCTGTCTGCCAGCACACCCGCCATGTCGGTATCCACCAGGGGTGGCCGCAGGCGCATCAGATGCTCGAACAATTGCGTGTTCAAGTCTTCCTGAGCGGCGCGTTTATGGGGGCTCCAGATATCACGGTTGCCTTGCAGCTCTTGCACCAGAAGATCCACCAGTTCCACGGTTACATCTTTCAGGCGCAACAGCTGGGTGGCGCTGGGTGTCTGGCCTACGCACACCACATCCAGCAGCGTGCGCAAAAACGGCGCGCAGTGCTCGGGCAGGTCGCTTGGCGCATCGTCACTCCCGGCCTTGCCGGTGCGCAGCTCGTCGATGATTTTCTGCAGCTGCGAGATTACCTCGCTCCACTGCTCGCCGAGCGTTTTCAGAATGTCGTTCAAACGCTCCGAAAGTTTGCGGTACAGCACCGGGTCTTCATCGACGTGCTTGCGGATGTGTGAGCGAATCGCGTGTTCCATCTCCGAAGCCACTGCGCGACTGGCTTCCGCACCGGCGTCATCGGCGGTCTTTCGCAGATGCTTTTCAAAGGCCACATCGGTGAGCTGAATCGGTGGGATCTTAGGATCGATGCCCAGCGAGATCACATGGTCGTCAATCAGCTTGCGCACTTTGGCGCCGACATCCTTGCCCAGTACCGGCGTGTCCTTGTAGCGGTTACGGGCGCGGGCGTAGATATAAGCAAGCTTCTTGGCGTCCTTGGTGTAGGGCAAGCCCTCTGGTCGTGGCAGCACCGTATCCAGTGACCCGAGGAAGGCCTTGAGCTTGACGGCAAACTCGGCGCGCAGCTTCTCGCTGCGCAGCGCCTCGATGCAGGCTTCGCTGTCCTCCAGCGATTCAATACCGCGCTGGCGGAACAGATCCACCAGGCGCAGATGGCGGTCGCGCAGTATCGGCACCTCGTCCTTCAGGCTGGCCAGCGCGCCTGCTACGTCTTCATCGGCGTAGGCCGCCAGCGCCTCCTTCAAATGCTGCGCCACGCCGTAGTAGTCCACCACGATGCCGCAGCGCTTGCCGAAGCCGGTGCGGTTGACGCGAGCAATCGCCTGCAGCAATTCCGCCTCGCGGATCGGTCGGTCAAGGTACATCACGCCCTCGATCGGCGCATCAAAGCCGGTGAGCAACATCGATTTCACCACCAGGAAGGCCAGCGGGTCGGTCTTCTCGGGCCTGGCATTGAACAAGGGCTTTTTGAAGCGCTTGATCAGCTGGTCGTGCGCCGTGCCATCGGTCCACGGCTTCCAAGCCGGGTCGTCGTTGTTGCTGCCCGAAATGATGGGCGCGAATTCAATGCGCGCCAGGGTGTCGCGGTAGCGCCAGGCCTGCACCACCGCCTGGATGCTCACCGAGCGCTGACACAGCGCCTCGTCATCCAGCGCCTTGTCCCCGGGAGAAAGCGCGTGGGCCTCGGCCAACAGCTCATCGCGGGCTGACCGCAGGGCCTCGAAATATCGAATCGCCGCCAACCGGCTGTACGCCACCACCTGTGCCTTGTAACCGTTGGGCAGGATGTTGGTCACGTAGTGGCGCAAGATGTCGCGCGCCTTGTCGGCGATCAGCGCCGGGGCGTCAAAGATGTGGCCCTTGGTGGCGTACTTCTTCTTAATGGCCTCCAGCTCTTCGGGGCTGTGCTGACGGAACAGGTCCTCAAACAGCTCGTCCAGGCTGGCGCCGTCCTTGATAGCGCCGCTGGCTGTGCGGCCCTCGTAGAGCACCGGCACCGTGGCACCGTCGGCCTCAGCTTCCTTGATGGTGTACTTGTCGATGAACTCGCCAAAGATCTCGTGGGTGCGCTTTTTGTCGCCCATGATGATCGGCGTGCCGGTAAAGCCGATGCGTGCGCAGTTGGGCAGGCCCGCCAACAGGTTGGCATGCAGGTCGCCCGCCTGGGTGCGGTGCGCCTCGTCCACCAGCACGAGGATGCTATCGTCCTCGTTCAGCACCTCGAACTTTTCGTCGGGTTTGTAGGGGGCCTTCGGTTCTTTTACGCTGGGTTCGGGCACCTTCGGCAGATCGTCTGCGGTCAGCGGCGCATCACCGACGCTGTCCGGGTCGCGGTATTTTTGAATGGTGGCAAAGATCAGCCCCGGGCCCTTACGCCGCGCCAGCGCCTTCACGCCGTGGGTGCTCTCGGCCACATCCACCACCTCGCCGGTCAGCGTGGCGGTCACCGACAACTGGCCCTGCAGGTCCTTGCGGTCGGTGACGACGATAACCTTGAAGCGCCGCAGTTGCGCGTCCGCGCGCATCTTGCGCACCAGGAACACCATGGTCAGCGATTTGCCCGAGCCCTGGGTGTGCCAGATGATGCCGCCGCGCTGGTCGTGTTCGCCGTGCTGCAGCCGCGTCGGACCGGTCTTGAGGCACGCAATCGCCCGATTCACTGCCCGGTACTGCTGGTAGCGGCACACCGTCTTGACGGTCTGGCCGCCGGTCTGCATGAACAACATGAAGTTTTTCACCACATCCAGCAAATGCGCGGGGGCCAGCAGCCCGGCGATCAGACGTTCCTGCTCGGAGAGGGCTGGCTTGCCGAGTGCCTGCGCCACCTCGATCTCACTGCCCGTCCCATCCGGGCCGACCACCGTTTTCCACTGCGCGTAGTGCTCAAAAGCTGCGCCCACGCAGCCTACCCGCGCCTCGTCGAAGCTGGTGGCCACCAATAGCTGGTTGGTGGCGAACAAAGACTCGTTGCCCTCGTTGTCATCAACCTCGAAGGCGGCCTTGCGCTGGTTGCTGTAGCGCCGCAGTTGGTCCACCGCCTCGGCCAGCGGCTCGGGGACGGACGGGCTCTTGCACTCCACCACCACCAGCGGGATGCCGTTCACCAGCAGTACCAGATCGGGCACGATGAATTGCTTGGCGCTGTTGAAGCCGGGCGGGCAATCCACGCGGTACTGGTTGATCACCGTAAAGCGGTTGTTGGCCGGGGTGTCCCAGTCGATGTAGCGGAGGGTCTGGCCGCGCCCACCGTCCCAGCCGGGCAGGCCCTCCACCGTCAGGCCACAGATCAACAACGAGGTCGCCTTTTCGTTGGCCTCCATCAACTTGTGAGTGCCCAGCCGGGTGATGGCGGATACCGCCTCCGACAGCCGCGCCTCGTCCAGCCAGGGCGCACCGTCAGGCCCCAGGTTCAGCGCGCGCAGTTGATCGCGTAGCACCCCCTCCTGAATAACGTCGGTAAAACTGGCTCGACCCGTGACTGATGGGGCATCAAGACTGCCCGCGTTATAGCCCCAACCGAGTGCCTGCAACTGGGTTACGAAGGGTTTTTCAACGTCATCAAGTTCCCAGCCCATCAGGCGCTCCTCTTTTGTTGTACTGCTTCGGCAAGCAATGCCGTGACGCGGACGCGGCCGGTGAGGAGATCGTCCATGAGGCCCGTCTTCTCTGCCCAAAGCTTCTCGATGCTTTGTTCCTCCAGACGAAGGCGGGTTTCAATTGCATCCACACGCTCCATGAGCAACCGTTGCTCTTCAAGCACCGGGACCGCTAAGCGTAGGTTTCGAACATCACGAAGTGTGACTTTCGGTCGCGTCACCCCCGCCGTGATTTGCTCTACTTGTTTGGCGACTGATGGAGCATTGATAAAGACCGACATCCATCCGGGAAGGATTCGGCCCAGGTTAGGCCGCAATCGGACAATGTCTGCAGTCACTACACCATTCGGCATCGAAGCTGGATAGACGGCGGCAACACAGGGTGGAAGCCCCATTTTTGTAGCCACGACGTCGCCTGGTACTACCTCGTGTGCAGCGAGCGCCTGTGCCTTTCTGCCGCTCACATAGACGTTGCTCTTCCAGATCAGACAGCCCGGCTTTACGTCCCGAACGAACACGACCGGAACACCCGTTGCTCGATAATCAGACGCCACGAGATCGCTTCCAAACGGCCCGATTACGGAGCTCGTCGTGAGATTTGAGACGAAATCGACTTTCCACTCTTTCGGGATCCACCCCAGCGGCGACTGCTTGTAGAGATGCGGCGCCTCGGCCTGGGGCGGGCGCAGTTCGCCGTTGGCGTCGATGCCGCACGTCAGCAGGTCGTGCAGCAGGCCCTGCTTGACGGCCTTGAGCTTGGCGATGATCGCCTCGGTTTGGTGGATGGCGGTGTCGAGGGTGTCGAGGATTTGGGCGATCTGCTGCCGCTCAATCAGCCGAGGACGGTCAACAGTTAGTGCATAGGCGTCGTTTCGATTCAGGCCAGGAACACCCGTTGAGCTATCAAGTCGCGTCAACGGCAACCATTTCAAAATCCAATAGATCCACCGTCTATCCTCGGGGGCACAGTTTACCCAATACGTCGTATCAATTGGCCAGAACGGCTCGTCTGACCACGTGACTTTCCCGACACTGCCCTTGCGCCCTACGATGATGCCGGGCTCCGGGATCAAGTACTTGTGGTGTCTTCCAACTTCGCCATTCGATCCAAAAACAGGAAAGCCGTGACCGGAGCGCGCCTCAGCAGGCATTGCTTCGCCATACTCAAGGATCAGTATCGAACCCAACTCAGACATACCCCAACCCCTTCAAAAACCCCTGCAACGCCTTCGCCGCTTCATCCCGCTTGCCCTCGATCTCGGTCAGCGTCACCCGGTACTTGTCCCACCAGTTCTCGAACGCGGCCACGATCTGCTTGCGTTGCGCGGCCATGTAGCGCTCGACGATGGCCTGCATGTCGTTGTGCAGGATGGTCAGCAGCAACTCGGCGGCGGCTTCGGGCGTCAGCCCGTCCACGGCAGCGGCGATGTGCTGCTTGAAGCTGTCGTTCTTGGCCTTGAGTTGCTTCTTGACGGCGCTGAGTTCCTTTTTCCAGGCTTTGAGCTGGGCTTCGTCCACGGCGTTTTCTTCGTCGGCCTCGTCCTCCGCCGCTTCGGCGGCTTCGCCGTCCTCACCTTCGGCACTTTTGGGACTGGCGGCCTTGATCTGGCTGTCCAGCTCGGCCTTTTTGGCTTCCAACTCGGTGATCGCTTCGACGAAATCACTCATCAGGAACTTGACCAGCTTGTGCTCCAGCGGGCTTTCCTTGCTGGCCTTATCCTCCAGCGCGGTAACGATGCTGGTGCGCCAGGCATCAGCCACGCCCTTGGCGCCGCGCGCCATCAGGGTGAGGAAGTCGTACTTGGTCTGGTACCAGAAACCGGCGACGATGCCGCGCACCTGGAAGGGGTCGAGCATCCCGATGGCTTCCAGGCTTTGGCTGAAGCTGGCCAGCAGGTCGTTGCGCAGGGCCACCAGGCTGGCGGAGGCCATGGCGGTGTCGCTGTCGGCGGTGATCTGGCCGCTTAACGCGGTAATGCGCACACCGTGTTCGGCCCACCAGTGTTCGAAAGCCGTGCGAATGGCGGCTTCTTTGGCCAGCAGACCGGCATTGGTTTCGATGGCGGGCTTGAGCGTTTGCCGTGTATCGAGGGCGGGCGCGAAGTCGTAGTACTTGGCATCACGCTCTATCAACAGATCCAGCGGGTTCAGGCCATGGGCGCTGAACAAGCGGGCCTTGTCGGCCACCTCGGCCTTGGGGATGCCGCCCACCAGATGGGCGCGCACATCATGCGGCTCGGGCGGTGGCGCATTGTCGGCGTAGCGGCGGATGTTGAGGTTGTAGTCGTTGGCTTTGAGGGTGGCGTTGTCGACGATGGCCGAGAAGCCGTCGATGGCGCGGAATTCGTCGAAGGTGGTGACGATTTTCTCGATGTGTTCGGGCAGCAGGAAGTTCTGGGCGCGGCCTTCGAAGTACTCGCGGTCGGCGTTGATGAACAGCACCTTGCCCTGGCGCTCGGCGGGTTTGCCGCTGACGCGGTTGGCGCCGTGCTGCACCCGCTGGCGCAGCACCAGAATGCAGGCGGGAATGCCGGTGCCGTAGAACAGGTTGGGGGCGACGCCGATGACGGCTTCGAGCAGGTCGTCCTCAATGATGCCGGCGCGGATGGTTTTTTCCTCGCCACCCCGGAACAGCACGCCGTGGGGCATGACGGTGGCCACCATGCCGCCGTCGCGGGTGACAGCCAGCATGTGCTGCAGGAACATCAGATCGGCCTTTTTGGCGCCCAGGGGCACCTGGCCGTAGGGGAAGCGCTCGGCCTCGAACCTGGGTTTCCAGGCGGGGTTGCCGTCGGCATCCTTTTCGGTATTGCCCCAGTGGACGGAGAACGGCGGGTTGGTGAGTACGCGGTCGAAGTGCATCAGCTCGCCGCCTTCCACATGCTGAGGATCGGCCAGGGTGTCTTCGTTTTGCAGGTTGGCGGTGCTGATGCCGTGCAGCAGCATGTTCATCTTGGCGATGGACCACACGGTGCCGTTGAACTCCTGGCCGAACAGGTTGGCCTTACGGCCGTCTTCGCCGTGCTCGTCGATGTATTCCTTGGCGGCGATCAGCATGCCGCCAGAGCCGCAGCAGGGGTCGTAGATGTCGTGTTTTAGCTCGGGCTTGATCAGCCGCACCATCATCCGCACCACCGAGCGCGGGGTATAGAACTCGCCGCCTTTCTTGCCCGCCGAATCGGCGAACTCGCCAATCAGGTATTCGTAGGCGGCACCGAGCAGGTCGGGGAATTCGAAGTCTTCATTACGCAGACGGTGCAGGCTGAAATGGGTGATGAGTTGCTGCAGCTTGATGTCGGGGATCTTGCTCTGGCCGATCTTGCGGGTGAAGTCGATGTGTTCCAGCACGTCGTAGAGGCTGACGTTTTCACCTTCAATCCCGGCGAGCGCCTTGCTCAGCAGGCTGCCGACGTTGGCCTGACGCGAGTTGTCCACGATGTAGCTGTAGCGCGACTCCTTCGGCACCCAGAAGTAGCCGTCCTTCTTGTACCAGCGCTTGTTCTCGGCCGTGGCTTGTGCTTTGGCGGGTGTCTTGCCTGCCTCGATTTCGAGCTGGATCACTTCGGAGCGGCGTTGCTCGAACACGTCGGAGCAGCGCTTTAGGAACAGCATGCCGAAGATGTATTCCTTGAACTCGGAGGCATCCATCTTGCCGCGCAGGATGTCGGCGGCTTTGAACAGGTGGCGTTCGAGTTGGGGCAGGGTCAGGGGCATGTCAAAAGTCCAGTCAAAGTCGGTTTTTCTGTTTTGTTCGTTCGCTGGGCGCGCTGCATCAGTTGGCCTTGCCCAGAATGTTTTGTGAGCCTGGCGAGCGGTAGCCCGGCGCCAGCACGGCATTTTTTACACCGTACAACACCAGATGATCTTTCAACCATAACCGGTATTCGTAGCCACGCAGGCTGTGGTCAGGGGAGCAGTCGACGCTCCATTTGCGCAGGATGTATCCAGCCGTAGCCGCGCGCAGCTTCATCCGCAGCACGCCACCTTGCATGCTGTAGTCCATCTCAGTGATCTCTGGTCGGGGTTGATCCGGGTGCGGCACCAGCTCCAGCTCGACGATGCGGGTCCATTGGATGTCCTGATCGCTCCTCTCGCAGGGCGCCACTGGCTGCCCCTTGAGCACCACAGGCTTCTTGATCCGGGTGATGACGAAATCCCTGAACCCCTGGGTTTTGCGATCAAACGCACGGACGTGCCAGCGCAACCCGGTGTCGATCAACGCAAACGGGACGATCTCACGCTCAGTCTCGCCACTCGACAAGGAGTGGTAGGCGACTTTCAGCGGGCGCTCCTGGTGGATGGCCCGCGTGACGCATGCGAGAGTGTCGAGACCTGGTTTTGTGAGCCTGGAAGGGACCTCACAGGTAATCCAGGACTTGAGGGCGGAAGGCTCACCGTCACCGAAGCCCTGTGACAGCCACGCCAAGACCCGCTCTGCCGGGAAGTCAAAGACGGGCGCAAAACCGTCTGCGCACCCGTACACCTTGTTCTTAGTGTCGTAGTCCAGATTGCCTGGGGCGAGATCCTTGTAGATCCCGATATCCCGGGTTGCCGCCGCCACCTGTATGCCGAAACGCGACACCAGATCTTGACGACGAATCTCTCCGATGAAGCGCAGGCGCAACTCGATGAACGCAAGCCGGTCGCGCTGGGGCTGGGTCAGGTCTGCAAGCTGTTCGTTGGACATCCTGGCTGCCGCTTCGGGTTAATGATCGCCAGTTCATACTTTAATGATCAGTATATTCCTCACACTATAATCTGTCGATAAATTGACGCTGCGTAGGAGTCCATCGCATTTTATTACTTACATAGGGCCACAATGAGCGGGGGCCGATGGGAAAGCAGGCCTTTGCCAAAATTGGGTGTAAATGGGCGTCTTAGTGGATGCACCTCGAAAATGGGTGTAAATGGGCGTAGTATTGGTTCATGCTGAAAACTGACACCATCCAGATCACCCCGGAGATGCTGAGCCTCATCGCCAGGATCGACGAGTTCAAGGGCGCCTGGCGCGCCTTGGGCACGCTCGCGCCCGACCGGCTGTTGGCCCTGCGCCGCGTAGCCACCATCGAGAGCATCGGCTCATCGACCCGCATCGAGGGCAGCAAGCTGTCCGACCGGGAAGTGGAGCAGTTGCTGTCGAACCTGGAGATCAAGTCTTTTGCTACCCGCGACGAGCAGGAAGTGGCTGGCTACGCCGAGCTGATGGATCTGGCCTTCACGTCCTGGCAGGACATCCCGTTCACAGAGAACCACATCAAACAGTTGCACCAGGTCCTGCTGCGCTATAGCGAGAAGGACACCTGGCATCGCGGCAGCTACAAGACCAACTCGAACAGCGTCGCCGCCTTCGACGAGACCGGCGCGCAGATCGGCATCGTGTTCCAGACAGCGTCGCCCTTCGACACGCCCCGCCTGATGAGGGAGCTGGTGGCCTGGGTGAACCAGGAGCGCGAGACGGCTCGTCTGCACCCGCTGCTGATCATCGCCCTGTGCGTCGTCGTGTTCCTGGAGATCCATCCGTTCCAGGACGGCAACGGGCGGCTCTCCCGCGTGCTGACCACGCTCCTGCTTCTGCAGGCCGGTTACGCCTATGTGCCGTACAGCTCGCTGGAAAGCGTGGTCGAGCAAAGCAAGGAGGCGTACTACCTGGCTTTGCGGCAGACACAGGGCACGATCCGCTCTGATGCACCGAACTGGCAGCCGTGGCTGATGTTCTTCCTGCGCTCTCTGGCCGAGCAGGTACGACGCCTGGAGAAAAAAGTCGAGCGCGAGAAGATCGTGCTGGCAGCCATGCCGGAACTACAGCTACAGATCGTCGAGTTCGCCCGCGAGCACGGCCGCGTCACCATCGGCGAGGCTATCAAACTGACCGGGGCCAGCCGCAACACGCTGAAGCAGCACTTCCGGACACTGGTCGAGCGCGGCACGCTTGCTCAGCACGGCGGTGGCCGTGGGGTTTGGTACGATCTACGCTGAGAACTGCGGGACGCGGGTTCGATTCGCGTTCTGTGACCTATCACCGGAGAACCGCCATGCCCCACCCTGCCCGCCTTTCCATTCTCGACCTGGTCCGCGTCACCGAAGACGGCAGCGTGCGCCAGGCGCTGGACAATGCCCGGGATCTGGCGGCTCATGCGGAGCAATGGGGCTACCAGCGTTTCTGGGTGGCCGAGCATCACAATATGGAGAGTATCGCCAGCGCGGCGACGTCGCTGGTGATCAGTCATGTGGCGGCGGGTACGCGGCATATTCGTGTCGGTGCGGGCGGCATCATGTTGCCCAACCATTCGCCGCTAGTGATCGCGGAGCAATTCGGCACCCTGGCGCATCTGTATCCGGGCCGTATTGATCTTGGTCTGGGGCGGGCGCCGGGGACGGACCAGAACACGCTGCATGCGTTGCGGCGCACGCCGGCGGCATCGGATCGTTTTCCGGAGGACGTGCGCGCCTTGCAGGCGTTGCTGGCGCCCGCCCAGCCGGGGCAGGCTATTCAGGCGATCCCGGGGGTGGGCACGCAGGTGCCGCTGTGGATTCTCGGCTCCAGCACCTTTGGTGCGGCGTTGGCGGCGGAGTTCGGTTTGCCCTATGCCTTCGCGTCGCATTTTGCGCCGCAGCAGCTGATGGAGGCGCTGGCGCTGTATCGCCAGCGCTTCAAGCCTTCCGCGCAGTTGTCCGAGCCTTACGCCATGGTCGGCGTGAATGTGGTGGCGGCCGATTCGGAGCGGGAGGCGAAGCGTCTGGCCACGACGCAGCAAATGTCGTTTGCCAATCTGTTACGCGGTGACCGACGCCTGAGCCAGCCGCCGATTGATGACATTGATACCTACTGGTCGCCGCGCGAGAAGATGCAGGCCAGCCAGATGCTGGCGCGTTCGATCATCGGCACACCGGAAATAGTGCATGCGGGGCTGGAGGCATTGCAGGCGGAAACCGGGGCCGATGAACTGATCATCGTCTCGGACATTTATGATCATGCGTCGCGCTTGCGCTCTTTCGAGTTGATCGCCTCACGCTGAAGGCGGCCGCTGCGCTTCATGTCGCCCCACTTGGCCTGTTTGCCGCGCAGCCACTGCAGGGTGCCGCGCACGCGCCACCAGGTGTTGAGCTGCCGGTAACCCAGATTCTCGGCCAGGGCGGCGCCGAACAGGCGCAGGATGGAGCGCTTGCCGGGGTAGATGCGGAACGACAGCTCTTCCAGCAACAACGCAAACACCGACATGAGAATACCAAGGCCAATAGCCACCAGCAGAAAGGCGATAATCCATGCCGGGCTGAGGGCACCGGTAAGCGCCATGGTGATCACGAACAGATAACCGCCCAGTTCCAGCAGCGGCCCGATGGCCTCGAAGATCAGCATGAACGGAAAGGCAAGCCAGCCCACCGTGCCGCCACGGGGATGGCAGCACAGTTTGCTGTTGGCGGACAGGCTTTCCAGCAGGCCCCGCTGCCAGCGGATACGCTGCGAGCGCAGGGTGGCCAGGTCCTCCGGCGCCTCGGTCCAGCACACCGGGTCCGGCAGAAAATGGATGCGGTAACGGCGCCGGTTCAGGCGCATGTGCCGATGCAAACGCACCACTAGTTCCATGTCTTCGCCGATGGACTTGTGGCGGTAGCCGCCGACTTCCACCACCACGCTTTTACGAAACACGCCGAAGGCGCCGCTGATGATCAGCAGGGCATTCAGGGGTTCCCAGCCCAGGCGACCGAACATGAAGGCGCGCAGGTATTCGATAATCTGCATCAGCGGCAACCAGCGCTTCGGCAGGCGTGCCTGAAGCAGGTTACCAGCATCCACGTCGCTGCCGTTGGCAATACGCACCGTGCCGCCGGCGGCGATGGTGTCGGGGTCGTCCACGAACATGCGGATAATGCGCAGCAGGCTGTCGCGCTGGATGATGGAGTCGGCATCCACGCCGCAGAACAGCGGGTAGCGGCTGTAGTTGATGCCGGCATTCAGGGCATCAGCCTTGCCGCCGTTTTCCTTGTCGATGACTCGCAGTAACGGCTGACTGCGTGAGCGATACACACCGCGCACGCGGGCGGTGGGCAAACGCTCGTCGGCGGTTTCCGGCACCTGATACAGATCAAACGCCTGCTGCAATACGGCCAGGGTGTTGTCGCGCGAGCCGTCGTTGATCACCACTACTTCGTGTTCGGGATACGCCAGTTGCAGCATGGCCTGCACCGAGGAAGTAATGTTCGCTTCTTCGTTGTACGCAGGCACCAGCACGGAAATCGGTGGCAGGAAGGCATGGTAGGGGCGCGGCAGGTACTCCGCGCGGGCGGCACGGGTGTGCTTGCCGATGGCGAGCAGGGCCATCAGATTGAGCATCAGGTAGCCCAGCGCCAGGGCGATGAAATAGCACAGGAAGAACCACTGCGCCCAGATGATCAGGTCGTCAATCCACGGCATCAATCGGGCTCCGACAGAACATGGGCCAGAATCTCGCGCACCTGGGGTTGATCATGGGCCGTGGCCAGGGTTTCCAGGTCCCGGCGCTCGGCCCCGGGCAGCGCCAGTAATGCCTGGGCGGCGCGATAACGCACCCACCAGACCGGATCACTGAGCCGTGCCGCCAGCAGGGTGCGATCGCGGGCATCGCCCAGCCGGCCCAGTGATTGCACGGCCTGAACCCGCACGATCCATTCCGGGTCCGCCACCGCCGCGCGCAGGGTGCCCAGCCATTGCGGGCCGTCGGCACAGGCACATACCGCGCTACGCAGTTCGGTATCTTCAGGAAAGCGTTCGTTGGCCTGGCGCAGCAGGTCGTCCACCTGGCCCGGTTGCAGGCTGTCGGCGATGCGGATCAGTTTGCGCAGCGCTGCGGCGTCCAGGGGCTGCGCCAGTGCTTTCAACTGCCGCGCCAGCTCGGGCGCCGGCACTTCCTTGAGCAGGGCACTGACCCGGCTTTCCGACCAGTCGGGCCGATTCAGGCGACTGAAAATTTCCGGCAAACCGCGCTGGGCATCAATCGCCACCAGTGCCCGGGCGGCTGTCAGGCTGGTGACGCTGTCGCGGTGATCGAGATACGTCAGCACATCGGGCCAGGCATCATGAATGCGCAGGTTGCCCAGGCAGGTCAGGGCATCCAGGCGGCGATCCGCGCTGCCGCGCCGCAGCCAGCGGCGCAGGTGCGGGACCAGATTGAGCTGGCGGGCGAGATCGTGCAGTGGGTCGAGGGACACGCCACGCACGGTGTCTTGCAGGGCGTTGCATAGCCCCACCAGCAATGGCAAGTCACGTCGTGCCACGGATGGCAGCGACGGCGGGCGCTGCCCGGGAGTCGCCGTCAACAGGCCAAACAGGCGCGGTGTCCAGTCACGGCGCAGGGCGGCAGCCCGCTCATCCAGGCGCACGTGCCGCCAGTGCAGCCAGACGGTCCCCAGCAACATCAGCACCGTGCCGCCCAGCAAACCTGCTGCGGCCAGCAGCACAGCCAGCAAGGCCGGGTCAGAACCGATAGCGAAGCCCCAGCCGCCATCCGGTGCGTTCATACAGATCTCCCTGCTCTGTCCAGCCCAGGCGCCAGGTCACACTCCAGTCCGGGTCGAGAAAATGCTCGCCAAAGACAGAAATGCCGACCACATCCGTGACCAGTACCCCTTGGGGCAACGACTCGATGTCCTTGCCGTAGCCCAGACCCGCCCCGACATGACTGGTGTCACGGTAGTAGCGACGCGCGTCCAGCACATGCGCCGGGGCGGAGCCGCCGCCGTCCAGGCGGGTAAAAAAGAAGGTGTAGGCATAACGCCACTGGCCCCGGTAATGCTCCGCCAGCAGACTGGCCGTGGTGCTGTCGCTGCTTTCGTAATGCGTGCGTCGCACGCCCGGTTGCAGCCCCCAGCGCGCACGCGGCATCCAGTAGAAACCGGCATAGGCAGACCATTCCGGCCGGATGCGCGCGGTGTCGCTGTAGGTGGCGTCCAGTTGCAACTGTCGTTGCCGCCCCATGGGCAGGTACACGCCGACGTTGCCTTCCAGGTCATCCTGGTCGAAGCGGCGCGTGTGCCGCGCGCGGGTGTACCAGAGACGATCACGACTGTCCTGCCATTGCAGGCCGATGTCGGCGCCGCGCCAATCGTCACGGTCGCCACTCAGGTAGTCTTCCTCGTAACCGATGTCGAGTATGCGGCGGCGGCGCCAGGTGAAGGGCGGCAACGCTTCCTCGGGCCAGGCGTCCGCCACTTCCGGTACCTGGGCGCGGGCCTCGCGGTGGCGCTGCGCGTAGGCCGCCACGTGGCCGGGATCACGGGTCTCCCGCGCCCGGGCTTGCAGGACCTGTAATTCAAACGCCCAGACACTGGCGTAATCCGGCGCCTGGGCACGGGCCACCGCCAGCTCCTCCAGCGCGGCCTCGTTGTCGCCTTGCCAGGCGTACTGCTGGGCCGAGGCAAAGCGGACATCCACATCATCGGGATAATCGGCGATCAGGGCATCAAAACGGGAGCGCGACCGGGCGTGGTCATTGAGCAGGGCGTCAATGCGGGCCTGCCACAGGCGCGCCGCCGGGTCTGCCGGGCGGGCGCGCAGCACCGCTTCCACCTGGGCGCGGGCACGATGCAGATCGTGGTTGCCCACGGTTTCACGGACCTGTGCCTGCCAGGCGTCTTCCGCCCAGGCCGGCGCGTGGCTCAGCAGCAGCCCGACCATCATCGCCATCAGATACCGCTTCATGCGCCGCGCCTCCCCGGCTGGTCGCTACGGCGCACCAGCCGCCTGAGGCGCGCAGTCAGCTCGCCAGGCTGGAACGGTTTGACCAGATAATCATCAGCACCCAGATCCAGTGCCCGGACCACATCCTGCTCCTGGGCGCGGGCGGTCAGCATCAGAATCGGGATATCCCCGTGCTGTTCGCTGGCGCGCAACTCGCGCACCAGGGAGTAGCCGTCCACATAGGGCAACATGACATCGAGCACCGCACAGACAAACGATTGCCCGGCATTGATCTGCTCGTGGGCCGCCCGGCCATCCCGGACCCAGCGCACCGCAAAGCCTTCGCGACCGAGCAGATACTCCAGCAATTCGCCCACCAGCGGATCATCCTCCACCAGCAATATCAGCGGTTCCGCCACGACTAGTCCCCCAACTGATGCGCATCCCAGATAATGCGCACACGCTGGGCCAGCTGCATCGGATCAAACGGCTTGGCGATCACCTCCAGTGCCCCCAGGGCCAGCAACTGGCTGACCTCTTCCGGCTGCACCTTGGCGGTCATGAACACGGCGGGCACGCTCGCCAGAGCAGGTCGCTCGTGCAGGGCGGCCAGTGTCGTGGGTCCGTCCATGCCCGGCATCATCACGTCCAGAATCATCAACTGGGGCGCAAAGGCTTCCGCCTTGCGCAGCGCGTCTTCGCCGCTGTGGCAACTGCACAACTCAAAGCCGCCCACGGTTTCCAGAGCCAGTTCTGCCACGGCGCGTATATCCGGTTCATCTTCCACATACAGAATGCGTTTGAGTTCAGCCATGGTCGTCTCCGTTGCTCTGCCCACGAGCATGGTGTATCGCGCGGCGCAAGGTTTCCAGTAGAGAAGCGTTAGTCGCTCGGGATTTGACCAGCGCAGCCACCACGTCGGCCCGCGCTGCCTCATTTTCCTCGATCTCGGCATCCGAGGCCGACAGGATCACCACGGCGGGAGCGGGTGACATGCGATTCAGCAGCGGCAGCAGACTGCTGCCTCGCCCGTCCGGCAGCCCCAGGTCCAGCACCACCACATCGTAATCGTGCTGGGCCAGGCAGCGATGCGCCTCTGCCAGCGTCGGCGCGACGTGAAAATCCGCCAGTTCACGCCCCACCAGCGACAGCACCTGCGCCAGATCCATGTCGTCTTCCACATGCAACACGCGCGGCCGGTGCCCGTCGCCGGGTTCGGGCAGGCCCAGCCGCAGGGCATCGCGCAAGCGCTGGCGGTCCACCGGCTTGGGCAGCCAGTCCAGCGCCTCCAGGTCCGCCGACAGTTGCAGTCGCCCGTCGTCCACCGACGCCGCCACCATAATCACCGGCAGCTGCGCCAGCCGCTCGTCACTGCGCAAGGTGCGCATGAAATCAATCACGCCATCCATATTCACATCCAGCGTGACGGCGGCAAACTCTTCTTCCAGCATCTCCAGCGCCGTCTGCGTATCCGCCGCGCGCTCGGCCTCGTAGCCTGCATCGTGCAGCAATGCCGCCAGCCGCATGGCCACATCGGCGCGGGCCTCCACCATCAGCAACCGCTCGGAGGTCGACGCCGCCTCTTCCTGTATAACAGCCCGTGGCAGGTCGACATAGAAGCAGGCCCCCTGTCCCTCGACCGGCTCCGCCAGCGCCACCTGCCCCCCCATGTGCTCCACCAGCTCCCGCGTGATCGCCAGCCCCAGCCCGGTTCCCCCTCGAGGCCGGGTGTCCGAGCTGTCGGCCTGAGTGAAGCGGTTGAACAACTGCTGCCGGAAGGCCTCCGGCACACCGGGCCCCTGGTCCTTCACGGTAATGCGCACGCCACGTTTGCCCTGGGCCTGCACGCCGACTTCCACTTCACCGCCGGAGGGCGAAAACTTGATGGCATTGGAGAGCAGGTTGGCCATCACCTGCAGGAAACGATCACCATCCACGCGCACCACGGCCCCCGGCAGGTCGTCGCGCAGTATCAGTTGCGCCTGAAACTGCTGGGCATAGCCGCGATTGCTTTCAATGGCCTGATGCAGCAGCGGCTGCAGCTCATGATGCTGCATATCAAAGCGCATGCTGCCCGCCGCGATCTTTTCCATATCCAGCAAATCGTTGATCAGCAGCGTCAGGCGATCACTGTTCTTGACCGCGATGTCCAGTAACTGCCGGACCGCATCCGGCAGCGAACCGAAGGCGCCACCGGTCAGCAAACCCAGCGCGCCCTTGATCGATGTCAGCGGCGTTCGCAGTTCATGGCTGACGGTCGAGACAAACTCTTTCTTGAGCCGTTCGGCCCGCTGCCGCTCGCTGATATCCTGCACCAGCATCCACACCATTGCTTCACCGTGGCGATCCAGTGTCAGGGAGCCGTTGACCTGCACCGGCAGCCGCGTCCCGTCGGCACACACCAGCACTTTTTCGTAAGGGCCGTACACGCCGCAGGTATTCAACGTTTCGTAATAGGCGGCTTCTTCGTCCGCGTATTCCGGCGGCGTCAGATCCCAGAAGTTCATCGACAGCAACTGTTCCTGGTCGTAGCCGGTCAGTTTCAGAATGGCGTCATTCACTTCCACAAAGCGCCCGTCTGACATGCGATTGAGCATGATGCCGATAGGGGCGTATTCATACAGTGAGCGAAACTTTTCCTCGCTTTCCCGCAACAGCTCGCGCGACAGGTACAGCTCGGTAATATCAAGGTGGGTGCCGCTGGCACGCAGGGCCTTGCCGTCGGCATCGCGGGCCATCACGCGCCCACGATCCAGCACCCAGACCCAGTGGCCATCGCGATGACGCATCCGGTATTCCGCCTGGTAGCTGTCCGCCTGGCCGGTGAGGTGCCGGACCAGGGCCTCGCGCACCCGGCGGCGATCCTGCGGATGCACCAGCTGGGCGGCGTCACTCATCGTGTGCACCACCTCTTCAGGTTTATAGCCCAGCATGGCCGCCCAGCGATCGTTGAACACCACCTGATCACCCTTGAGCTGCCATTCCCAGAGGCCCAGATTGGCACCGGCCATGGCCAGATTGGCGCGCTGCTGTTCACGCTCCAGCCGAGTTTCCAGTTCGACCCGTTCGGTGACATCGGCGAGGCTGCCCACCCGTTCGCGTGGTATCCCTTCGCCATCACGGATCAAGCGGCAGCGGTCCTCGATCCAGCGCCAACTGCCATCAGCGTGCAGGAAACGATAGCTGCTGACATGCTGGTCCTGCTCCCACTCGGTCCATTCGAGCGTACCCACACGCGTTTGGTCCTCCGGGTGTATCCGGCGGCTCCACCAGCGCACCTCAAGCACATCGGGGGTCACGGCGTAACCCAGCATGGTGGTGAAGTTGGGGCTGATATAGGTGAGTTCACGGTTGCCGAGGCGAGCGCTGTAAATCACGGCCGGGGCGGTGTGCATCAGGCTGTCCAGTCGCTGGCGCTGGTCGGCCAGCAGGTCGCGTTCGGCGCGCAACCGGGCGTTGGCCGTGCGGATACGCCGGTCCATGAGCCGGCGGGCCTGACGGAACGCCCAGACCACTGCCAGACACACGATCAGTACGATCACCGCACTGATATACAGCGCGACCAGATCGCCTGTCGGCGCCAGTTCCTCGTGCACGGCGTTCGCCGGCATACTGAGCATGCCCTGAAGCGCAACGGCTGCCGCGGCATGACAGGGCAACCGCCAAAGGATTGTTTTCAACACCATGCTGTCCCTGCGCACCTGCTGATCCCCCGGTCACGAGGGTCTGCCCCAAAGCCTACGCCATCGCACCAGCAAGTTGCACCCCGGGTTCAGGTGAAGGCGAACCAGAGGGTCATGCATAACCCTGTCAACAGGACCACCGCGCGCAAGACAGCAACAGGCAAGCGTCGCCCCCATGCCGCACCGGCATAACCGCCCAGAGTGCCCGCCAGCATCATCGGCACACCCAGCCGCCATTCCAGTGCGCCACCGGCACCGTAGATCAGCACTGCGATCAGCGTCAGCACGGCAGAGCAGAGGTTTTTCAGCGCATTGGCCTGGTGCAGGTTGCCAGAACCCGCCAGCACAAACAGCGCCAGCAACAGAATGCCCAGCCCGCCGTTGAAGTAACCGCCGTAGACCGACACCAGCAGCAGGCCCAGCGCCACCGCTGCCCACGGCAAGTTACGGGTGATCCCGAGCAGGCGCGGCGCCAGTGCAAACAGCAGGGTCGCCAGACCGAGCAGCCAGGGCACCAGCGTGCGGAACAGGGCATCGCTGGTCAGCAGCAACAGGGCCGCCCCCAGCGCGCCGCCGATCAGGGTGAGTGTGATAATGCGCGGCAGCGACCAGTGCGCCCGCGCCTGGTGCAGTTCACGCCGATAGCCCGCGCAACTGGCCAGATAGCCCGGCAGCAGCGACAACGTACCGGTGGCGTTGGCCGCCACCGGCGGCACGCCGGCCCAGAGCAGAGCAGGCAGGGTGAGGAAGCTGCCCCCGCCTGCCACCGCATTCAGGGCCCCGCCAAGAAACGCGGCGGGCAGGACGAGCCACCAGGTCAGATCCATCGGCGCTGCCGATCAGTTACCGTCTTCCGGCTCGTAGGGCACCACCTTGTCGGCAGTGATGGTATACCCCGTCAGGGCGAGGTCGGTCTCGCTGGTTTCCACCGACATGGTGCCAGTCACCCACACCGTGAAGAAGGCATGGCGGATACGCGCCGTCTTGCCCTCGGCCATGTTCACCAGCACCGTCTGGTTGCGCGGCGGCGGTGGCACATGGATGCAGGCGCCGAAGTACGGCACCAGCAGGAAGCTGGTCACCGAGCGGCTGTCGCCTTCCAGCGGAATGGCGTAACCCGGCAGGCGCACACGCTTGCCGTCCAGGGACTCGACCACTGGCGCTTCATCCCAGAGCTGTTCGATCTTGGCGAAAAACTCGATGGCTTCCGGGTCGTCGTCCTGCAATTCGTCAATGTTGATGCCCTCGAACAGCTCCGGCGGCGGCCAGCCCTCGGGGATCATGTCGTCCCATTCCAGTGTGATCTCGGCGGCGGACGGCAGCGCGAGCGACAGCAGCGCGGCAGCGGCCAGCGATCGGAACAGCGAGCGAATCATAGGCAGGAAACCTCGGTTACATGCGGATGGCCATGCCATCGGTGAGTGCGTTGCGGTAGGCCCGCCAGGCAGGCCAGAGGCCCACCAGTATGCCACCGGCAAACAGGATCGCCAGTATCTTCATCTCGTGCAGCGTGGGCGGCCACAGAGTGACGGTCAGCCCGAGTTGACCGCTGAGCCAGCCACTGGCGCCCAACGCCAGCCCCTGCAACAGCACCACACCGAGCAGCGCACCCAGGATGCTCAGCAGCAACGACTCGCCGATGATCAGTGCGAAGATTTGCCAGGGCCGTGCGCCCAGGGCGCGCAGCAGGGCCATTTCCCGGCGCCGCTCGTTGAGGCCGGTCAGCAACGCCGTGAGCATCACTGTCAGGGCCACCAGCATCACCAGCGCCGACACCGCCAGCAGGGCGTTTTCGCCCACTCGCATCAGGTCCCACAACTGTTGCAGTGTGAGCCCTGGCATGATGGCCATCAGGGCCTCGTCGCGATCCGTGTTGATCTGCCGTTGCACCTGGAATACCGCCCGGCGCGATGTCAGGCCGACCATGACCGCAGTAATGGAGTCCGGGGTCAGGTCCATGGACTGGACCCGCTCGGCAGAAATCGACAGGCCGGGGATCGGTGCGCCGCCGCGCCAGTCCACGTGAATCGCTTCCATGCCTTCCAGGCTGATGTGCACCGTGTTGTCCACCGGGGTGCCGGTGCGCTCGAGCACGCCCACCACCCTGAACGGCTTGTCGTCATGTTGGGTCAGGCTGACCGCACCGGTACCGTGGGCCAGCACGATCTCATCGCCGAGGTCATAGCCCAGTCGGCGGGCCACCTCAGCCCCGAGCACCGCGTCGAAAATGCCATCGAAAATCTCGCCACGCGCCAGCGCCAGCGACTGGTCCCGACCGTAGCGATAGTGGGTGAAGTATGCCTGCGTGGTGCCCAGCACCGGGAAACCGCGCAAGGAGTCGCCCAGCGACAGCGGCACTGTCCAGGCGACTTGCGGATGCTCGGCAATGCGCTCGTAGCTGGCCCAGCTGACATTATTGACCGGGTCACCCAGCCGAAACACGCTGTAGAGCAGCAGGTTGATCGGCCCACTGCGTGCCCCGACGATCAGGTCAACGCCGGACAGCGTATTGGCGAAGCTTTCCCGTGCCTCCGTGCGCAGGCGCTCGACGCCGAGTAACAATGCCACGCTCAACGCCACCGAACAGACCACCAGGGCCGCCGTGCCGCGCCGGTTCCACAGGCTGCGACGTGCCAGGGACAGCACCGTCATGGCGTCACCCCCGAGCCCGACTGCGCATCCGCCTGATTGATATCCAGCAAACTCAGGCGACGCGGGAAGTGCGAGGCCAGCGTCTGATCGTGGCTGACAAACAGCAGCGCGGCACCGGACGCATCACATTCGCTGGACAACAGATCGACAAATTCCAGACGCCGGTCGGCGTCCAGCGCCGAGGTCGGCTCGTCGGCAATCACCAGCGCTGGCGCACCCATCAACGCACGCGCCGCCGCCACCCGCTGCTGCTGCCCCACCGACAGCGCCGTCACCGGCCGCCGCAGCAAATCGTCGGCATCCAGCCCCAGTGCTCCCAGCAACCGCCGGGCCTGCGCTTCCACGCTGCCGTCGCGCGCTATGGCGCGGGCGCGACGCGCACGGGAAAAGCGGCACGGCAGGAGCACGTTCTGCAACACCGGCAAGTAGGGCAACAGATTGAACATCTGGAAAATGATACCCAGCTGGTCTGCGCGGAACCGGTCCCGGGCCGACCCGCGCATCTGGCTGAGCGGCTGGCCCAGCACCTGGATGTGGCCGGTGCGTGGTGTGGCGATGCCCGCCACCAGCGACAACAGCGTACTCTTGCCGCTGCCGCTCGGCCCCGCCAGAAAAACCCGCTCGCCGGGCTGCATCTGGAAGGCCGGGACCGACAGCACATCGGGCAGGCCGGACTGCCAGCGAAAAGTAACGTCCGTGAGCGAGAGAACCGGTGCCGTCATCAGGGCAGCGTGACCTGGCGCTCGTTGCGGCGCAGGCGCTGCTCGCGCTGGCCGTTGTCCGATACCGCCTGAACAATCAGCCGCTCCAGACCGGGAAGATTATCGAACAGGGTAATCTCCAGCGTGCGCAGCACATCGGGGTTGCTGCAATCGAAGGTATAGGTGGCGGTGAAATCCGCATGCGCATGGTCATGATGATCATGGTCGTGGTGATGATCGTGGCTGTGATCATCCTTTTTCAGCCCGGTCTCTGCCCGGTTCTCCACCAGCGTGCAGCCCGCTTCGGCAGGTGTACGGAACACATTGCCCGGCCGCTCCAGCAGGGCCAGCGCCTCACGCACGGCATCACGCCCCTCGTCGTCCTGCGGCACGCGCTCGAAGCCCACCACATCCATACCGGGCACAGTCAGGTCCGCCTGCAGCACGCCGTCTTCCAGCACCAGTTGCAGATTACCCTGCCCATGCACATGGGGGCCGTGGGCCGCCACCTGGGGGGCAGCCACCATCAGCGCACAGGCACCCAACAGATATCGGGCATACGGAAAAATCCGGGAAACAGATGTCATTGGCATTCTCCTTGGGAAAACTATGAACCGGCTGATGCGCCCTGAGTTCCGGAAGATCATCACCTTCACCTGATCACCATGGCGCACCCGGAACACTGCCCGCTTGTACCGCAGGGATGTTACGTGCGCATGTTACCTCATTCACGGACCCGTCATGTCGTCGCCGGCTTTCTTCTGTTCATGCTGCTTTCGGCCTGCGCACGCAGCCCGGCGACGCCGGGTCACGCCACGCTGGCCACGTCGGTGTGGCAGCCCGAAGGCGAGACGCGCGGTGTCATCATCGCGCTGCACAGCTTTGGTGATTACCGGGCCGCCTTCGATCATCTGGGCCCCTGGTTTGCCGAGCGCGGCTTTGCAATCCATGCCATGGACCAGCGCGGCTTCGGCAGTGACCCCCGGGCGGGCTACTGGCCAGGTGACGAAGCGCTGCTTGAGGATCTTCGAGACACCCTCATCACCGTGTCTGACCAGTATGACGCGCCACTGTACCTGCTCGGCGAAAGCATGGGCGGCGGCGTCATCATGCGCGTGCTGGCCGACGACCCGGAGCTGCCCGTGGCCGGAGCGATTCTGGCGGCGCCCTCGGTCCGCGCCGGGCTGCGCACCCGCTACCTGTGGAACGGCGCACTGGCGGTGGGCGCCACGGTCACGCCGGGCTATACCTTCACCCTGAACCGCGACCCGCAGGACCCCCGCTACACCCCGCACAGCGCGGCACGCCTGGCGGAAGATCCCCTGGTGCTGCGCCAGGTGCGCATGGATACCTACCGCGATCTGATCCGGTTCACTGACCGGGCGTCGGACCAGGCCGCCAGCATCCGTCATCCGGTGCTGCTGCTTTACGGGGGTAACGACGATCTGATCCCGGCGATCTCCATTGCCCGGCTGCGCGAGCAACTGGCACCGCAACTGACCTATCGTTTCTACCCCGAAGCGCCGCACCTGTTGTTGCAGGGCGCCCATTGGGGGCACTACGCCGCTGACATCCTGCTGTGGCTGGATGAGACCCTGCAGGCTGGCCAGACGGGTGCGCACGCGCAACAATAGCGGCCATCTTGTGGATGGACCTGACTTGTGGACGGACCCGATCCTATGCCCGCTCGCTCCTGGCCGCTGCGCCGCCTGCTGATCTGGGTGCCCGTGGCGCTGCTGGCCGCCTTGCTGGCGGTGCAACTGTGGTTTGCCGCCTGGTTGACCTGGTACCGCACCCACTACCCGCTGGAAACCGCTTTCATGAGCCGTGAACTGGCGCGCCTGCAAGCCGACAACCCGGCCGCTCGCCTGCATTACACCTGGGTGGACTACGACCGGATCTCGATTCACCTGAAGCGCGCCGCCCTGGCTGCGGAAGACAGCCGCTTCATGGAGCACGGTGGCATCGACTGGGACGGCGTGCGTCATGCCCTGGAACGTAATCGGGCGGCGGGTGACACCGTGGCGGGCGGATCGACCATCAGCCAGCAGCTGGCCCGCAACCTGTTCCTGTCGCCGCGCCGCTCCTGGCCACGCAAGGCGCAGGAGGTGGCGATTACGCTGATGCAGGAACAGATTCTGGACAAGCGACGCATTCTGGAGCTGTACCTGAATGTGGCGGAATTCGGTGAGGGTATTTTTGGCGCCGAAGCGGCGGCCCAGCACTTCTTTGGCAAGCCCGCCGCCGCCCTGACGCCGATCGAGGCCGCTGATCTGGCGGCCCGATTGCCGCGCCCCCGCTACTATCACCGGCACGGGCACACCGACTGGTTACTCCAGTACCGGCAGATCATTCTGGCGCGCATGGATCAGGTGACACCGCCGTAAGGAACCTCTGCGCACCAGCAGCCTCAAACACGCTCTGACCGCTCATCAGCCGGAGCCCGTGCAGTATGCGCCTGTTGATCATCCCGTTGCTGGCCTTGCTCAGTGCCTGCAGCGATGCCCCGGACCCGACCCCCGAGGGCGACACCACCGAACACGATACCGCTGCCCCCTCCGCCCCTGCGCCCCGGCAAATGCCGCTGGCTGGCAGTTGGGTCATGGAACAGGACGACCATTACCGGGTGATGGTGCTGGGCCGCGACGGCTCTTTGCACTGGCTGCCAAACGGCCCCTGGCAGGGCCAGCGCTGGCAGGCGGACGATACCACCCTGACCCTGCACAGCGTGGCGCGCCGTCGCGGCGAGACGCAGACCCTGACGCTGGACTACACCCTGAACCGGGACACGCTGACGCTGGCCAGCGAGGACGCCGACGTGGACAAGGGCGTATCCGGGGCCTGGCGCCGTGACAACCAGGCCGCTGCGCGGGTGGAGGGTGAGTTGCTGCTGCCCGAGGGCCATCAGGTCCCCGAGCGCGCCGTGCTGGCCCTGCATATCGAGCCGCGCGAGGTGCGCGATCCGGACATCACCGATATCCAGCGCAAGGTGCGCCCCCTGGACGCCGGGGATACCCATATCCCCTACCGGCTCTACTACGATGCCCGCGCCGTGGACAACAACAGACCACTGCAACTCCAGGCGACCATCATCGTCGATGGCGCGGCACACTATGCAAGCGAAGAACCGGTGCGTCTGGCGCCAGTGACGGAGCAGAGCCAGACCGTTACTCTTTCGCCACGCGGCCTCGCCAGAGGGCAAAGTGCCAGCGGCGAATGACACCATAACAAAAGATTTGATAAAACGGATGCGAATAGCGCAATATCCGTATAAACCGTAACGAGCATCCACCTATGCAGCGTGCCCTGATCATCAAGCATGTTCACTTTGAAGGCCCTGGCGCCATCACCACCTGGCTGGACCGCCAGGGCATCACCTGGGAGGTGATTGAAGCCCGGCAGGTGACCCGCTGGCCGACGCCCGATGACTTCGAATGGCTGTTCGTGATGGGCGGCCCGATGAGTGCCCGCGACGAAGGCAAGCTGCCCTGGATGCGGGAAGAGAAGCGCCTGATCCGGCAGGCCATTGATGCAGGCCGCAAGGTGGTCGGCATCTGCCTGGGCGCGCAACTGATTGCCAGTGCGCTGGGCGCAAACGTTCATCGCAACAGCGCACCGGAAATCGGCTGGTATACGATTACCCCTGCGCCAAATTGCCCGCCGGACATTGCCAGCCTGTTCGCCGATTCCCCGCCGGTACTGCACTGGCACGGTGAAGGCTTCAGCCTGCCCGAGGGCGCAGAGCACCTGTTCTGCAGTTCCGCCTGCACGCAGCAAGGCTTCCTGTTTGATAACCGGGTCATGGGGCTGCAATGCCACCTGGAATGCGACATGGAAACGCTGAAAGGGCTGTGTGAGCACTGCGCCGACGAGATTGTGCCCGGCCCCTGGACCGAGCCGGCCCACAAACTGATGGTGTCCGAGGCCGTGCTGGCCGCCACCCATCAACGCCTCTACTGGCTGCTCAACCGGGTGGCCAACCCGCCCGCCCCGAAGCCCGCCGCCTGAACAAAAAACGCCCCGGTCGATGCCGGGGCGTTCTGGTTTCTGGCAGACGTCAGTCTCAGGCGCTGGCGCGTACCGCCCTGGGCCCCTGATGGTGCCCCACCGCCGACAGCACCGCCTGCAGCGTGGCCGAGGCCGTATCGTCAGCCAGGGCCGCCGCGCTGGCCGGTTCATCGTCAATCAGCACGCGCACACAGGCCATGGCGCTGGCCTGGGTGCCCTCGCTGAGGGCCATTTCGTCGAAGCTCTCCACCGCAATACGACGCCCGGTGCGCGCCATCAATGCCGCCACCAGGGCATCCACAACGCCCTTGCCCTCGCCTTCGAGGTTCTCGGCCACCGCACTGGAGCCGATCCGCACCGACGCCCGCACCACATCACCTTCGCGGTGAACGTCGTAGCCCTGCAACTGCCAGCCTTCCGGCGCGGCCAGATAATGTTGCTCGAACAACGCATGAATCGCGGCGCCGTCCACTTCACCCGCCTGCTCCTCCGCCTGGCGCTGCACCACGCGTGAGAACTCGATCTGCAACCAGCGCGGCAGGGTGATGCCGTAATCCCGTTCCAGCACATGCAATACGCCGCCCTTGCCGGACTGCGAGTTGATGCGCACCACTTCTTCGTAGCGGCGGCCCAGATCACGCGGATCAATGGGCAGGTAGGCCACATCCCATTTTTCGTCCGGCTGCTGCAGCACCAGGCACTTGCGAATCGCATCCTGGTGGCTGCCCGAGAACGCCGTGAACACCAGCTCGCCGGCGTAGGGGTGGCGCGGATGCGTGCTGATCTCGGTCACCGCTTCCACGGTCTCGATGATCTCGCGCATGCCGGAAAAATCCACTTTCGGGTCCACGCCCTGGCTGTAGAGGTTCATGGCCATGGTGACCAGGTCCATGTTGCCAGTGCGCTCGCCGTTACCCATCAGGGTGCCTTCCACCCGGTCGGCCCCGGCCATTACCGCCAGTTCCGCAGCGGCCACCGCGCAGCCCCGGTCGTTGTGGGTGTGCACGGAGATCTGCAAATGCTCGCGCTGAATAATGTTGTCATTCATGTGTTCGACCATATCGGCAAACACATTCGGTGTGCTCACTTCCACGGTGGCGGGCAGATTGATGATCACACCCTGACCGCTGGCGGGCTGCCAGACGTCTACCACGGCGTTGACCACTTCCACCGCCACATCCAGTTCCGTGCCGGTGAAACTCTCCGGCGAATACTGGAACACCCACTCGGTGTCCGGCTGCTGCGCGGCATGGCGGGCCACGCACTCGGCGCCGCGCACGGCGATGTCACGAATCCCCGCCACATCCATGCGGAACACTTTTTCCCGCTGGGTGCGTGAGGTGGAGTTGTACAGGTGCATGACCGCACGCCGGGCGCCCTTGAGGGACTCGAACGAGCGGGCAATCAGTTCGTCACGCGCCTGCGTCAGCACCTGGATGGTAACGTCGGCAGGAATGCGGTCCTGCTCGATCAGCGCGCGCACGAAATCGAAATCCGGTTGTGAGGCGGCAGGAAAGCCGACCTCGATTTCCTTGAAGCCCACCTTCACCAGCAGGTCGAACAGGCGCATCTTCTGGGCCACGGTCATCGGCTTGACCAGGGCCTGGTTGCCATCGCGCAGGTCCACGGCACACCAGTGCGGCGCGCTGCGAATCACCTGCTCCGGCCAGCGGCGCTGCGGACGCTGCACGGGGGTGAAGGGCTGGTACTTGCGATGATCGAAGGCCATGTCGTGCTCCTGAATAACGGTCTGTTGAAGCCGGGTGTTGAAACCGGGAGTGCCCGAAGCCGGGTGGGCGGGGCTTTTCCCCGGCGCCGACCGCCTTGTGAGCGAGGGGCCGGGGAAGCCGCCGGGCTTGTGGACCGGCGACTGACACAGTGTAGTCCTGCAGCAGCGCAATGGGATTGCGAAGTTGCTGATAATCAGACTTAAAAGGGTGATATATTCCAATATATATGGAATGCTTGCATTTTATAGCCTCATATCTGTCTTGCTACGTTTGCGGAGAGCCCCCATGCCCGCTTCAGTACCACACAAACTGGATCGCACCGACCGCCGCATCCTCCAGGCCCTGCAGGAGGATGGCGGCCTGAGCAACCTGGAACTGGCCGAGCGGGTCGGCCTGTCGCCGTCGCCCTGCTCCCGCCGGGTACAGAAGCTGGAGGAAGCGGGCGTGCTGCTCAACCGGGTGACGCTGCTCAACCAGAAGGCGCTGGGGCTGGACCTGACCGCCATCATCCAGATCAGCATGGACCGCCACACGCCGGAGCGTTTCGAACGGTTCGAGCAGACAGTAGCCAGCTTCGAAGAGGTGCAGCAGTGCTACCTGGTCACGGGCCAGGACGCCGACTACCTGCTCAAGGTGGTGGTGCCGGACATGGACGCCTACCAGCAGTTCCTGCTCGGCAAGATCACCCGCATCGAGGGGGTCACCGGGGTGCACTCCAGTTTCGTGATGCGCAAGGTGATCGATTCCACCGCCCTGCCGCTGGGCTATCTGCCAGAGTGAATGTCTCCAGCGCACAGCCAGGATTGACCCGGGCGCCCCGGCCAATGGCCTGACCCGGCGGGCCGCTACACTGCCGCCCGATTCCAGGGTCCCCGGCTATTGATCAACAGGAGTGCTTCCATGCTGTCTTCCCTGCGTCGGCGCTACGACAATGCGCGCGACTGGCTGCGACGGCCCGCCGATCTGATTCAGGCCAACCGCACGCCGTTCGAGGTGATCCACGAGCAGGACATCATTCGCCTGCGCTACTACCCGCCCCTCACCGAGGCGCAGATCACTGTAGACGGCCAGGTGCTGCCGGTCAGCCGCCAGCGCCAGAAGGTGCCGCTGGTGCTGGTGACACCGCTGGCCGCCAACACCCTGCTCTATGATCTGTTCGAGGAGCGCAGCCTGGTGCGCTACCTGCGCGCGCGCGGCTTCGAGGTCTATCTGATCGACTGGGGCCGCCCTGGCCGGCGTCACGATAGCTGGTCACTGGAGACCTATTTCGCGGAACACCTGCCGGCTCTGCTGGAACGGGTGCGGGCGCACAGCGGCGAACGTCGCCTGGCCCTGCACGGCTGGAGCTTCGGCGCGCTGTTCAGCTACTGCTATACCGCTCTGGGCAATGACCCGGATATCGCCGCACTGGCGCTGATCGGTGCGCCAGGGGACTACCATGCCAATGGTGCGCTGGGCGTGCAGTATCGACGTCTGTCACGGCAGTTGCGCTGGCTCAAGCGCCGCACCGGTCGTCATGTGCATCAGTTGCCCGCCACGCTGGTGCGCTCGCCCGGCTGGATCAACGCCCTGAGCTTCAAGCTGATCACGCCGGTCTCGACGCTGAAAAGCTATGTTGATCTGCTGCGGCGTCTGGATGATCGTGAGTACGTCAGCAGCCATGCCACCAATGCCGCCTTCCTGGATGACATGTACGCCTACCCCGGCGCAGTGATCCAGGACATCGTCCGCCACCTGTGGACCGACAACTGTGTGGCCCGTGGCCGTTTGCCAATGCGTGAGGCGCGCGGCGATCTGCAAGGCGTCACCGTGCCCACCCTGCTGGTGACCGGGCGGCAGGACACCATCGTCACGCGGGAATGCAGTCTGGCCCTGCGCTTGCAGATGCCGCAGGCGCCGATCACCCACCATGAGGTGGCAGGCGGACATATGGGCATTCTGGGGGGCAGCCAGGCGCCACGCGATAACTGGCCGGTGGTCGCGGACTGGCTGATTCGCCAGTGCGACGAGGGGAATGCGGCGGAACCGGCACGCCAGGCGTCCTGATACGCCTGGCCTGCGCGCTCGCGGTCAGGATGCGGCGTCTTCGGCCTCTTCCTGCTCTGCAGCACGCCGTGCGGCGGCTACCTTCTCCGCTTCCGCATCACGCAGCGTCTTCAGGCGCTGCTCTGCCATGCGGTTGGCAATGATGATGGCCACGGCCGCCACAAACGGGATAGCGCCCAACAGCGCCACCAGCCCGAGCACGGCCAGGATGATGCCCCAGGCCGCCCCCTTCACCATGAACATCATCATGCCCATGAACACCAGTGCCGACATGGCCGAGGCGAAATAGGCCAACATCAGCGATTGGAGAAATTGCTGGTGCGCCTCCACATCCAGCGGCAGCCAACCCACCATGACGGCGCCCAGAAATATGCCGATCAGGATCGCCACCACGAACATGATCAACATCATGCGGCGGCGCAGCTCGATCACCCTGATCATGCGCTGATTTTCGTTCATCTATGCTCTCCAGCAAAAAAAGGCCCCGGGGCAGGCCCCGGGGCCCTTCACCATGCCCGTGCATGATACATGCCAGCGACGGGCTGGTCAGCCGCGACCGAGCAGACCTGCCAGCAGGTTGGTGATCGGCGCCAGCAGTTCCAGTATGCCGCCCACGGGTGACAGCACGTACTGATCCAGATGGAAAGCCACTTCGCGCGCGACAGACAACAACCCCGCCGACAGGAACTGCCCTGGCAGCACGGCAATATCACCGGCCTCTTCCGAAAACATGTCCAGCAACAGCACATCCCGCGCCACCGTATCCAGCGTCGCCTGAATATGCCCTACCAGCGCCGCCACCGCTGCACTGGAATCCAGATTGACGACGTCGGCCACCGCAATCGCCGCGCCCTGGGATACCGTACCAAGCACCCGGGTGATGCCCGCCAGCACCGGCACCTCGGCGGTCTGTGTGCCTACCCCTTCCAGAATATTTTCGATGTTGCGCGACAATTGCAGCAGCGGCCCGGCAATCAGCACCAGATCATCACGGGCACTGCCCTGGCCGCGATCCATGCCACCCACCCCGGAGGCCAACGCAGCGAAAGCAGCGCCGAGCTGATCGAAGGGCGCGGGCAGATCAGCGGTATCGATACCGCTGAGCACATTGGCCGCCTCGATCACCGACAGCAGGCTCTGCTCCGCCGCATCATCGTCATCACCACCCAGCAACGCCGCCACGCTGTCGAGGCTGTTGAACAGCACATCCAGGCCACCAATCAACGCAGAAATTGCTTCCTGATGGGGGCCGTCCGGCAGTTCCGTGGCGGCCAGATTGAGCCCGGACGTCAGGGCCGACTGAAAGGCCTGCAAAGGACCACTGAAAGCCGGATCGAAGCCAGTGCTGTCACCCGCCAGCTCGCGCAGTGCCGGGCCGACAAAGGGCACCGAGGAAAAACGATTCGGCGTCGGCAGTCCGGCGAGCGGCTGCTGGTCGTAGCAGTGCTGATACACCGGCTGCAATTGCCCGCCTGCCACAACCCCCATGCCGGTTTCATCGTCCGGGTCGACGACATAGGCTTCGGTACACATCCGGGCAGCACGCCCTTGCGCAGGGTCGGCATCCACCGCTTCCATCCAGAAGAAACCGTAGATATCCCCGCGCTGGAACCAGGCCGGGTTACGTTCGGTATCGGTCAGGCTGCGCGTCTTGCCCGCAGCGCCACTGATCACGAATTCCGTGCGACCACAGCGATCCACCGCCTTGAGCTGTTGCAGATCATGATCGTGTCCGGCCATGTAGAAGTCGGCCTTGTCGCAAATGGCTTCCTCGAGAAAGTCGCGCCAGCGCTGTCCCGCCAGCACCGGCAGCAGGGCGCCGGGAATGCCATCGTAGTTACCCGCGTTACCGTGCAATCCGTTGGAGATGTAAGGGTGATGTGCCATCGCAACACGGAAGGTGGCTTGCGACTGACGGATGGATTCCTTCGCCCAGGACAACTGCAGCAGCCCATAGCGCTGGTAGGAATAGTTGTAATTGGCGTCAGCGAAACCACCTGCGATCTGGTTCGAATCCAGACCAAAGAACTCGATCAACGGCTCCCCGGCCCGGTTCTCGCCCCAGCCGAAGCGGTAGTAGCGATCTGGCATCTGCCAGCGATCCGTCATGCGATCGGTGCGGTAATGATAATCGACCTGAAACTCGCCGCGCGCATTGCCGGCGCCATCACCGCCAATAAACCCGGTGTTGTCATGGTTGCCCAGCACCATGAAGAAAGGCAGCTCAACCGGCTCGAACGGCAGCTCGAATTTTTCCTCGAACTGGGGATCGTAGACATGCGACACGCCGGACTCGTAGATATTGTCACCGAAGCCCAGCACAAACTCACAGCCCGGGTGGCCACTGCTGTCCTGCGCTGCCTTGTGCGCGCAGACTTCCGCCATCGCACGCCCTACCGCGTAGTGTTGCGGCGAGCCGGTGCCTGAATCACCCATGGCGATAAAGCGCACCCGCGCGGGCGCGTCACCCGACGGCACGCCAGTGCCCGGCGGCGTCACCTCCGGCGGCGTCGTACCACCGCCCATCGAAGAATCACCGCCGCAGGCCACCAGGCCCAGCGACAAGACCAGCGACGGGAATAGCGCCAGAGACAGCGCTCTGTTTACATGGTTTGCTCCGGGGTTCATACGGTTTGCTCCGGGGTATCGGGGTTGAACAGCGCCGTGCGCAAGGTGCGCGGGCGCGACAGAATCGGATCGCGGATCAGGCGACTGCTGCCGCTGTCCACTTTCATCGCCTTGGTACGGCGCTCGTCCAACTGACCACGTTGATCGAAATCATTGATACTGCGCACGTAATACCATTCCGCCTGTGCGCGTTGCCGGTTCACGTCCATCAGAATGAAACCGCGCGACTTGCCCTCGAAGTAGCGGATATGCGGATTGACCAGCGGCAACGCGATGCCCGCCAGCTCGGAAAGCCCTTCGGGGAATCCCGGCGACGTCACCGAGGGGGTGATGAATTCTGCGGCCAGCGGCTGTGCGAACAGTTCCCCGGTAATCGGCACCGGATTGCGATACACCTCGTTGGCCCAGGAGCTGTGAATATCGCCGGTCAGGATCACCACATTATCGATGTTGTGGTCGCGGATGTGATTGAGAATACGCAGCCGCTCGGCGGCGTAGCCGTCCCACTGATCCATGTTGATGGCCGAGAGGTTACCCCGCAGTTCGGGCACCCGCGGATCAATCGCAGGAATTTCCGCGATATTGATCTGTGCAAACATGACCTGCTGGCCGATCACCCGCCAGCGTGATTGCGACTGCCGCAGGCCATCCAGCAGCCAGGCCGATTGCGCTTCACTGATCATGCGTCGGCTGCTGCTGTTGCGCGCCGGATCGAACGGCAGATCCAGCGGCTCGTCGCGACCCTCAAGGCGCGTATCCAGCATGAACAGATCCAGCAGATCGCCAAACTGGAAATCACGCCAGATCCGTTCGATATTGCCGGGGCTTTGTTCGCGAATTGGCAGCCACTCGAAATACGCCTGCTGGGAGGCACGCTTGCGCACCTGCCAGTCGCCCTCGGTATTGGGCTGATGGTTTTCCGCGCCGCCCATCCAGCTGTCGTTGGCGCTCTCGTGATCATCCCAGACGCAGATCATCGGGAACTGCTGATGCACCCGCTGCAAATCGATATCCGACCGATACTGGGCATAGCGCTCACGATAATCCGCCAGGGAAATGATTTCGCGCGGCGGCAGAGGGTCGCGATCCGGGAAGTTGCCATACTCACCCGGAGCATATTCGTAGATGTAATCGCCCAGATGCAGAACAAAGTCGAGATCACTCTGCTCTGCAACGGCGCGGTATACCGAAAACAGCCCGAACGCATAATTGGAACAGGACACCACGGCGAATCGTGCCCGATCCACAAACCGCCCTGCAGCAGGGAAGGTGCGCGTGCGTCCCACCGGCGAAAGCACGCCCCCCGAGGAAAATCGATAGTAATACCAGCGATCCTGTTGCAGCCCCGCAGCATCCACCTTGACGCAATAGTCCTGAGCCGCCCGTGCCTGGGCCGACCAGGTACCCACCACCTGCGTCATCGCCGCATCACGGGCCACAGTGACCGTTACCGGAATGGAGGTCGGCGTGTCTGCGCCGGTGGGTGCCAGACGCGTCCACAGCATCACCCGGTCCGATAACGGGTCACCGGATGCCACGCCGTGGGTAAAAGCCACCGCGCTTTCCCCGCGAGGCGTTGTCGGGTCACCCACCGAACTGCTGCCACCACAGCCAGCCACGGCGGTCGCCGACACGGCCGCGAGCCCCTTGAGCACAAGGCGCCGATCAACACTCATGATACGTCCTTCCCCGAAAGTGGTTTCTGTGCGCTATGCTATGCCGACACAGTTGGGACGAACGTATCAATCACGTTACTTTGGGTAGCAGCAATGAAAACTAACGTACATCTCATAGCGGTTACATTGGTCACTCTGATGACCGCCGCATGTCAGAAAAATGAACCGGACTGGAATGCCCTGACCTATCAGGCTCTCACGACCCAGGGCAGTTACCCGCATACCCGGGTACTGGAGGTCAGCGACTGCCGCGCGCGACAACAGGGCAACACCGCAACCGTGCGATGTCAGGCGGCACTGGAAATGCTGACCAGCCTGGCCGATCTGGAGGCCCGACATGGCAGCGCAGAGGCCAGCATCACGGTGGCGGAACTGACGCACCGGTTCGGTGATTTCGACGCTGGCGAACACAAGACCCTGCCGGTGACCTTGCACTTCCAGCGTGCTGGCGATTCATGGCAGCCGCAGCCGTGATAGGCTGTGCCGCTATCCAGAAACGAACCCTGCCGGAGTCGCCATGAGCCATTTGCCCTGCGTTGAAATCAACCCCTCCCACCGCGAGGCCGATGCCTGTGTCATCTGGCTACATGGTCTGGGCGCCAACGGCCACGACTTCGAACCCATCGTGCCGGAGCTGCAATTGCCAGACTCGTTGGCCGTGCGTTTCATATTTCCGCACGCACCGGAAATTCCGGTCACCATCAACGGCGGCATGCGTATGCCCGCCTGGTATGACATCAAGGCGATGGATCTGGAGCGTGTCGTGGACGAAGCGCAGTTGCTGGAATCTGCGCGCCGCACCACGGACCTGATCGAGCGGGAAATCGCACGCGGCCTCGACAGCCGCCGCATCATCGTGGCCGGTTTTTCACAAGGCGGCGCGGTGGCCTACCACGCCGCACTGACATTTGAAAAACCCCTAGCGGGCCTGATGGCGTTATCCACCTATCTGGCCACGCCGGACATCACCCGCCCCAGCGACGCCAACCGGCGCTTGCCCGTGCGCATCTATCACGGCAGCGCCGACCCCATGGTGCCCATGATGCTGGGGGAACGCGCCGCCGTGCAGTTGCGGGAAATGGGCCTGGAGCCCTCGTGGCAAAGCTACCCCATGGGGCACGAGGTCTGCCTGCCGCAGATTCGCGATATCGCGGGCTTTATCACGCAATGCCTGAAGGGAGGGCAGTCATGATCCTGACCCAGATCAAAAAACACTGCGATAGTCGTTGCTGCGCCACGCGCGGCGGAACACCATGGGTTTAAAGCGCCACTCAACAGGCCCGTATCATGCACAGCATCGCCAACCCAAGCGCCCGCGCCTGGCTCGCCTCGCCACTGATGGCGACGCTGCTGTGCTGGAGCCTGCTGGTCTGTCCCGCTCTGGGTCTGGCGGCCAACATACCACCACCACACACTGAGACGCAGAGTACACATCAGCCGGACTGTCCGTTTGCAACGCATGAGGCAATGCAGGGGACTGAAGATGACTGTTACCCGTGTCAGGCCGCAGAGCAGATACCGGTTGAACTCGAGCAGAGCGCACATCAGCCCGCGAATATCCCCCACGGCAACGCGCTGCCCGCTCATTCCGAGCAGGCACAGCCGGATCACACCATCCAGCCGCGCCATGACCCACCGCTTTTTCTGATGAACCAGGTCTTCCTGATTTGAACAAGGCCCGCCAACGGCTGCGCCTTTGTTCTTTGCTATTCAGGAAGACCACTCATGCAACAGACTGTCTTTGCGATCCGCCGGGTTGCTGCCAGGCCACCCACCGCCGTCGGCCACCGCCGGCAACTGTTGGCACTGCTGTTATGCCTCGGACTGCCATGGCCTGCGCCAGCCACCGCAGACACCACAACGCCAGAATCACTGCAAGCAGATGCCTCGCTCAGCGAGATGGTGCGCTACGCATACCATCATCATCCGCGTCTGCAGGCCAGTCAGGCGCTGGTGGGGGCCGCCGCAAGCCGTGGTCAGCGCGAGGCGGCCTTGCCCGATCCGATGCTGGAGCTGAATCAGGGACTGCGCGAATCCGGCAACCAGAGCCTGGCTCTGACTCAATCCATCCCCTTGTGGGGAAAGCGCGGACTGACACGCCAGCGCGCTGACGATGAAGTCGAAGCAGCCCGTGCCACGCTGCATGCCAACCAGTTAGCGGTTGAGCGCGAGCTGCGTCGCGCCTGGATCGACTATGCCTGGAGTCAGGCCGCTGAGGCGCTGGTTGGCGAACAGTTGTCCCTGCTGACCCAACTGACCGAGCAGACCCGGCGCCGTTATGAAACCGGTCGCAGTGACCTGCCAGCGCTGCTGCGGCTGCAGAATGAGCAGGCACGGCTGGCCAACGAACAACAGGCACTGCGCAGCCAGCAGCGGGCCGCACACTCCCGGCTGGCCTCTGCCCTTGCTATCGATAGCACCGCGCTGGGTCATCCCGTTACCACCTTGCCCGCCCCGCCCGTACCGCCCGATGACGCGGCACCACTGCTGGCCTCCCTGACCGAGCACAATCCGCAACTACGCGCTCTGCGCCACCAGATCGACGCGCGCGCCCGCGGCCAGCAACTGGCCGAGCGCGCCGGTCGGCCGGATCTGAAACTGGGTCTGGAGTACATGCGCCAGGACATGATGCCCCGGGACGAGCTGGCGCTGATGGTCGGCATCCAGCTGCCCCTGCAACGTGGCCGTTATCGCGCCCAGCGCGCGGAAGCCGACGCCCTGCATCGCGCCAGCCACTGGCAGTTGCAGGAACAAGAGCAACGATTGGCGGCAGACCTGGAAATCGCGCTATTCAACCTGCAACAGGCCGCGCGCACTGTCCGCCTCTATCAGGACAGCCTGCTGCCACGCGCAGAACAGGCCATGGCCGTCACCGTCACCGCCTGGCAGGCCGGGCAAGCCAGTTTCGCCGACCTGATTGCCAGCCAGCGCGAGCGCCTCACCCTTGCCCTCAGTCACCAGCGTGCCCTGGCCGACGCCCTCGGCTATCAGACCGACATCGACGCCCTGACCGGTCGTTCGCTGCTGACATATCACGGAGAGACACCATGAAACGCGCCCTGCAGCCACTGACCCTGTTGGCCCTGCTCACCACCGGCCTGGTGCCAGCGGCCGGCAGCGATGATGCGCACCACCAGCACGCGGCGCCCGCCAGCCCCGTGCCGGGTAGCAGCCTGCTGCCAGCGAGCGCGGCCCGGCAGCAGTACACCTGTGCCATGCATCCGCAGGTACGGCTTGACGACGCCAACGCCCGTTGCCCGATCTGTGGCATGCAACTGGTGCCGGTCAGAACGTCAGACCACGCTGCCGGGCATGAGGCGACAGACACCGCACTGGTGCTCGACGACCGCGCCCAGGCGCTGATGGCACTGCGCACCTCGCCAGCCCAATACCTGAGCCTGTCCCGCCAGCTGTCGCTGGCCGGTCGCATCAGTTATGACGAGCAGCGGCTGCGCACCCTGGCGGCCCGCTTTCCGGGGCGCATCGAGCAGCTCTACATCACCAGTACCGGCGCCCACATCGACACCGGCACCCTGTTGGCCAGCGTCTACAGCGCCGAGTTGATGGCCGAGCAAGAGGCCCTGCTGCAGACCGCCCGGGCAGCGCGCCAGCAAGGCGACAGCACCCTGCTGAACGCTGCGCGACAACGACTGCGCCTGCTGGATATCGACAACGCCACCATCGACGCCATCCTCGCTGCGGGACGCCCCCGCCAGCATCTGCCGGTCCACGCACAGCAGGCGGGCACCGTTATCGAGCAACTGGTACGCGAAGGCGACTACGTCAGTACCGGCAGCCCCCTGTACCGGCTGGCCGATCTGTCGCGGGTGTGGGTGCTGCTGGAAGCCTACGAACAGGATCTGGCTGGCCTGACGCCCGGCGCCGACGCCGAGGTTGAGATCGACGGCCTGCCGGGCAGCCGCTTCGATGCTCGCGTGACGCTGGTGGAGCCGATGCTCGACGAGCGCCGCCGTACAGCGCGCGTACGGCTGGCGCTGGACAATCCGGACGGCGTATTGCGGCCGGGCATGCTGGCCCGGGCACGGCTGTCGCTCCCGCAACCGGCAGCCGTGGTGATTCCGCGCAGTGCGCCGCTGCTCACCGGCCGTCGCGCCCTGGTCTATGTCCGCACCACCGAAGAGCCCGCCACGTTTGTGCCTCGCCAGGTCACGCTCGGCGCCGAAGTCGGTGACTACTACATCGTGCTGGACGGTCTGGACGCGGGTGAAACACTGGTGACCGAGGGCGCCTTCCGGCTCGACAGCGAACGGCAGATTCGTGGCTTGCCCAGCATGATGGCGCCGACCGGCGGACGTGGAGGGGAACATGTCCACTGACGACCGCGGCCCGTTCAACGCACTGATCCATTTCTGCCTGACACGCAAGCCGGTGGTCTTGTTGGTGACCCTGCTGCTGATCGGCACCGGCATCGCCGTGGCGCCGTTTGACTGGGATACCGGCCTGCCACGCTCGCCGGTGCCGGTGGATGCCATTCCCAACCTGGGCGAGAACCAGCAAATCGTGTTTGCCGACTGGCCCGGCCGCTCGCCACGGGATGTCGAGGACCAGTTGACCTACCCGCTGTCGGTAACCTTGATGGGGGTGCCGGGCGTCAAGGATGTGCGCAGCCTGTCCATGCTCGGCTTCAGCTCGATTGCCGTGATCTTTGACGACAACATCGACTTCTACTGGTCGCGGGCGCGCCTGCTGGAAAAGCTCAACAGCTTGCCATCCGGCACCCTGCCCGACGGCGTGCAGCCGGCATTGGGGCCTGACGCCACCGCGCTCGGCCAGGTCTACTGGTATACCCTCGAAGGCCGCGACCCGGACGGTCAGCCCACCGGCGGCTGGGCGCCGCACGAACTGCGCAGCCTGCAGGACTGGTATGTGCGCTTTGCGCTGCTGGCTGCGGAAGGCATCAGCGAGGTGGCGTCACTGGGCGGCCACGTGCGGGAGTACCAGATCGATCTCGACCCGGAGGCCCTGCAGATCCACGGTATACCACTGTCCGCCGTACTGAATGCCGTGCGCCGCAGCAATCTGGACATGGGTGCCCGCACCACCGAGATCAACGGTGTCGAGTACCTGGTGCGCGGCGTCGGCTTCATCCGCTCGCTGGAGGATATTGAGCAGGCCGTCGTGCGGCTGGGACCCGATCAGACACCGCTGCGTATTCGCGATATTGCCCATGTCACGCTCGGCCCGGCCGACCGCCGTGGCGCGCTGGACATCAACGGCGCCGAAGCGGTTGGCGGCGTGGTCACGGTGCGCGAGGGCTACAACCCGATGCAGGCGATCCACAATACCCGGGAACGCATTGACACGCTCAGCACCGGCCTGCCGGCACGCGCCGTGATCGACTGGCAGACCACCCACCCCGAAGACGTGCGCCGCTTTGCCACCGCGCAGCAATTACCGGTGGACCAGAGCTGGCAGCACACGGCCGATGACGAGGCCTGGTTGCAGTGGCTGCGCAGCCACCCGCGCAGCGAGTGGCCGTCCTGGCTGACCCTGAGCCAGGTCACCCTGGTGCCCTTCTACGACCGCACCCACTTGATCCAGGAAACGCTCGGCACCCTGAACGACGCGCTGACCCAGCAGCTGCTGGTCACCGCAGTGGTCGTGCTGGCACTGCTGATGCATCTGCGCACGGCTATGGCGGTCGGACTGCTGCTGCCACTGGCTGTATTGATGAGCTTCATCGCCATGCGCCTGTTCGGCATCGATGCCAATATCGTTGCCCTGGCCGGTATTGCCATCGCCATCGGCACCATCGTCGACATGGGCATCATCGTTGCCGAGAACATTATTCGCCGCACCCGGGACCACCCTGACGAGTCGCTGTACGAACAGGTACTGCAAGGCACACAGGAAGTAGGCTCAGCGGTCATCACCGCCATTGCCACCACCGTGATCAGCTTCCTGCCGGTGTTCACGATGACCGGCGCCGAGGGCAAACTGTTCACGCCGCTGGCCTGGACCAAGACCTTCGTGCTGCTGGCGGCGGTCATCCTGACCCTGACGCTGGTGCCGACGCTGCTGCAGCTGCTCTTGCGTTTCGATGCGGCGCGCCGCCGTGGCCTGACGCTGGCACTGGTGGCCATCCCCCTGCTGGCGCTGGCGATTCACTACAGCTGGCTGTGGCTCCTGCTGACCACACTGGCCCTGGCGGCGATGGCGTTCTGGCAGCTGCGCGGCAGCCCGCTGCCGGCGGCCCTGCGTCCGTATGCCGGGCGGTTGCCGGCGCTGGCCTGCATCCTGGTGCTGCTGGTGGTATTGGCCCTGGTCTGGGAGCCTCTCGGCCCGGCGCCCGGCATGCTGCGCAACATTCTGTTTATCCTGCTGCTGTTTGCCGCCCTCCTCGGCCTCCTGTGGCTGTTCATGATGTGCTACCCGGCGCTGCTGCGCTGGGCGCTGGTGCACAAGGGCGTCTTCCTGCTGCTCCCGGCAGCAGTCGTACTGGCGGGCACACTCAGCTGGATCGGCTTTGATCGCACGCTGGCGCCACTCGCCAAACCGTTGGCGGCAGTGGGTCTGGAGCTGCGCCACAGCACACCGTGGCAGGCGGCCAGCCGCACCTTGCCCGGGCTCGGACGCGAGTTCCGCCCTGCGCTCGATGAAGGCAGCTTCCTGTGGATGCCCAGCACCATGCCACACGCCGCCATCAGCGAAGTGCTGGATGTGATGACGCGGCAGAATCAGGCGATCAGCGCCATACCGGAAGTAAAACTGGCGGCCGGCAAGCTCGGCCGCATGGACAGCGCCCTCGACCCGGCGCCACTGTCGATGATCGAAACCATCATCCAATACCACAGCGAGTACCGCACTGACGCGCAAGGACGGCGCATCAACTTTCGTTATGATCGGCGCAGTGACGGCTTCGAGCGCGACGCGACGGGCGACTTGATCCCGGACCGGCGCGGGCGCCCCTATCGTCAGTGGCGCGATCATATCCGCTCGCCGGACGACATCTGGCACGAGATTGTTGCCGCCGCCGACTTACCCGGGGTGATTCCTGCACCGAAGCTGCAACCGATCGAAACCCGGCTCCTGATGCTGCAGACCGGCATGCGCGCCAGCATGGGTATCAAGCTGAGCGCACCAGACCTGGACACGCTGGAACAGATGGCCAGCCTGTTTGAATCACTGCTGCGCGACGCACCGGGCATCCTGCCGGAGACAATTAACGCCGACCGGGTGGTGGGCAAGCCCTACCTGGAAATCGTACCGGACCGCCGCACCATCGCCCGCTACGGGCTGGCCATGCAGGATGTCCAGGAGGCCATCGCGCTGACCGTCGGCGGCCAGCGTGTCACGCAAACCGTCGAGGGGCGCGAACGGTATCCGGTGCGCATCCGCTACGCGCGGGAGCAACGCAATACCCTTGAACAGCTGGCGCGAGTGCTGATCGATACCGGCGACGGCAACCGCGTGCCGCTAGGCCAGCTGGCACAGATCAACTACGTGCGCGGTCCGCAGATGATTCGCGCCGAAAACACCTTCCTGACGGCCTATGTCACCTTCGGCGGGCAACCGGCGCTGGCAGAAGTGGACATCATCGAGGGCGTGCAGGATTACCTGGCGCAGCGCATCAACAGCGGCGACGTGCATATCCCGACCGGCGTGAGCTATGCGTTCGCTGGCGAATACCAGCATCAGCTGCGCGCCACACGCACCCTGCAACTGGTGGTACCGGTCTCGCTGCTGCTGATCTTCCTGATCCTGTATTTGCAGTTCCGCAGCACCGTCACGGCCTTGATCGTGTTCAGCGGCATCGCCATTGCCTGGGCTGGCGGCTTCATCATGCTGCACCTGTATGGCCAGAGCTGGTTCGCCAACTTCGCCGTGTTTGGCATCAACATGCGCGACCTGTTCCAGCTGCAACCGATCAATCTCAGCGTCGCCGTCTGGGTCGGCTTCCTGGCCGTGTTTGGCATCGCGGTCGACACCGGCGTGGTCATGGCTACCTACCTGACACAGCGCATGCGCGCCACACCGCCGGACAGTGTCGCCGCCGTACGCGCCATCGCCATGGAGGGCGGCATGCGACGCCTCCGCCCGGCAGTGATGACCATCGCCACCACCATTCTGGCCCTGCTACCGGTCCTCAGCGCCAGCGGCCGCGGTGCTGACCTGATGATTCCGATGGCGATTCCCTCGGTCGGTGGCCTGCTGTTCGTGCTGCTCAACCTGATCACGGTGCCGGTGCTCTACGC
>PNLU01000004.1 GCA_013823245.1 Alcanivorax sp.
GGGCGTGCGCCTGAACAGCGCGCTGTACGTGGTCGCCGCCTACAGCGTGGGCAATGACGAGCATGTGCGCCGTGGTATCCGCGATTTCGGCAACTACGACACCAGTGAGCTGGACCCGGACAATGCGTTGCTCGACGCCATTGCCGCAGAAATGGTCCGGGGCGTTTCCGACCGCATGTGGACGGAGAACACCGGCCAGCGCACCCCGTATGGGCGGCTGGGCACGTTCTGGGATGATCGTGAAGACCGCGAGCAGATCGACATCGACGATCTGCTGTAAAGGAGAAGTGACATGTTTTGCAAACGTCTTGTATCAACCTTGCTCGCCTTGAGCCTGATGGGGATGGCGGGTGCGGCCCAGGCCAACACGCGTATCAACTTCTGCGTGTTCGATATCATCGGCACCTCCGGTGACACCTTCAACCTGCTGCGCGACTACCGCACGGCGGCGTTGAACCAGGGTGTTGATCTGCGCATGCGCGCCTTTACGGATGAGAATATTGCCTATGAGGAATTCCTCGCCGGGCAATGCGACCTGGTGGCGATGACCGGGCTGCGTGCACGTAACCTCAACAGTTATGTGGGTAGCCTCGATTCCATCGGTGCGATTCCGAACTATGATGTCATGCGCACTGTGGCGCAGGTGCTGGCCAGCAACAACCCGCGCATTACCGACAACATGCGCAGCGGCTCCTACGAGGTCATCGGGATGGCGCCGATGGGGGCGGCCTACCTGTTCGTGAAAGACCAGAGCATCAATAACGTCAACGCGCTGGCGGGCCGGTCGATCTCTGTGCTGGAGCATGATGTGGCGCAGGGTCGCATGGCGGCACGGGTGGGGATGTCGCCGGTGATGTCCGATATCACCAACTTCGCCGGGCGCTTCAACAACCACAGCGTGGACATCTGCTTTGCGCCGATGATGGCCTACAGCGCCCTGGAACTGTATCGCGGCATGGGGCCGGATGGCGGCATCGTGGACTACACCCTGGGGCAACTGACCATGCAGCTGGTCGCACGGCATGAAAAACTGCCGAACGGCTTCGCCAACTGGTCACGCCAGTATGTGTTCGAGAACCTGCACGAGCGCGCTCAGGCCGTGGTAGACAATTCCTACAACGATGTCAGCGACGACCGCTGGATCCGCATCAATGAGGAAGACACTCTGCGTTATGACGAAATGATGCGCGAGGCCCGTGTCGATCTGACTCAGCAGGGCGTGTACAACGCCGACATGATGTCCCTGCTGCGCAATATCCGCTGCCGCCACGACGGCAGCCGGGCAGAGTGCAGCGAACGACTGGAGTGATACCGGGCGCCGCAGGGTGCCTGCTCCGGAAGGCCCGCTTCGGCGGGCCTTTTTTGGCTTGGGCGCGGGCTGAGGCCATAATTGCTATTTTTGCCCTTATGGCCTATTCTGGGAGTTCATAGTCAGCTCAGGAGGGCCTTTCCCATGGCCACCCAAACCGCTTTTGACGATCTGGATCGGCGCCCGGCCTCCGACCTCAAACGGGCCGGCTGGCGCGACGTGATGCGTTCTGTCCGCGAGCAGGGCCGGCTGCTGGTCACCAATCACAACCGCCCCGAAGCCGTAATCCTGTCGGCCGAGGCCTACAGCGAACTGATGCACCAGCTGGCGCACGCCGGGAACGACGAGGCTTCGGCCCTGGCCCAACTGCGTACCCGCTTCGACGGGCATCTGGCGTCGCTGAGGCAGGCCGAGGCGGGTGACCGGTTGCGCGCCCTCATGGATGAACCCACCAGCCTGACCGATGAGGTGAAGGCGGGCGAGAGCCATTAGTGGCACGCCCGGTCCTGTTTGTGCTGGCGGGCGTCAACGGCGCCGGTAAAAGCTCCATCGGCGGTCATCTGATCCGGCGCCAGGGGCTGGACTGGTTCAACCCTGATACCTTTGCTCGCGAACTCAAGGCCCACACCGGCTGCAGCCAGCAGCAGGCCAACGCCCTGGCCTGGCAGGAGGGCGTGCGACGTCTGGATCAGGCGCTGGCAGCCGGAGAGCACCACGCCCTGGAAACCACCCTGGGCGGCAATACGTTGCCCAAACGTATTCTGGCCGCAACCCACACCCACGACGTGCTGATCTGGTTCTGCGGCCTGAGCTCCCCCGCGCTGCATCGCGAACGCGTACTGGCCCGCGTCGCCGTCGGCGGCCACGACATCCCCGAAGACAAGATCCGCGCCCGCTTCGACAGCGCCCGCGCCAACCTGATTGGCCTGCTGCCCCATGTGCAGCGCGTGAACCTGTTTGATAACAGCCGCACCGTGCCGCAAGGAGCGCCGATTCCTGACCCGCTGCCGGTGGCGCGTATTGAGCAGGGGAGGTTGGTTTGCCCGCAGATGCCGGAGCAGTTGGAACAAACGCCGGAGTGGGCCAGGCCAATTCTTGGGGCTTGTTTACGCTGAAATGAAAAAGCCCACGTTGGCATGAAGCAAACCTGTTATCAGCGGCATACCTCTTCGAGAAGGATTTCGCCTATGGTGTTGGGTGCGGCATTGATCCACTCGACACGGAAGCTCGGGATCGTTTCGCTGAACACTACACGTCTGTTTTCCAGCTTGGTGATTTCACTTGCAGACAGGCTGCGCTGATGACATCGCATGGTCCACAACATACGCGCGGAAGAGTAGCGCAGGTTCCCCTGAGTCGTGTAGAGAGGTTCCGGGTATTCCACTAATACCCAGGCGCGCCGAGCCGATGCAGGCCCCTGAATGGAGCGCAAATCCAGGAGGTAAACGGTGTCATCGTCACCGGTAGCGGCCCAGTGCCAGCGCGCGTCAAGCCGCTCAGTGCGAGCCAGGTATCCGACACTATATTCGCCGGGTTCACCGTCGTAGGACGCGATCATTACATAGTAAATGCCATCCCTCGGCACTCGAAAATCAATTCGCGCATCGGTGCCGCGGCCGCCGTCATCGTCCCTGCGTTCCCAGGAAGTATTGCTCTCCAGGCTTGCAGCCTCCAGGACCAACAACATCATATCAATGTTGGGCGATCGCGCCTCGAGGGTAATGTACTCGCCCCGGCGTAAGTCCAGGCGGAATACTTCAAATTCCTCTTCGTCCAATTCGCCATATGTCATCTGGTAGGGCCTCAGAGTTTCCGCAAACGCAAGGCGCAGCATTATCAGTAACGACTCATCTATCTCGTCATCATGGTCACCTGGCCGAGTCGCCGCGGAGGAGTGGGGCATATCCGCGGGGAAGGGTTGCCGTGCGGTCTGATCGATATCGATCGCAGCCAGCACGCTTGCCGGCACAGCCAGATTCAGGTTCTGCCCACCATGGAAGAAGGCGGTGATGACACCGACCACCTGGCCAGCCTCATTGACCAGTGGCCCGCCGGAGGATCCCTGTGAAATGGGGGCAGTGGTCTGCAAGTAATCCACATCGTCCAGGCGACGATGCGCCGAGATAATGCCGTTGGACATGGACCCTTCCAGGCCCATCGGCGCCCCGAATGCGAAGACGGTATCCCCCCGGTTGCCGCGTCCGCTGGCGAGTGGCAGCCCGTCTGCCGCCTGCCCCAGCCATGGCAGAACAGCCAGGTCCTGCTCCACATCCACATGCAACGCATAAGGAACAGAGCCGCGTGCCTCGCCTGTCTCGGTAAACACCTCCACCCAGGCTGCGCCGGCGATAACGTGGGCATTCGTCACCAGATAGCCTTGATCCCACAAGAAAGCACTGCCTTGGCCCACAGGATCACCGCTACGGTCGTGGGCGATCAGTGTGAAGACATGAGGCATAACGGCATCCGCCAGCGGCAGCGCCACTGAGCCCCGGGCGCCCGCAAGATCGGGTGATGGCTCGGCGGAACCACGCTCAACAGGCGCACTGGCTGTACAGGCCGCCAGCCAGGCACAGGCCAGGATCACGACGATGATTCTAGTCATTGTTCTTTACCCCCCAAACGGTTCGATCTCCCTGAATATCCCCGTCACGGTCATATCCCGGCGCAACTCGAACTGATCCAGCGACGCCACCGGATCAATATCGGTCAGCGCATCGAAGCGGATATCTCCCCAGACATCCCGGCTCACCTGCACGCTATACAGGTAAACATCGCGCTGCCCCCCGCGCAGCTCGTCCGCGCGCACGGTACAGGCGGACAATATCACACGTTCGACACTGGGCGCGGCGGCGAAGGCTTCGCCGATCAGGCGGAAACCAATGGCATGGGCATGCTGGCTGTACAGCGTGCGGCGTGCGGTGGCTGACAAACGCGCCACGGAAATCCCCAGGCCACGCTGATAGGCGCGCAGTCGCAGGCCGGGCAGGCTGTCGGCATCGGGCAGGGTCACATCCAGCGCCAGGGTGCGGCCCTGGTCGCGCAGCTCAAAGCTGGCCTCCGTTGGCAGCGGCCAGTCGATGTCTTCAAGATGATCTTCAAGCACCCACTCTTCCGCTGCCGGGTCGCCCTGCAGCGCGCTGGCGTAGGCCTGCTGGCGCCGCTGCTCGCGCGCCGCATGCAGGGCTTGTTGCCGCGCCCAGACCTGCTCGCTGTCTTGATATTCCTGCCATTGTGCCTGCCATTCGCGATCGGTTATGCGGCGATAGCCGGGCAACAGTAACCGGCCAAGAAGGTACCAGATCGACCGGGGGCGGCGCGGCGCCTCGGGTGCTGGCACGTCGAACGGCAATGTCAGACATTCAGGGAAGGCGTCCGGGGCGGGCGTGCCCTCATGCAGGCGGGCGAGGGCGTCGAGGCGACGGTTATGTTCCGCCACCAGAGCTGTGACGGCGGCCTGCAATTCGGCCAGAATCGCCCCGCTGTGCCCGCGCAGGCTGCTGTCATCGAGCGGATGCCCCTCGGCATCCAGTGCCAGCAACTGGCCGCTGTTGGCCTCCAGCGCCAGTGCCGAGGGAATTTGCCGAGCGCCTGCCCGCGATGGGGCGGCTCGACGGCTCCCCGGGCCTCGCTGAACCTTGCCCGCCTCCAGCCGAGTGCGGTACGACAAACCCGTGCCCGGCGCCCCCACATTGCCATACAGACCCTGACGACCCAGGGTCACACCTGCACCGCGCACACCGGCGGACACGCTGACCCCACGCTTGCCCAGGTTCAGGCGCAGGCCAGGCGCGATACGCAGGGTGCGTCGAAAGCGAAGTGTCATGGCGAAGGTCCCCCAATCGAATACTGTGACGCCATGCTATGTATTTATTATCGACATGACTATACTGTAATCATGTACACGTCGTCTTATCAGGCATAAACAGTCAAGCATAAACCCCCGAGGAGCCCACCATGGCCCGCACCGCCGCCACCAACGCCGCCCAATGGCCCCTGCGCTGGGATCTGCTGCTTCGCTACCGGCTGATCGAGGTGATTGCCCTGTGGGAAGGGCGCCTGACCACCAACCACCTGATGCGCGCCTTCGGCATCGGTCGGCAGCAGGCCTCCAAGGATATCAACGAGTACCTGGGCCAGCATGCCCCGGACAACCTGACCTACGATCGCTCCCTGAAGGGCTATGTGCCCAGCGCCACCTTCAAGCCGGTATTTACCCGCGGCCTGGCCGATGAATACCTGCAAATGATGCACGCCCGCGAAGACCTGGCCTGCTCCTTTGCCGAGCTGGCCGTGCGCGAAGTGGCCACTGAAGTCCTGCTGCCCCCGGCCCGCGACCTGCGGCCCCAGGTGCTGCGGCCTATCCTGCAAGCCTGCCGGGAGCAGAAGCGCGTGGAGCTGTGCTACGCCTCACTGGCCAACCCGCACCCCGAAACCCGGGTGATCCAGCCGCACACGGTGGTGCATTCCGGCTACCGCTGGCATGTGCGCGCCTGGTGCGAGAAGAATGGGGACTTTCGGGATTTCGTGCTGAGCCGGATCAGCGATGAGCCGGGGCTGTTGACAGCGGCTACCCATCCGGCCAGCCGGGACACAGCCTGGCAGCAGCGTGTCAGCATTACCCTTAAACCGGACCCGCGCCTGAGCAAGGCCCAGCAGACCGTGATCGCCCGGGACTATGCCATGCAGGGCGGCAAGCTGGTGCTGGAGACACGGCAGGCGCTGGTGGATTATGTGTGCCAGCAGTTGCGGGTGGATAACCGGCCGGGGAGTCGGGAGCCGGAGGCGCAGCAGATTGTGGTGGATGGGGTGGTGCCATTGGCGGAGCTGCCGGGGGGAGGGGGGTAAAAAGACCTGCCAGCTGAATGCGAATGAGCGAGGCCCTTCCGATAAGGTAATGCGCCCGCTGGCCACCCAAGCGTTAATTATATCAGTATTAACGACCTTTTATTCATATTGAAACACTATATATGTAGCTCTTTGCTGGTCCATCCGGATTAAACCGGTTGAGAGCATAGTGTCACCTCTATATATTGGCTTATTAGTTTAAGTTGGAGGGGGCTACCCCGTGAGACCTCGCCGTCCCAGGCAGGGCGGCAATACCATCGCCCATAGGAAGCGAAAACATGGCCGAGATGGAAGACCGCTGGTTATCCGTAGATGAAATAGGCAAACACCTGGGTGTTAGCAATGACACGGTATACCGCTGGATAGATAAACACTCCATGCCAGCACACCGGGTGGGCCGTTTTTGGAAGTTCAAGAAAGATGAGATTGATGAGTGGGTACGTAAAGGCGGAGCAAGTGACACCAGTGGCGACAATGGCAAAAAATCATAAGTCGCTGGCCCGGTTCGGGTTTCGTTTCGAGCGGGGAGGAGCACACAGTTCCCGAACCTTGATGCTCGACGAGCTGGCAGCGCTCCTCGGCTATGTCGGCCTCGAAGATGCCTCGAAAGGCGACTACCTGCGGGCAGTTGAAGAGGACAACTGCCTCGCCAAACGCTCGGGAAAAACCCGTAGGTTGACCTACCGTCACCTGGCGGAGCTCTATTCTCTGGATACAGCCCACATCCTGTTTCGCGCCCTACGGCATTTTTGGGAGCGAGATGAAGCAGGGCGACCACTGCTGGCCGTGCTGTGCGCCTATGCTCGGGACTCCATCTTTCGCTCCACGGCACCCCTTATCCTGAAATGTCCAGAAGGGACAGTGATCAACCGGGAGTCCGTGGAAGAATTTATCGACAGCCAGGAACCTGGCCGTTTCAGCAAGGCAACCCTGAAATCGACAGCACAGAACATCAATTCAAGCTGGACCAAGGCAGGCCACCTGACAGGTAGGGTAAAAAAAAGCCGCACCCATCCCACACCCACTCCGGGGAGTGTTTCGTACGCACTTTTGCTTGGATACTTGACCGGAACCCGAGGGCAGGGGCTCTTTCGCACCGAATATATAAAGCTGCTCGACTGCACGCGCGACAAAGCCATCGAGCTCGCCGAGGAGGCCTCACGTAAAGGCTGGATAACCTTCAAGCGGGTGGGGGATGTGATCGAGGTGCTTTTCCCGAGCCTTATCAACCAGCAAGAAGAGGAGTGGCTGCGTGAGCAGGGTTAAACGGTTGGTGCAATCCTACAGCAGGCATATATCCATTCCTTGGCGGGACGATGCGGCTGCAGCACAGCGCGTTATCTTCTGTGTTTACAACGAGAACGAGGAGCGCTGGCTCCGGGCCCGGGTCGATGAGTTTGAAATTGTCACCAAACAGGCCGGTCACGCCTGGGCGCTGTTCGATTTAACCAACACTTTTGCAGCCTGGCTCAGTAGCCAGCGTTATGCCAAGAGCTACTTCCAGCAGCCGCATTTATTGGCCACTGTACTGCCCAAGTATCTCGATTACATCGTGGATGAATTCGAGCGCTTTCTGGACAGCCGCAATATTGATGAGAGCGCTGTGGTAGCAATCCAGGGCGTCGGGTCACTGTTCGGCTTCCTCAAGGTGAAGGATGTGGTCGACAAGCTTGCTCCCCGGGTACCCGGGCGGTTGCTGGTGTTTTTCCCTGGAAGCTACGAAAACAACAACTACCGACTGCTGGACGGTTACGATGGGTGGAACTATCTCGCCATGCCCATCACGGCGGATAAGAATGTCTGAACAAGAGGTTGTTAATGAAGAATCGTGACATTTATCAGAAGGATCCAGCTACCCGGAAGCTGGTCAACGAGGGGGTGGCAAGCGTCAACGACGAGACCACTAGCCATGCCCTGGCGGTTCTTCGCTACGAACTGGAAACGTTCGTTTGTGATGGTCAGTACGAAAAAGGGATGTCACACATCCTCGAAACCTACCTCAAGAATATCGACCAGGCCCAGCAGCCGGCCGTTTGGGTGAGCGGGTTCTATGGCTCCGGCAAATCCCATCTGGTCAAAATGCTGCGGGCGCTGTGGGTGGATACCGTCTTTGAAGACGGAGCCACGGCCCGGGGAATTGCCCAATTGCCCCAAGGCATCAGCGATCACCTGAGAGAGCTCAGCACTCAGGCCAAACGTCATGGTGGCTTGCATGCTGCGTCCGGGACCTTGGGCTCCGGTGCCAGCGGCAGTGTGCGCCTCGCCCTTCTCAGAATTCTGTTTAAGTCTGTCGATCTGCCGGAGCAGTACCCGGTTGCCCGCTTCGTCATGTGGCTCAGGCACGAGGGCATCTATGACCAGGTGCGCAAACAGGTGGAAGCCAACGGCTTCGACTGGAATGAGGAGCTGGATAATTTCTACGTGGCCGAAGGTTTGCACGATGCTCTGGTACAGGCCAAGCCTGCCCTGTTCACCTCGCCAGCGTCTTGTGTCGAAACCCTGAACAACCTGTATCCGTACGTTCAGGACATCTCCAGTGACGATATGCTCAAGGCCATTCGCCAAGCTTTGACACAAGAGGGAAAATTCCCGCTGACGTTGGTCGTTCTGGACGAAGTTCAGCAGTTCATTGGCGAGGACAGCCAGCGCTCCATCGCCGTACAGGAAGTGGTGGAAGCATGCTGCAAGAACTTTGCTGGCAAGCTTCTGTTCATTGGTACCGGTCAGACCGCCGTTACCGGCACCAGTAACCTGAAAAAGCTTGAGGGCCGTTTCACCATCCGCGTTGAGCTCTCGGACGCCGATGTCGATGCCGTGATCCGCCAAGTCATCCTGGCCAAGAAGCCGGAAGCCAAGTCCCCCATTGAGCAGATCATGCAAACCAACCTGGGGGAAATTTCCAGGCACTTGGCCGGGACCACCCTCGGCCACCGTCAGGATGACTTGCCCTACTTCCCACAGGATTATCCCATCCTGCCGGTTCGCAGACGTTTCTGGGAAAACACCCTTCGCGTGTTGGATCAAACGGGCACCGACAGCCAGTTGCGCAACCAGCTCAGCATGGTGCACAAGGTCATCCAGACCAACCTGGAGGCCCCTCTGGGCTATGTGGTGCCAGCAGATTACCTGTACTTCGATTCCGCCGACAAACTACTCCAGTCGCGCATTCTGCCCCGCAAGGTTCATGAAAAAACCATGAGCTGGATCAAGGGCTCGGACGACGAACGCCTGATGGCTCGTGCCTGCGGCCTGGTGTTCCTGATCAACAAGTTGGGCGGTCAGAACAACGAAGTCGGCATTCGTGCCACGGTGGATTCCCTGGCGGACTTGCTTGTCGAGGACCTGTCCAGCGGGAGTAGCAGCCTGCGCAGCAAACTTCCGGGATTGCTGGATCGCTGCGAGCTGCTGATGAAAGTCGGCGATGAGTACCGCATCCAGACCGAAGAGAGCGCCGCTTGGACCGATGAATTCCTCAGCCAACGCGCGGCCCTATCCAGCGAGGCGCACCGCATTCATGCCGAACGCGATGACCGTATCCGCCGCACCTTTGGCGAGGCGGCCCGCAAGCTGTCGCTGGTTCAGGGTGATGCAAAAGTCACCCGCGATATTTACCCGGTATTCGACGCGCAGCTGCCAGACGATGCCGACCAACGCATTTGCGTCTGGGTTCGGGATGGATGGAGCGGCGACGAGAACTCCGTACGCGCCGATGCCCGGCAAGCCGGTAATCAATCGCCCACCGTATTCGTGTTCATCCCCAAACGCTCTGCCGATGACCTACGCCACCATTTGATCGACTTCAAGGCCGCCAGTGCCACCTTGGACAAGCGGGGCGTGCCCAACACCCCGGAGGGCACAGAGGCCCGGGCTGCCATGGAAACCACCAAGCAGACTGCTGAGGGCAAGATCCGGGAATTACTGAACGAAGCCTTCTCCGGAGCCCGTGTTTTCCAAGGGGGCGGTAACGAGATTCTGGGCAACGATCTCCAGGAAATGATTCTGGAAGCCGCCAACAACGCCCTGCAACGGCTTTACCCTCACTTCCATACCGCTGACCATGCCGGCTGGTCCAAGGTTTACGAAAAGGCCCAGAAAGGTGCCCCAGACGCCCTCAAGGCCGTGGGAGATGATGGCGAGCCGGCCAAGAACCCAGTGTGCAAAGCCATTCTGGCAGCCATTGCCGGCGGCAAAAAAGGTGCGGATATTCGCACCCATTTTGAGTCCTCTCCCTATGGCTGGTCCCGCGACGCCGTGGACGGAGGCCTCCAGGCCCTGTTGGTGGCTGGCCTTATCCGCGCCCAGGACGAACGCGGCCAACCTCTTGAACCCTCCAGCCTGGAGCGCAAGAGCATCGGCAAAACCCTGTTCAAGGTCGAGTCCGCCACCGTCACTACCCCCCAGCGTATTCAAATCCGTAAGCTGCTGCAGAAGGTGGGTTTGTCCGCCAAGCAGGGTGAGGAGCTGGCGTATGTGCCTCAGTTCCTGCAGAAGCTTTCCGACCTGGCTGACGAGGCCGGCGGGGAGGCGCCCAAACCGGAGCGCCCGGACACCAGCTTTCTTGACGATATTCGCCTCACCGCCGGCAACGAGCAATTGGTGGCGCTCTATAACCGACGCGAAGAGCTGGCCTCCAACATCGAGACCTGGGAGCACCTCTCGGAGCGCATTCACCAGCGCTGGCCCAACTGGGCGATATTGAAGCGATTGATGTCCCACGCAGGCGGGCTCGACGATGCCGATGTCTTCCGGGCTCAGGTGGAAACCATTGAACAGCAGCGACAGTTGCTGACCGACCCCGACCCGGTGGCCCCGCTGATTACCAGCCTGACACAGGCGCTCCGGGATGCGCTGAATCGACTGGACCAGGATTACAAGAAGCGCCACGAGCAAGGCATGGCTCGTCTGGCCGATGACAGCAACTGGCAGCAACTGGAGCCCGAACAGCGAAACCAGCTGTTGGCAGACCAGCGCCTGACCCTGGCCGATCAGCCCGAGGTCGCGGTTCAATCCACCCAAGAGGTGTTGAACACGCTGGATCAGTGCGCTCTGGCCATGTTTGCCGATCGCGTCGCCGCACTTCCCAGCCGCTTTGACAATGTGGCCGTGGCGGCAGCCGAGCTGTGCGAGCCGGAGATACAGTTTATCCATGTACCCCGCCGCACGCTGAAGTCTGACGCAGACATCGATGCCTGGGCCGAGGAAGTGAAGCAACAACTCAAGGCCGCGCTGCCAGACGGGCCCATTTCAGTCAAATAAAGAGCCCGTCAAATAAAGAGCCAGTTAAATAAGGGGAATGACTTCATCCATGAGGACCGCCGCCAACATAGAGTCCCTGCTCCCGGAACTGGAGCACTGCATAGCCGACGACCTGGAAGACCAGGACCTCGACTTCAAGCAGTGGGACACGCAAAGCCGCGACAAAGCGGTGAGAACCGTGGTCCAGATGGCCGTATGCATGGCCAATGGCGGCGGCGGTACCGTGGTGTTTGGGGTGGCCGACCGGTCCCAGGGGCGTGAGAGTGCCATTATCGGCGTTCCGCCGGAAATCGACATCAACCTGCTGAAAAAGGCGGTTTACGACCAGACGGACCCGAAAATAACCCCGGTATTCGAAGAGCTGGCCGTACCGGAAGGCACCGGTCGCCTGCTGCTTATGCAGATCTACCCCGGCATGCCGCCCTACACCGACAGCTCTGGCCGGGGCACCATCCGTGTAGGCAAGGATTGCCAGCCGCTCACTGGCACCTTGCGCCGCAAAATCGGCGTGGAAACGGGCGAGACCGATTACACCGGCGAAGCCGTCTCCCCCGTGGACAACCAGTTACTATCCGCCACCGCCCTCGAGTCCCTGCGTAATCAGGCCCGCAAGGAGCGGGCGCCGGAGGACCTGCTACGCCTGACCGATGTTGAACTGCTCTCCACCTTGGGCCTGATCAAGCACGGCAAACTGACTCGCGCGGCGCTGTTGTTGGCCGGTACCGAAGCCGCCATTCGGGAGCATCTTCCCGGCCACAACTGGACGTTCCTGCAAATGACTTCGGATACCGAGTATGGCATCCGGGAGGATCGGGTCAGTGCCTTGCCATTGTCCGTTCAGCGCATTGAAGAACTGCTGGTCCCCTTCAACCCCATCACCACCTATCAGCAGGGCCTGTTCCACTACGAATACCGCACCTGGCCGGAAGTCGCCGTGCGCGAGGCCCTGATGAACGCCTTCTGCCACGCGGATCTACGCATCGCTGGGCCGGTGATGGTCAAACTTTACCCGGACCGGCTGGAAATCAGCAACAACGGGGGCTTCATTGCTGGCATTACTCCCAACAATATCCTCCATCACCAGCCCGCCGCCCGAAATCCGCTGCTGGTGGAGGCCCTGACCCGCCTACGCCTGGTCAACCGCAGCAACCTGGGAATAAACCGCATGTTTTCCGCCTTGCTCATTGAGGGCAAGGAACCGCCACAGATCCGCGAAATCGGTGAATCCGTGCTGGTGAGCTTCCCCAAGCGGGACCTGAATGCCGCCTTCCGTCTGTTCGTGGCCGAGGAGAGCGAGCATGGCCGCAACCTGGGCGTGGACGAGCTCCTGCTGTTGCAATACCTGTTGCAGCACCCGGAGTTGGATACCGGCACCGCCTCCGCCCTGTGCCAGCGCAGCGAGGCGGAAATCCGCGAGCGGCTCTCGGCCATGGAGTCAGCCGGCTACATCGAGCATGGCGGCACTGGCCGGGGGGCCTATTGGTGCGTTCACCCGGATCTCTACAACCGTCTGGCCGAAGACGGCCAGGGCGAGGCCCGCCGACGCATCGACTGGGAGGCCGCCAAAACCCGCGTGCTCAGTATTCTGATGGAGCGCGCACGCCGCAACGAGCCGGGCCTGAGCAACAAGGAAATCCGGCAAATCACGCGCTTTGACCGCAACCAGGCCCGGCGCCTGATGCAGGAGCTGATGCAGGAGAACACCGGCCTCCAGCAGGTGGGTGAGCGGCGCTGGGCGCGCTATGAGTACAGCAATGCGCATCAGCATTGAAACCCGCATAGGTAAAGATCTATGCGCAGACTATGCGATTATTGGTAAAATTGCGCATATCAAGTCGCACCGATGCGACAGGAAAAAGTGCTCTCACGGTACAAACGCCGTAGCCGTGGCATCACTTTCAGGATTGGGGAAGTAAAAGAACATGCAGCCACTCGACAAGACTCTGAGAAGCCAGTTGGAGCGCGCCGTTAAGGCCGCCCGGGACACCGCCGAAACCGGTGCCCACGCCGCCCTGGAGCAGCTCGGCGTTGGCGACCCGGCACCGGCCTCGCACTTGAGCGAGACCGACCGGGAGCTGCGCCGCAAGCTACGCGCCCATGGCCGCCAACTGGGCGACGCCCTCAACGGTGGCAAGGTCCAGAGCATGGACCGTCTGGTGGAAGAGGTTGCCTACGAGCACTGGCACCGCATGCTCTTTGCCCGCTTCCTGGCGGAAAACGACCTGCTGATGTATCCGGATCCGGACGAACCGGTAGCCATCACCCTGGAAGAGTGTGAAGACCTGGCTGCCGATGAAGGCGCCGCCAACGGCTGGGAACTGGCCGCCCGCTATGCGGCCCGTATGCTGCCGCAGATTTTCCGGCTGGACTCTCCGGTCTTCCAGCTCACCCTGCCACCGGAACACCAACAGGCTCTGGAACGCCTGGTCGCGGGCCTGCCGCTGGAGGTGTTCACCGCCTCCGACAGCCTGGGCTGGGTCTACCAGTTCTGGCAGGCCAAGAAAAAGGAGCAGGTCAACCAGTCCGAGGTCAAGATCGGCGCCCGGGAGCTCCCCGCCGTCACCCAGCTCTTCACCGAGCCCTACATGGTCAGCTTCCTGCTCGACAACGCCCTCGGTGCCTGGTGGGCGGCCCGGCAGCTCAGTGAAAGCGACCTGAAGAATGCCCAAAGTGAAGAAGAGCTGCGCCAGAAGGCCGCCATTCCTGGCGTGCCCCTGGAATATCTGCGATTCGTAAAAGTTCCCTCTCCCCTCGCGGGAGAGGGCCAGGGAGAGGGGGAAGAAATTTGGACCCCGGCTGCCGGCACCTTCGATGCCTGGCCGGAACAACTGGCCGAACTGAAAACCCTGGACCCCTGCTGCGGCTCCGGCCACTTCCTGGTGGCCGCCTTCCTGATGCTCGTGCCCATGCGCATGGAGCGCGACGATTTGTCCGCTCGGGACGCCGTGGATGCGGTGTTGCGAGAGAACATTCATGGCCTGGAGCTGGATCAGCGTTGTGTGGAGCTGGCTGCTTTCGCGTTGGCCTTTAGCGCTTGGAAATATCCTGCCTCGGGTGGATATCGAGTTCTACCACAACTGCATTTAGCTTGCTCAGGTCTATCCATCAGTTCTAAGAAGAGTGATTGGCTTGCGCTTGCAGAAGACAAATCCGACTTACACTTGGCTTTGGAAGAGCTTTATAAGCAGTTCAAAGACGCTCCACTCTTAGGGAGTCTGATCAACCCTAGAGCTAATTTAAATAAGGGGTCCTTGTTTGAACTGAGCTGGTCAGAGGTGGGGCCAGTCCTTAACGAAGCATTATCGCAAGACGTCAATTTCGAACGCTCTGAAATGGCAGTGGTTGCAAATGGCTTAGCAAAAGCGGCCGACATCCTTCAAGGAAACTATGATCTGGTTTTTACCAATGTGCCATTTCGGCAATCTGATGATTTTGAAGGAAAAATCAGTGAGTTCTTTAAAATCAACTATGCTCTATCAAAATCAGATATAGCGACTGTCTTTCATCAACGAATTTTTGATTTCTTAAAACCTTCTGGGATCGTTTCCCTGGTAATGCCCCAAGGATTTATATATAAAGATTACTACTCTAAGTATCGCAAGCATATTTTTTCAAAGAAAAGATTTTCAGTCTTGTCAAGGCTGGGGGCTCGAGCATTTGAAGAAATTTCTGGAGAAGAAGTTAAGGTCATCCTTTCAATAGCTGAGAACAAAATTCCATCAAAGGAAGATTATATTTTCCAGATCGATGCAACAAATGGTGACTCGGAAATCAAAAAAGTTGCACTACAAAAAGAAGGTCTGTCTTGCTTAAAGCAATACGAATGTCTGATAAGCAAAAAGCACATTCTCACCTATGAGAGTAATGCTGAAAATAACTCTCTTTTAGAGGATTACGCCACCTTCTCAAATGGAATACAGACAGGTGACTACCCCAGGTTTGGAAAGTTTTTCTGGGAGATTCCCGAGATTACACCTGAATGGGAGCTTCAGTTATCTACAGTAAATGAGTCAACATCATATGGTGGAAGAGAACGCTGCCTATTCTGGGGGAAAGGAGAGCTTGTTCATTTTGTTGAGGAAAAACTAGGAGAAGGTAAAGCTGGCTCTTGGATCAGAGGAACCTCATGCCGAAACAAAAAAGGCGTAGCAATAAGCGCTATGGGGGAAGTGAAGGCAACCATATTCAATGGGGAGATATTTGATGATAACACCGTTGTCATCATTCCAGATGATGAGGCTTATCTTCCGGCTGTCTGGGAGCTATGTTCTTCGTATGAGTATAATGGCCTCGTTCGGGAGGTTGATCAGTCGAACAAGGTGCGAGGTGCATTGCTACGAGTTCCGTTCCAGATAAAAGCCTCGGATTCACTGGAGACCTGCTTACCTCAACCCGCTAGTGACGAGCCATTTCAATGGATCTTCCACGGCCACCCCTGCGGTTCAGTTGTGTGGGACGAAGAAGAAAAGTGGACAGTCTTAGGCCCACTCCGCACCGACGACACAGTCCTGCAAGTCGCCGTTGCCCGTCTGCTCGGCTACCGCTGGCCCGCCGAACTGGATGCCGACATGGAACTGGCCGAAGAGCAGCGTGAATGGGTTAAGCGCTGCGAAACCCTGCTGTCCATCGCCGATGAAGACGGCATTGTCTGTATTCCCCCGGTGCGCGGTGAGGCCTCAGCCGCCGACCGCCTGCTGAACCTGCTGGCTGCTGCATATGGCGAGGCCTGGTCCACCGACGTTCTGGCAGAGCTACTAAAGAATGCCGACCACGCCGGCAAAACCCTGGAAACCTGGCTTCGGGACAAGTTCTTCACGCAACATTGCAAACTGTTCCAGCACCGCCCCTTTATCTGGCACCTCTGGGACGGCTTGCCCGACGGCTTCGCCGCCCTGGTCAACTACCACAAACTGGATCGCAAGAACCTGGAAACCCTGATCTACACCTATCTGGGGGACTGGATCAGCCGCCAGAAGCAGGACCTGGCCAGCGGCGTCGACGGCGCCGAAGAACGCCTGGCCGCCGCCGAATCCCTGAAGAAGAAGCTGGAACAGATCCTCGAGGGCGAAGCACCCTACGACATCTTCGTGCGCTGGAAGCCCACTGAACAACAGCCCATAGGCTGGGACCCGGACCTCAACGACGGCGTCCGCCTCAACATCCGCCCCTTCATGACCGTAGGCGACGTCAAAAAGAAAGGCGCCGGCGTCCTGCGCGACAAACCCAACATCAAATGGACGAAAGACCGTGGCAAGGATGTTGAGTCAGCGCCCTGGTACCAGACGTTCAAAGGTGAGCGGATTAATGACCACCATCTGACGTTGGCCGAGAAGAAATCTGCGAAGGAGGTGTCAGAATGAGCGCACAATACAAAGGAATGTGCTGGCTGAAGTGTGATCTCCAGATGCAGACGCCAGCAGATGCTCGTCATTGGCAAGGAGATCGTATTGAACCAGGTGAGGAAGCTGCTGCAGCAAAAGCATTCGCAGAGGCCTGCTATCGGGCCGGACTAGACATAGTTGGGATAACTGATCACAACTTTCTAAGTAGAGAGTTTATTCCCCACCTGCAACGCGCTTTTGCGGCACTTAAGCGCGAGCGTGACCACAGCATCGCCCTGTTTCCTGGGTTTGAGTTTGAGGCCGCCGGAGTTGGGCGTGGGGTTCACATACTCTGCTTGTTTGAGCCTACGGCTGAGTTAGCCAAACTCGACTCTATCCTCACTGAGTGTGGAATTGCGTATCCAAGAGTTGGAGCAGACGGGCAACTGGCAAAATCCGACAAAAATCTGAAAGACATATTGCGCATTGTTCAAGAAAAGCATGGAGGCATCGTGATAATGCCTCACGCGATGAGCAATGATGGAATTTTTGACAACGAATCTATTTCAGACTGGTTGCAGCAAGATCAGTTTACCAATCCTGAGTTGCTGGCCATTGAAGTTCCAAAGCCTGTTCACCTGATGTCAGCAGGATATCAACGTTTGCTGAAGTCAGGGGGGGATTGTCAACCAGGGTGGAGACGTGTACGCCCGATAGCAACGCTGATGTCCTCGGACAATAAGAAGCTAATTGACTGTGATCATGACGAGGCACCAACACCCAACAGTATTGGTTACCGATATTCGTGGATAAAAATGTCGGCCCCTTCCATAGAATCGCTTCGGCAGGCATTTCTTGATCACCAGTCCCGCATTGTTTTGCCGGAAAATGTGGTGACAGATGTACATCCTGCCAATCGTGTTCGCCAAGCGGCAATTCGGTCTCTCTCAATTAAGAACGTAGCTTTCTTGGGCGATCAAGAGATTCACTTCTCACCAAACATGAACTGTGTGATTGGTGGTCGCGGAAGCGGCAAATCCACCTTGCTTGAATACCTGCGTATTATTTTTGGCAAGGATAAGTCAGAGGACATTGATGCGGACACGAAAAGCCGAATCAAACGGGTTCGGGACACTCTGAACCAACCAGAAGCAGAGCTTGAAGTGTCTTGGGTCAGCGCTGATGGCGTAGAAGACCGTATCGTATGGCAAAACGGACAGCCTGCTGTCCAACGTGACGATATGCATGATCCTGAAACGTTCTTCCAGAGCTTGCCTATCCGCTTTTTCAGTCAACAGCAGCTCAACCGTCTCACCGAGTCAAAAACGGGGGATGACGGGCAGATACCCCAGGCACAGCGCCTGTTGGAACTGGTCGACGGGTTCGCTACAAACGAACTTGCTGATCTGGATGATCAGGAACGAAAGCTGAAACTTAAAATACAGGCATCGTTTTCCAATCTTCGGCAAGCCAAAGCGTTAGAGAAAGATCTCAAAAAATCCCAGCAGGAATATCAGGAGCTTGATCGCCAGTGGAAAGCACGAAGTGAGATTCAGGCCGATGCAATCAGGCACCAAAAACTAAAGGCGGAAAGCCGTTATCTCGACTCGCTTTATGGAGATCAAGGGAGGCAGTTCGCAGATGTTGCCGAGCTCGCGGACGTTGTAGCGAACTCCCATGCTTCGTTTCAGGTTGAAAATGCACCCCATGGTCCTTGGCTTGAGCAGCTTGACGAGAAGGTCAAACAGGCCAAAGAGAGTCTTGCAAAGCATATTCGCCAAGCTGTAGAGCAGTACCAGAAAAATGTTGAATCGTTCAAGGCCGATGACCCTACTTGGAGCGCGATCCAGCAGGATCTTGATCAGGCCGATACCAACTTTAGTCAGGCATGCGCCGCCAAGGGGCTGACCCCTGACGATGTGGGTCACTTAAAGGAAGTTGATCAAGCCAGGGCCAAGAAGCACAGAGAAATTACTGAGCTTCAGGCTGAAATCAAGAGATTGAAAGACGAGGCTGGCGACCCCGAGACGCAGGTCCAGCGATTACATCAAATTTGGCAGGAACAGCTACAAAAACGGGTTGAAGCTGCGAATCGCGCAAATGATCTAGCCGTTCTGACTGAGGAGCAGCGCAAGTTCATAGAAGTGACGGTGCAATATCAGTTTGACCAGGCTAGTTTCTCCGAGCTATGGAATCACTTTGGTCCTAAAGACGGTCGAACCGCCCTGGCCCGCTCATGGAGCGACATAGGGCAGGCACTGATGGACCGATTCAGCCAGATACCAGACTGTAATCGCACCTCCCCCTGGGAGCTGTTGAGGAATCTCTACCATGAGAATGACGGAGAGGGCGCTCGGCAACTTTTTCAGAATCAGGCAGACAACCTAAAGCAGCACATCGTGGAAAACATAGAGAGCTGGGACCAGCTTCGGTTATCTCGTGTGAAGGATGTCGTTGATTTAAAACTGTTTCGATCTGATGGCTCAGTTGCTGGGAGCATCTCTGAAGGCTCTCTTTCCGACGGTCAACGTAATACCGCCGCGCTCGCCTTACTGTTAGCTCAGAATGGTGGCCCCCTTGTGATAGATCAGCCCGAAGATGAACTGGACTCCAACTTCGTGTTCAAGGAGCTGATACCAATGCTTCGCAAGGTAAAAGCCGGTCGCCAAATCATACTGGCAACCCACAATGCAAACCTGCCGGTAAATGGTGATGCCGAGTTGGTATATGCACTCGAAGCCAAGGATGGGAAGGGGGTTATCCGGGCAGAAGGCGGGCTTGACCAATCCGATGTTACTGCCGCTGTCCTCGACATCATGGAGGGTACAGAAGAGGCTTTCCGGCGTCGACGGGAAAAGTATCATTTCTAGGGGGTAGTATGGCTAAGAAGATAAGTGGCGCCGAGTATCCACTCGCAAAGATTTTTAGCTCTGAGTTTGAATATGTCATTCCTTCCTATCAGCGTCCGTATGCCTGGACTGTTGATCAGGCATCAGAGCTATTTGATGACCTTTTTGATTTTTATCGATCAGATCTGGATGAAGGGTATTTCCTCGGCAGTATTGTCCTCATCAAAGAGGAAGGAAAACCGGCCGCAGAAGTTATTGATGGTCAACAGCGACTGACAACTCTCACAATACTGCTGGCCGCATTGGCAGCACGCTCCACGTCAGATGATAGAGCGTTGCTAAAGAATTACATTGTCGAAGCTGGAAACAAATTCGAGCAGTTAGCCGCAAAGCCGCGCCTTACGCTTCGCGAGCGGGATAAAGAGTTTTTTGCAAAGTACGTGCAGACGCTTCAGTTCGACGATCTACTGGATCTCAACACCGAGTCACTTCAGAACGAATCTCGGAAGAATATCCAAGCCAACGCCCGGTTGTTACTGAGTCGGATCGATCGGTCCTTCGGTGACGATATGTCATCACTTGAGGGGTTTGTTGGTTTCTTGCTGCAGCATTGTTTCCTGGTAGCAGTCTCAACTCCTAGCCAGCAGTCAGCATTTCGCGTTTTCTCCGTCATGAATAGCCGCGGCCTTGATTTACAACCTACTGACATCATCAAGGCCGACATCATTGGCGCGATTGAGTCCTCGGATGAGCAAGAGCTTTACAATGAGAAATGGGAGGACATGGAAGTTGAGCTGGGCCGTTCCGGCTTTAATGACCTGTTCGCCTACGTTCGGATGGTCTATGCCCGCGAAAAAGCCAAGAAGGCCCTGCTGGAAGAGTTCAGGCAACATGTTCTGTCCAATGTGCCGTCACCTAAAGCTTTGGTCGATGAAGTGCTGGAACCTTATGCGGAGGCCTTATCGATTCTGCGTTCCGCAAGCTACCAGGCAGAGGTGGATGCCCAGAAGATTAATACCTACCTGCGTTGGCTTAACCGAATCGATAACTCTGACTGGGTGCCAACGGCCATGCTTTTCTTATCCCAACAAAAGAACAGACCGGATTACGTTCTGTGGTTTGTGGAGAAGCTTGAACGGCTTGCTGCCTGTCTGCATCTGACCGCAAAGAATGTGAATGAACGGATCGAGCGCTATTCCACTGTGATCTCAGAATTGATGGGAGATCACAACGTGGACAACCCTGTGCAGGCGGTTTTGCTGACTAAGGGAGAAAAGCAGGAAATGGGGAAAGTTCTCGATGGGGATATATACACACTTACCGCACGAAGGAGAAATTACCTGATTCTTCGGTTGGACTCGTTTTTGTCGGATGGTGCAGCCAGCTACGATGCAAGCCTGTTAACCATTGAGCATGTGCTGCCGCAAACGGTAGATGCGGAAAGCCAATGGCAAAAAGATTGGCCAGACGCTCAGGCAAGAGATGCTTGGGTTCACCGCTTGGCGAATCTGGTTCCCCTGAACAAACGGCGCAATTCTCAGGCTCAAAATTACGATTTCGACCGTAAGAAAGATGCTTATTTCCGGGGGCGATCTGGGGTTAGCTCCTATACGTTAACGACCCAGGTGCTCAGTGAAAACGAATGGACGCCCGAGGTTGTATCGAACAGACAAAATGAGCTTTTGGGACTTCTTACAGACAAGTGGGAGTTAGGAGCATGTTAAAGCCCGAGCGAGACCGGAGCTGTACTGCATGAGAGTTTTGGATCACCTGCTTGTAGCCATTCGTGATGCGGCTACGTTCAATCCCGATATCCAGGTCGCCCCTTCCTGCATCCTCTGGCCGGACCGTGACCGTCAATGGGAAGCAGTTATCCCAGTCCTTCAGGCGGAACTGCCAGAGCTTCTGGTACTGGGTGACTATGCCCCCGAAACACGCACCGGCCCGGCAATCTGGCTGCGCTGCGTGATCGCCGGCTTGGTGGATGATATGTCCCTGCCAGATGGGGCGATACCCATTCTCTACCTGCCCGGCGTCAGTCGCCAGGACTTGCGGGCAGTGGAAGGCTGCCCGGACTCGCTCAAGCCTCTGGCCGAGCTTCAATACCGTGGCGTGATCTGGTCCCAGGTGAATGCCAAGGACTGGACCATCCTTGCCTACCTAAAGTCGGACCAGGGTGGTCTTGGCCTGGATGTGGCACAGGACAGCGAAACGCGGCACGCCATGCAACTGGCGCTGTACCGACTGCTCGACGAAGACGTCGTCTTGCTCAAGGGCAAACGCCTGGATAAGGACTACTTCAATACCCTGTTAACCGGCGGCGATCCCACCCGGGATCTGCTGTTGTGGCTGGACCAGGGCGATGCGTTCCAGGCCGCGAGGGGTGAGAACGAATGGCAGGCTTTTGTGGCGGTATGCACCTCCCAGTTGGCTTTCAACCCGCAGCATGAGGGTGTGCTGGCTGGGTGTGCCAAGCTTGCGGCCCACGAGGGGCCTTGGCAGGCGGTTTGGCAACGTTTCTGCGAGGCGCCCCACCGCTACCCCCATATCCCGGCCCAAATTCGCAAATGCCAACCGCCGGCCTTTGATCTGTTTGCCGATGAAACCGTGGCCGGTGGCTGGCCTCAATGGAACCAGGGCCAGGAAGACCACCTGCGCCGTGACTTGCAGGCTCTGGCCCAGTCTCCTGCGCACCAGGCACGGGCCAGGATACTGGAGATCGAACAGATACACGGCGGCAGGCGATCACTGGTATGGGCGGAGCTCGGTGAAGCCCCGCTGGCTTGCGCGTTGGAGCATTTGGCCACCATGGTCAACTATGCAAAAACCTCTCTGGCGGCGGGTTCTGTGGATGATCTGGCAGACGGGTATACCAACGCCGGCTGGAAAGTGGATGACGGCGTAATGCGCGCCTTGGCCCAGGTGGAAAGCTCGGCTGACTTTGAGGCTGTCACAACGGCAGTCCGGGCAGTTTACCTGCCCTGGCTGGAGGAGTCCTCCCGCTACCTGCAGAAGATCGTTGATGGCGCATCCTACCCGGGTGGCTCCTGCACAACAGCGCCCCCATTTCCGGCAACTCCCGGCGATTGTGTGCTGTTTGTCGACGGGCTGCGCTTCGATACGGGCAAGCGGTTGGCAGAGATGCTGGAAGCTTCAGGGCTGGATGTGGACGAGGCGCCCACCTGGGCCGCTTTGCCCAGCGTCACCGCCACTGGCAAGGCAGCGGTGACGCCGGTACGGGATAAAATTCGGGGGGACGATGGCAGCGCGGATTTCGAGCCCGCCGTGGCGGCGACCGGCCAGTCCCTCAAAGGTGGCTATCACCTCAAGAAACTGCTGAAGGACGCTGGTTGGACGCTTTTGGATCGAACCGAGGACGGCCAGGGGGAAGGTTTCGCCTGGTGTGAGTTTGGTGACATCGACCATGAAGGTCACGACCGTGGCTGGAAGCTGGCCAAACACCTGGAAAGCCTTTTGCAGGAAGTGCAAGACCGCATTACCGAGCTATTGGCGGCGGGCTGGAAGCGAGTGCGCGTCGTCACCGATCACGGCTGGCTGCTTCTGCCCGGGGGGCTACCCAAAATTGACCTGCCCAGCGTACTGGCTGAAAGCAAATGGGGGCGCTGTGCCGCACTGAAGGCCGGAGCGGAAACTCAGGAGCGACTGTTCCCCTGGTACTGGAACCCCAGTCACTACTTTGCCCTGGCCGATGGCATCAGCTGTTTCAAGAAAGGTGAGGATTACGCTCACGGCGGCCTGAGTCTACAGGAGTGTCTGACACTCCAATTGGTGGTGACGGGTGGCGCCTCAGCTCAAGGGGCCATCGAGTTTACCGACCTGGTGTGGAAAGGGTTGCGCTGCACGGTGGCGGTGGCCGGTGACTATTCAGGGCTCACGCTGGATATCCGTACCCGCGCGGGTGAGGTGGCCAGCAGCGTGGTGGTCGGTTCGAAGCCGCTCAAGGCTAATGGCACCGCTTCCGTGGTTGTCGAAGATGAAGATCTGGAAGGGCAGAAAGCGGTGGTTATTCTGCTCGACGAAAATGGTTCTCTGGTTGCCCAGACGGGCACTGTGATAGGTGGGGGGCAAGAGTAATGGAATTGGACGATATCGACAGAAAGGCCGCAACGGCCCTGGATGGCTACCTGGTGCGAAAGGACCTGGTACGAACCTTCAGCCGCCAATTCCCGGTGCCCACCTATGTGGTCGAGTTCCTGCTCGGGCGGTATTGCGCGAGCACCGACCAGGAAGAGATCAACGAAGGCCTGGAGATCGTGCAGCGGCAACTCAAATCTCGCACCGTCAAGGCCGGTGAGGAAGAGCTGTTCAAGGCCCGGGCAAGGGAAAACGGTGAAGTCAAAATCATCGACCTGATTACCGCCCGCCTGGATGCGAAAACAGACTCCTATATCGCGTCTCTTCCCAGCCTCCGCCTGAACGACGTGCGGATCTCACCGTCTTTGGTAAACGAGCACGAGCGGATGCTGACCGGCGGTTTCTATGCCGAGGTAACGCTCAATTACGATGCTGCCATTGCCCAGGAAAGTAATGGTCGCCCCTTCGGTGTCGAAGCCCTGCGGGAGATCCAGCTCTCCAAGCGCGACGTTTTGGATACCCTTGCAGAGGCCCGGAAGGAATTTACGACGCAGGAGTGGAAAGAGCTGCTGCTAAGGTCCACGGGGATTGAGGCTAGCGGCCTGTCGGAGCGGCAAAAGGACGCAATTTTGTTGCGTATGGTGCCCTTTGTTGAGCGTAACTATAACTTGGTGGAGCTCGGCCCCAGGGGGACCGGTAAGAGCCATTTGTTCCAGCAGGTGTCACCCTACGCCCACCTGATTTCCGGTGGTAAGGCCACGGTGGCCAAGATGTTCGTAAACAACGCCAGCGGCCAGCGGGGTTTGGTCTGTCAGTACGACGTGGTCTGCTTCGATGAGGTCTCGGGTATTTCCTTCGACCAGAAGGACGGCGTGAACATCATGAAGGGCTACATGGAGTCCGGTGAATTCAGCCGTGGCAAGGAAAACATCCGAGCCGACGGCAGTATCGTGTTGGTGGGCAACTTTGACGTGGATGTGGAACACCAGCAGCGGATCGGGCACCTGTTCGGCCCCATGCCACCGGAGATGAAGGATGATACAGCCTTCATGGACCGTATCCACGCCTTCTTACCAGGCTGGGACGTGCCGAAAATCAGTAAGGAGCTGTTAACCGACCATTTCGGCCTGGTCAGCGACTTCCTATCCGAGTGCTGGAGTCAGCTGCGCAATCAGAGCAGGGTCAGCCTGATCCAGAACCGGGTGTTTTTTGGTGGCGCGCTGTCTGGGCGGGATACCAATGCGGTGAACAAAACGGTCAGCGGCCTGCTCAAACTGCTTTATCCTGGTGACGATGAGGTCTCGGACGAAGATATCGAATGGGCCGTTCGCATTGCCATGGAAGCCCGGCGTCGGGTGAAGGAACAGCAGAAGCGGATTGGTGCGGCAGAATTCAGGAATACCCATTTCAGCTATGTCATGGGCGCCGACGGTGTCGAGAAGTTTGTTTCCACTCCGGAACTCCAGAGCGAGAACAGTATTGGTGACGATCCCTTGGAACCTGGCCAGGTATGGACTATCTCTCCAGGAGGCGGAGAGGAACATCCCGGCCTGTACCGGATTGAGGTGAACGAAGGCCCAGGGTCCGGCGTCAAGGTCCTGAACAAGCCGGTACCGCCCGCGTTCAAGGAAAGCATCGGTTATGCGGAGCAAAACCTGTACGCCCGGTCGGCGCAACTGGTAGGCGACAAGGATCCACGCCACCACGAGTTTACGGTTCAGTTGCGGGCTTTCGATGCCTCCAAATCAGGCGCCAAGCTTGGCATGGCGTCTCTGGTCGCATTGAGCACGGCGCTACTGAAGAAGAGTGTGCGCGGCGGTTTGATCATTGCGGGTGAGATTAACCTGGGAGGCTCTGTGGAGCCGATCCATAATCCAGTGGCGATCGCGGAAATCGCCGTGGAGAAGGGCGCGACTGCATTGCTGATGCCCGTTGCCTGTCGCCGGCAGCTGTTTGACCTGTCGGATGACATGGCGACAAAGATCGATATTCAGTTTTATTCCGATGCGCGGGATGCTCTGCTCAAAGCCATTGTGGAGTAGGCGCTGGAAACTCTGAAGAAATTGGGATTTACCAAGTCTGGAGGAACAGACCGATGGCTAGGGTTTCGATCCCCGCTCTCCGGGGGATCGAAGACACCTGGCCACGATCAGTGCACGGCTATGTTTGAGATTCCTCCTCGGCGCCCACTATAAGGGCAGGGGGCGCTGGCGATATCAAATATTTTCTTGGTCCAGTCCACGCTGAGTGGCTCTGATCAGTGGCAGTAAAACTTTGTCGGCGTAGGCGCACCCCGTCGCACCCGGGTCAGTCTGCCCGGATTTGCCAGCCTGCTCATAGGCGTGGCCGCCACCTTGCTCCAGCATGGCCAACATCGGCGCGTATCCCGGCTGCCAGCAAGCCAGCTGCGGAAGAGTGACTCTCAATGCCTTGAGAATCCCCATGCCGGCAAAGTCCAGGTCCCCCCAGAAGTACATGGGTAGCGTGGCATCTCGCCATCGCTGCTGGAATCCGCTGGCATCACTGCCGGGAAGAAAGGCAAAGCGGGTGTGCTCACTGGTCAGCCTGTCAGCACTGGCACGGAAGCCGCCGCTGTACAATAACGCATAGTCGGCGGGTGGGTTGTCCACCAGGCGCAGGAAGCTGTCCTGATTCTCTACAATCAACAGCTGCGTAAAGCCTGCTGGCGCCCAGGCCGTGAGCAGGAGAGGGCGGGGCTGTATGTTGGCCGCGCGTTCACCAAACAGCTTCTGGAGCAAGTCCAGGCGCTGGTCGAGAAACTTGGAGTCGCCCCGGAAACAGCGTGCCGAGATCTCTCGCAGTGTGAGCAGCTGATCCAGATGGTCTGCCACAGCGGCAAAGCCTGCGGTCAGCTCGGCGGGCGTTAATCCAGCGGCATTCGGTCTGGCATTGAGTAGCGCTGCGCCGTCATCAGCAAAGCAATGGGCGTGCAGCTGTAACGCCTGCTGCCATGCCTCGGCCATGGGGTCTATACGCGGCCGATTGAGCCACTTCCTTAACAGGTCTTCGCTCTCCGGGCGGAATCGAAGCTGGGCGTTCTCGTAGCGCTCCTGATGTCGCGCCAGCTTTCTGTCATAGATGATCTCGAAAACGTCATATTCGTTGGCAAGGCGTTCCAGCAGTTGCCACCGATAGCTGGTGTCCTCGCCGAATTGGTAGAGCTCGGGCAACGTCGATTCATTGATGCGTCGAGTAACGGCCCGGGTGCGTTCTGTGTCCAGGCGGTCGGCAAACCATCCCAACCAACGCTGCAGCCAGGGCTCCTCCGCCAGCCAGACCGGGGCGGTCACTGGATGTCCTCCATAAAATCGAGTGCCCCCTGTTGGCGGAGTACGCGGCGGTGCTGTGCCCACAGCGCTTGAATCCGGTCCGGATTCAGCTGTTGGCTGTCCACGAGTACGCGGGTATTCAGTTCCCCGGTTTTCTGTGGGCTGGGTACCTTGCTGAACACGAACTGGTTACTGACCAGATCGAGGAACGGGCCGGCTTTGCTGGTTGGCATGATAAAGATCAGTTGCAGGCCGAGGGTGCGGGTCAGGTAGTCGATGACGCTGCGGGAGCGGCTTTCGTCCATGTGCATAAAGGCTTCGTCGACGATCACCATGCGCAGGTGGCTGTCGCCTTCATTGAAGCGAAAGGCGCTGGTGATCGCGGCGGCGCGGATAATGTAGGCCGGGGTTTCCAGCTGGCCGCCGGAGCCGGTGCCGTACTGGCTGAGGCTGATGGGTGCCTTGTTTTCCGGGTGCTTCAGGATGTCGTAGCGGCGATAGCGCCGGTAATCGCTGATGCGTTCCAGCTCACGCAGTGCTTGCTGCTCGTCGCCGTCCAGCAGCAGGTTGAGGAGCTTGTCGCGCACTGCTACCGCTGTGTCGGAGTGGCTGTCGTTGTCAAACAGGCTGGCGCCGTCACCCAGATTCGGGTTGCCGATAATTTCCTTGAAGAAGTTCCAGTATTCCTTGTATTCCGGAATCCACTCCCACTCGAAAGAGAAGCTTTCACGGTCTGCACCGAAACGGTGATGCTGCAGTTCGTTGTTCAGGCCTTTGAGGACGCGCTCGCCATCGCGGATGGCCTGATAGACCTCGCTGCACAGATCGCTGATGAAGGTGGTGTTGAAGGTATTGCGCAGTTCCTGCAGCTTTTCCTGCTTCTCCAGCAGCACGTTATTCCTCAGGCGGTTATGCAGGTTGTCCAGTTGCTGGCTCAGCGTGTGGACATGCCCGAAGAAGGGCATGCTGTGCAGAGTTTCGGCCGTATCGGTAAGAAGCTGGTCGGCGGGCTGTGCCTGCTGGTTATAGGCGTCCAGGATTTTCTGCAGACTGACGATGTTGGTGTTCAGCTGTGCGGTGAGTTCTTTTTCCTCAGCGACAAAGTCGATCTCGCCCTGGGCCTGCTGCAGGCGCTGTTCCATATCATCCAGCAGCGGCCCCACATCCAGTCCGGGCCAGTAGTTTGTGCAGGCGTGCAGGTCGGCTTCGGCTTGCTCCTGCAGCAGCAGTAGAGCGTCGCTTTGGTTCGCGAGATGGCTGATCACTCTGGTGCAGGCATTCAGACGTTCCTCCAGAATACCGGCTTCCGCGCTCAGTCCTTTCTCTGTCTGCTTCAGCTGATCATGCAATGCCTGTGCTTCTTGCTGCCGCTGCATCAGCGTTTCATGGTCGCCCAGGTCAAGGTTGGCAAGGGCTTTCTCGATGTCATGCAACTGCCGCTGTGCGTCAAGCAGGCTGTTGGCAACGGTGACCCATTCCAGGCGCTGGAAGCGCTTGACCTGATCATGCAGGGATTTGACGGACCGGTAGCTGTCATCCGCTTGTTGGCAGGCCTGCTGCACCTTTTCCAGTTCCTGGCGTTGGGCGCGCAGGTTACGCTCGCGAGCGGCTTCGCCAAAGGTGAGTTGGCCGTCATCAATGTCGCAACGGAACAGGGCATAGTTGCCGGAGCCCATGCCATCGACGGTGACGCCTCGGCGGGTACGGCGCAGGCTCTCTGCATCGTCCACCCGCAGCACCTGGGCGTAGGAAGCCTTCAGGTAGTGTTCAGCAATGCGATGGCTGAATCGCATGACGTGAAAGATCGAATCCTCGGGCACGGTCAGCTTGTCCGCATCGCGCCGGGCCTGGTCGCCCTGAATCACTTTGGCCTTGTTGCGCTGTTTGCCGGCCAGGCGCCGGACAATACGAATAGCCTCCGCCTCGTATTCCGGTTCGACCAGGATGCCGAAGCGATTGCCACCAATGTAGCCTTCTATGGCCATCTGCCATTGCGGGTCCTGGATTTCCACATGGTCACACAGCACCCGGGGATCGGCCTTGGGGCATTGCTGACGGATGGCTTTCAGGGCTTCCTGTACATCCGGCGGGTAATTGCTCCGACGTGATTCCAGATTGCTGATTTGCTGTTCAATGCGCTTTCGCTGCCGGTCCAGATCTTCCAGGTTTTGAGTGCGTTGGCTGACCAATCGATCCAGCCGTTGCGCCACTGAGAGGCTCTCTTCGTCAGCGCGTTCATCCGGCGCCTTGTGGAGCTGCTCGGCCAGCTGGTTGTGGAGTTGTTGTTCGCTGCGGACCCGGGTCAGGCCGTCTTCCAGGGGCGATAGGTCGATCCAGTCGCGGGACAGCATCTGGCTGAGGTCTGGCAGGGGTTGATCGCTCAGGCCGAGCAGCGTCTTGCTGGTATTGCGCCAGGCTTTGCTGGCAAAGCTGGGCAGTTCCAGCTCGATGCTGTAGCGGTTCAGGATATCGCGCATGCTACGCAGGGCGTCCAGGTTGTTGGTGCGCTGCTGGTCTTGCTCGAGCAGTGGGCGCATATTGGCCTGCAGTTGCTGGTTCAGCTCTTCCCGCGCCGCTTCCAGTTGTTGCTTAGTGCTGAGTGCAGGAATGCCCTGGATCTGCGCCTCAATCTGCACCAGCTCCCGATGTGCCTGTTTCAGGCGATGCTGCACCTGCTCCGCTTCTTCCTGGTTGCCTTGTTGCTGCTGGCGCAGCTGGTTCTGCTCTTCCTTTTTGTTCAGGTAGTCACGCTGGTTGTGCTGATAGCGTTGGGCGGCGGCACCATACGCCTGGGTCAGACGCTCCAGCCAGGTGTCTTGGTAGCTGGTGGCGTGCCGTTGGGCTTGAGCCAGAAGATCGACGCTTTTGTTCAGATGTTCGGCTTCCTGGGCCATGCTGTGCACGGTGCGCATCAGATCGCGAATGCGGCGCAAGGTATCGCCCATATCACGGGCATCGAGCACTTCATTGGCGACAAACTGATCGATGGATTCTACTGGCTTGTAGGCCATAAAGCGGGCAAAGGTGCGAGCGGCGTTCTTGGCTTCCTGATTGGACACGGCCTCGCGTTTGCCGCGCAATGCGCCATACAGGCGGGCCAGATACATGCCTTTCTTGTTGTCATAGGTTTCCACTCCCTTCTTGCCGAACTCTCGACGCAACTGGTTGGGCAGGTCGGTCAGGGAAACGACCCGCTGTTCGTCGCCGTACTGGTGGATAAAGTGTGACAGGCTGAGCATTTGCCCCGGCACGATCATCAGCAGGAGCTCGTTCTGCCGCGCCTGGGGGGTGCTGCCGGCCCGATCCAGATGGGCGCGCACGCCGATCACCGCTGTAAAGGGCTCTGCAGTCTCACCTTTGGTGGGATGGAACACGCCGGCGATATAGCCGTCGCTGCTGTCGTAAGGGCGCGCATAAGCGCCGTCGTCACAGCCCAGAATGTACGATGCCAGGGTGCGCACCTGTTTGCCGCCGCGCCCGCGCTGGGTGGTTTCGTCCTGCCCGGGGTTATAGGTGAACAGGTTGTCGTGAGCGGCCGTCATCAGGGTTTGCAGGGCGTCGGCGGCAGTGGTCTTGCCGGAGCCGTTACCGCCAGAGAACAGGTTGATCGGGCCGTATTCCAGCTCCCTGGCGGGCAGGTTGCCCCAATTAACGGTGATGGAACGCTTCAGATACATGCGGCTTTATTCCGTTGCGGGGGCAGGTTCGTTGATCAGTTGCGATAGCACGGTATCGGTCACCAGGCTGGTGATGTCGGGGCGAATGATCAACCAGCTTTCTTCCTCCGGCTGGTCCGCATCGCCGCTGGTGCGGATCAGGCGCAGTTGACGCAACCGGCGAAACAGCGCTTCGCGCTCGACGCGTGCTTCCGGCAGGGGGCGGTTCAGCAGGTTTTTGCTGGCCAGATTCAGGGCTTCCAGCGGCAGGGTGGCTTGACCCTGCTGATCAATCTCCCCCTCACGCACTGCTTTGTCATACTCCGCCCGCAGCACCAGAATCACCGCCACTTCCTGCTGAGTGAGGCGCTTGCGCAGGCCACCGTCCTGCCCGTCCTCGCTGTCAGCCAGGCCGGGTACCTCAGCGCCCGGCGGAAACAGCCGGACTGAATGGAAACGATGTTCGTGAAGCAGTCGCACATGCAACACGCTGAGGTAATCCTCGACCAGTTCGGCGACCTGCAGGTAGCGGTCATACAGCTCCGCCTCCTTCTTGCTTTCGTGGCGGCAAAGCACGCCATGATCGAGAAGACGGATCATCAGTTCGGAAAACTGCGCCGGGCTCACGCCTTTGGCGTGCAGCGCTTCATTCAGGGCGGTTTGCAGTATCATCCTGTTCCAGTTCCAGCAGGAAGCCATCGCGGCGGGCAAAGTAGTGCTCGCCCGTGATGGCTTCAGTGGTTTCGATGCGCAGCCGGAATCCGGCCGCAGCGTGGTCAGCGCTGCCCAGCTCAATGATGTGGCTGAGGGCGAGCAGGTCGCGCGCGTTGTTGATCGGCAGATCACGGTTATCGATGCGGCGACTCGCGCCGAGGGCATCACGCAGGTAATCACGCAGGGCACTGCCATTGATATTGAAGGCCTTGTCCATCAGCTGCTGGATGGCCAGTTCGCGCAGCGTCCCCGGGTCCGGGTCATCCAGTGTTGTAACGCGGCTCTGCACTACACGTTGTGTGCGTTGCTCCCGCAGCCGCACCTGGGCGGGGTCGACCCATGCCAGGTTCAGGCTGGCCATCGCATCGCCCGCCTTTGTCAGTCGCTGGGTAAAGGCCGCTTCATCGAGTTCTGCCAGCTCCCGACACAGGCCGACAATGTCATTGTGCTTCTGGTTATGCAGGTAGCTGAGCTGACGCATGATGATATCGGCGCGGCGTACGAAGCCCTGCAGGGTACGACGCAGGGCCGGCAGCATGATTTCGGCGGCATTGCGCATGCGCGTCTCGATGCTATCGAGAATCTGCATCAGCACCGACACCTCGGCGCTCACAATCAGATCTGGCGCCAGTCGGCGCAAATCTTTCTCCGCGTTGGCTTTCCAGCTCTTGGGTTGGTGCTTGATCTGGTCAATGGTGTTCTGGATCAGGTCGCGATGCTTTTCCACGCTGTCCGCTGACATACGAATTGCCACATCGGGCTGGAAGCGCTTTTCCATGAACTCGAAGAACTGGTCGCTGGCCTGCTGTACCAGCTGTTGCGATTCAACTTCGCGCACCAGCTCGCGTTTGCGTTCTTCCAGCTCGGCAATGATGTCGGTGAAGTCGGCGATGATACGTTCGGAGTGCTCGTGGGCATCCAGCAGGTCGTACACCTCGCCGCGATCGACAAAGGCGGCCAGGGCGTTGAGCGTGTTACGGGTGTTGCGATGGCGGGTGCGCACGCTACGGCCGTCTATCTCTGCCAGGGTCTGGGTAAACAGTCGGCCGGTGCGGCTGAACGGGTAGGTGGACTGAAAGGAGGCTTCGTCCTTGTCGCGCTTCAGCCAGCCGTGCTCTACCAGCGTGTTGAGGATCCAGGTGGCCTGCTCCCGGTTGTTCTGGAAGCGCCCAGCATCATCGTCACCCTCCAGCAGGGGGGCGCGCTCCAGTGCCTCGATAAAGACATCCAGCACCTGATCACGCTTAAGCGACTCCCCGTAGTCTGCTTTGGCGCTGTACAGCTTTTCGTGCAGCAACCGTAGGCACTCGGCAACCTGCTCACGGTACTTTCCGGTTAGGGGCTTGAAGAACTGGATTCGATCGTTCCTGAAAAACATGGCTGCCGCTATTTAACTTATTGATGTAGCAATTAAAACAGGTCGGAGACGGCCATCCAAGCACCGTAAGCAGATCAGGGCTGCCCGTCATTGACGGGCAAACGGGATGACTTGCAGCAGCTGCAAGTCCGAGTTGCTGATAAATGATGGTGCCGCAAAGAGGAGTCGAACCTCCGACCTACTGATTACGAATCAGTTGCTCTACCAACTGAGCTATTGCGGCTTGGCGGCGGATTGTAAAGGCGCCGGGCGGAGGCATCAATAGCCCGGCGACCGAACGGGCGTACCAATCACCAACACAAAGCCAACGCAGGGTAATTGAGCCTGAGGGCAGGGCGCGGATACTCGATCAAAACAACAACCGGATTGAGACCATGCGCTACCTGTCCCTGCTGGGCGTCTTCACGCTCACTCTGTCTCTGTTGTCGGCCTGTGGCGGCAGCAACAGCGGAAACCTGTCTGCGGCGCCCGATGAGGGCGGCCCGCGCACCGATACGCCGGACGTGACATCGCCGGATCCGGAGGATGCGGCGGGGGAAGACGATGTCACATAGCTTTCGGGCCCGGCGTTCCCGTCGCCCGAGTGGTATGCCCGCGAGTCGCAGAACTATGCGCGGGTGCTGGAAGCGCCCGTGGAGCAGGTCACCAGCCCGGCCTTTATGCTGCGCTGGACCAGCCAGAGCCTGGCCAATGCGGCCAGCTTCACCGAGCGCGCGGCGGCGGATAACACCTGGCTGCTGGGCGGCATCATCGGCCTGCTCGGCAATACGCCGGTGACGCCGCTGTGCACCAGTTGGGCAGCGCAGTGCGCCGGGGACCCGTTCCGTTATCCGGGAGTGGACAGCTTCTACGGCAGCATTGGCACGGTGGAGCCGGTGGTGTTCTACGACCGGGAATGTGCGCGGCTGTCCGGGCGTGTGTGGCACCCGCTGAATGCGCCCGAGGGGGCGACGCTGCCGGGTGTGGTGATCCAGAACGGTTCGGTGCAGGCGCCGGAAACCCTCTACTGGTGGGCGGCGCAGATGCTGGTGGAGAACGGCTATGTGGTGCTGACTTTCGATCCGCGCGGGCAGGGCCGTTCCGATCTGACCACGCCGCAGGGTGTCCAGGGCAGCAACTTCAATCCGGTGGTGTTCTGGGAGGGGCTGGTGGACGCCATCGACTTCTTCCGTTCCGCGCCGGAGCATCCGTATCCGCATAACGTGACCTGCGCCGGGACCTGGCCGACGCCGGTGACGGCATTCAATCCTTATCACGATCATATCGATGCCGATCGTCTGGGCATTGCCGGGCATTCGCTGGGTGGCACCGGGGTGTCAGTGGTGCAGGGGCTGGGCGGGGTCGGTGCCGATCCCTGGGACGGGCAACTGGATTCAGAGAACCCGGTGAAGGTGGCCGTGGCCTGGGATGGCGCCTCAACGCCGCCGGCCAATATGCCCGCCGAGGGTGGTGGCGGTGGCAGCCCGCTGAGCCTGGTGTTCGGTTTGCTGGGCGGGGATGTGGAGCGGCCGGTGTTTGTGCCGCGGGTGCCGATGATGAGCCAGGATTCCGAGTACGGTCTGACGCCGGTGCCGTTCAGTTCGCCGCCGGATGCCCGTGCGCGCCTGGGCTGGTTCGACGCCTGGCAGGCGGCGGAGGTCCCGGCCTTTGGCTTCACTATCCGGGGCAGCTCCCATTATGAATGGTCGTTGCTGCCGAGCTTCCCGACCACGTCCTGGTGCCCGCGTATCGAGCAGGGGCGCTGTGTCGGTGGTTGGGGTTTGCCCATGGCGCAGCACTACACGCTGGCCTGGCTGGATCGTTACCTGAAGCTGCCGGGCGAGCCGGGCTTCGACGATGCCGATGCGCGGCTGCTGGCCGATCAGGACTGGTCAGAGCGGTTCAGTTTTTACCACGACAGCGCGCGTGATTTCGTCACCCGTGACGGGCTCCGCGAGGCCTGTGACGGGCTGCTGGCAGGTTGCGATTGACGGGCAGGTGCTGATCAGGCCTGTTTGACACCCGCCAGTTTGCGGGCGTGCCACTTCTTGTCTTCCACGTTCATGCCGCGCAGGATCTGGATGCGCTGGGCCTGGGGGCTGCCGGCACCGTGCATGGATTCGGTCAGGTAGCCTACGGCATTGCGGCCCAGGGTCATGTTCTCGATCAGGCGCAGGATGCGCACCCGGTCTTCCACGGCGATGTCGTCGCGGCCCTTGAGAAACTTCCTGATGATGTCGCCCACCTGCTCGGAGTTCATGTCCTGCTCGCTGGGCATGGTGACCATGATGCCGCCCGCCAGATCCTGGGCCAGACGGGAAATTTCGTAGGGGAAGCGGGTGACGTTGTGCTTGCAGACATTGCTGAGCATGGCGTCGTTCATGTAGATACCGCTGGGCATTTTTTTCGCTTCATGGGAGCTGGCGATGCCGGACGAGAAAATGGTTTCGTTCAGGTGCACCATTTCCACCAGCTTGTCGCGGATATGGCTGACCTTGTCCAGGCCGTTGTATTCCGCAATGGACGCCGCAGCGCCCACCAGCACGTCACCGAGGCCGGTCTTGCACACGTAGGAGGCGCGGTGATACGCGGTAAAACGCGCCACCATCTCCTGCGCGAATTCATACTCGCCGTCCATCAGGACGTGTTCCCACGGAATAAAGACATCGTCGAAATACACCAGCACTTCCTGGCCGCCGTATTCGGCGTTGCCCTGGTCGATATTGCCTTCTTCCATGGCGCGGGTGTCGCAGGACTGGCGGCCGTAAATGTAAGTGATGCCTTCGGCGTCGCCGGGGATCATGCCGACCACGGCGTAGTTCTTGTCTTCTTCGGTCAGGTTCATGGTCGGCATCACGCAGATCCAGTGCTGGTTCCAGCCGCCGGTCATGTGCGCCTTGGCGCCGCGCACGAAGATGCCTTTGTCATTACGGCCGGACACATGCATGAACATGTCGGGGTCGGCCTGTTCGTGGGGACGCTTGGAGCGATCGCCTTTCGGATCGGTCATGCCCGCAGCGATCAGGATATTCTTGCGCTGGGCTTCCTTCAGGAAGCGCAGGTAACGCTGGTGGTACTCGGTGCCGTGTTTTTCGTCGATCTCGTAGGTGATCGAATGCAGAACCGAAATGGTGTCCAGCCCGGTGCAACGCTGGAAGCAGGTGCCGGTGATCTGGCCCATGCGGCGTTGCATGCGGTTTTTCATCACCAGGTCGTCGGGCGATTCCACGATATGCAGGAAGCGGTTCACGCGGGCGTCGATCAGCGGTGACCAGGCGGTGGCCAGATCCGGGTCTTCGATGGCCAGATCGTAGCTGGCACGCAGGGCATTGATGGACGGCTTGATGATCGGGTGATCGGCCGGTTCCTCGATGCGTTCGCCGAACAGGTACAGGTCGGTGCCGCGATTGCGCAGGCTGGCCAGGTATTCCTCACCGTTGGTGATCACGGGGATACGCGCCCAGCGTTCCTCGGCGCTTTCCTGTTTGCGGTCCTTGATCGGTGGCACGGCGTTCATCGCTCTCTCCTGCGCGCGGGCTGATGTCGGGTTATGACTTCGCTTGTGACTCTCGGGTCATACCATGGTAGGGCGCCGCGTGGGAAAGGCAATGACAGGGGTGTACAGCCCGACTGGACACTAACGTCAGTAGGGGCACATCAGGAGCGGCCGTGCCAGCGGGCGACGGCCGCCGGACTGTCAGAGCTGCGCGGCGGCGCCGCTCTCCAGCAGCCGTGCAATGCTGGCCTCGTCGAAGCCTGCGTCTTGCAGTACGGCACGGGTGTCCGTGCCGGGTGGTCGCGCGGCCTCCGGCGTGGCTGCGGCGCTGCGGGAGAAGCGCGGGGTCGGGGCGTGCTGGGTGATGCCGGCGACCTCGACAAAACTGCCTCGGGCGCGGTTATGCGGATGCTGCGGTGCCTCGTTCAGATCCAGTACGGGTGCAAAGCAGATGTCGGTGCCTTCCATCAGGGCGCACCATTCGTCGCGGCTGCGCTGGCGGAAAATGGCGGCCAGCTGTTCCTGTTGCTGCGGCCAGCGGGCCGGGTCCATCTGCACACCGAAGGTGTCGGCATCCAGCCCGGCCTTGTCGCACAGCAGTGCGTAGAACTGCGGTTCGATACTGCCCACCGAGATATAGCCGCCGTCGGCGGTTTCATAGACCTCATAGAAATGGGCGCCGGTGTCGAGCATGTGGCCGCCCCGGCCATTGCTGAACTGGCCCTTGCCGTTAAGGCCATAAAACATGGCCATCAGGGCGGCGGCGCCTTCGGTCATGGCGCTGTCGATCACCTGGCCCTGGCCACTGCGCTGGGCCTCCAGCAGGGCGCAGACCATGCCAAAGGCGAGCATCATGCCGCCGCCGCCAAAGTCGCCCACCAGGTTCAGTGGTGGCAGCGGCTTGTCGCCGCGCCGTCCCATGGCGTGCAGCGCGCCGGACAGCGCGATGTAGTTGATGTCGTGACCTGCGGCCTGGGCCAGCGGGCCGTCCTGCCCCCAGCCGGTCATGCGGCCGTAGACGAGCTTCGGGTTGCGGGCCATGCAGTCCTGCGGGCCGATACCGAGCCGCTCGGTGACGCCGGGACGATAGCCCTCGAACAGGCCATCGGCGCTTTCGCACAGCTTCAGCAGCGCGGCCACGCCGTCCGGGTGTTTCAGGTTCAGGCTGATGCTGCGGCGATTGCGAAACAGTACCTCGTGGCCGGTCTCGGCCACCGGGTTGCCGCCGGGGCGGTCCACGCGGATTACCTCGGCGCCCATGTCGGCCAGCATCATGCCGCAAAAAGGCCCGGGGCCGATGCCGGAAAGCTCGATGATACGCAGGCCGGAAAGCGGCCCGCTACGGGAAGTGGAAATCGGGGTGCCGGTCATGGCGGGCTCCTTGCGAAAATCGATTCGCCGGGATTGTGGCGAGCCGCTGCGGTGCCCGCAATGACCGGAAATTCAGAGTGTGATCAAAGCGCTTTGATCAGCGCACGGCACTGGCTGCGGGCGATGGCCTTGATGCTGTTGGCTTCGCGGGTACTGATGTCGCCGCGCCAGAGGGGATGCCCGTCTGTGGTCAGCAAGGTGGCTTCCACGTTCTGGTCACTGGGCGGTACATCGCGCATGGCGCGGTAATCGCGAATCGGCGTGATCTGTTCGTGCACCCCGGCAATGCCGGAGCCCGCTTCCGGGTTGAGCCGTGTTTCATGCATTTCCGGGAATTGCGCAATAAGAAGCGCGGTCAGTTCCACCACCAGGATGCTTTGCAACTGAAGCTCCTTGGCACGCCGCTCCAGCGCCTTGCTGCCGGGTTCGTACCAGCCTGGCATCACACGGTGACTCTGGGTCACCTCATACCCGGCCCGGGCCAGAATGGGTGCACAGGCCTCTTCCCATTCGGCGCGGTAGCGCTCCTCCGGGGTGCGCGCGGCCAGCAACAGCCGGGGGCCATGCTCAGCGTCGCTGGCATAACGCACTTCCACATTGCTGGTGCTGGCGCATCCGCCGAGGGCCAGTGTGATCAGCGCGACACCGAACACCTGCCAGGATCTCTGGAAAAAATGCGTCATTAGCGAGTCCCTCAGCCGCCACATCGATACCCTTGAGCATAGCAGGGAAGCGGCCGCCTGCCTTGATATGGATTCAGAAAGCGGGCGAAAACAGCACCGGTTCACCTTCGATACGGATGCGAAAACGCACCGCCGGGGAGGGCGCGGGCGGGTCATACCAGTGCACCGCATAGTCGGCGCCAGTGGCAGTGTTATCGAGCCAGCGTAGCCGCAGCTGGCTGCCCTGGTCATCTTCGCGCACGCCGTGGCGGTAGAACGGCTGCCAGCCGTTACCGTGGTCGGCTTCAATACTGAGCAGCGGCTGGGTCAGATCCAGATGCGCCGGGTGCTCACCGTGGAAGCGGAACCGCCAGTGGGCTTCGCCGGGCCCGTCGGCCGGAACAAAGACCGGTGGCGCGGCGACGCTGCGGCTGGCCACCGGCAGGTCGGTCTGTGGCCAGTAGTCGCGACTGCGCAGCCGGTAGTGCCAGGGGCCGCCCACTTCGTCGATGTCGCCATGGGTCACCAGGTCCCGGGCGAGCTGCTGACTCGCAGCGGTCAGGAAGGCGAGGGTGCCGGGGCCATACAGTGTGTGGCCGCCTTCGTAATATTGCAGGCTGTATTCCTCGGGCGTGGTGGCGTAACCGACATAGCCGTTGGCCACGCTGCTGATCTCCACCTGCCAGGCGCCACGGGGCAGCTCGGCGGTCACCGCCTCACGCAGGCGGTTGCCGCTCTCCAGGGTGACTTCCCAGGGCAGTGCCACCAGCACCATGTCGTTGACCTGAACGATTTGCAGCAAGGGCCGGTGCGGGAAGCGCGAGGCCGGGAGCAGACGTTGCAGCCCGGACAGCATCCACTGTTTTTCACTGTGGCAGCCGTCGGTGAACACACGGCGCGGCCAGCCGTGTTGCAGGTAGGGCAACCAGGAAATCGGGAAGACTTCGTCGCCCTCGGCCGCGCCGGCGGTGGCTGCCCCGACAATGGCGCGTGAGCAGAGTCCGTGGCGTTCGGCCTCGGGCAGCGCCAGCAGGTCCAGTTCGCGGCTGGCCACGGCGGTGCGCAGGGTGTCATCCAGTTGATCGCCCAGCCGGTTGAACAGTTGCAGGGCGTGCCCGGCCAGCCCTTCGCCAATGCGCCGGGCTTCGCGGTCGCCACGCTGGCCGCGCACCCACGCCGGGCTGTTGTCACCGTGGGTGGCCTGATACGCGCCGTGCACCGGCACAAAGGGTGTCTCGTGGTCGGCAGCGATACCCAGGGCGACATCCCGGCCCAGCCAGGCCCAGACATCGGCATGCCAGGGGCGGGTAAAGGCGGGGATCACCGTGCCGTGGATCGAGAATGATGTCAGGGCACCGGCCGGGTAGTAGCGGCCGTCATCCGCTTCCAGATCGATACGCAACATGGTCAGGCGCGGGTTGATGGCGCGCAGGGCGTCGGCACCGTCGTCGTCGCGGTCCTGCGCGCCGGGGTTGCGCGCCCAGGCGGCCAGCGAGCGATTGCGGGTGAAGCCGCGTACCTCGCTCTGTCCGGTGGCCACGCGGGCGGCGCGGCGGCCTTCGAACGCCTGGATCACGGCGTCGGCAATCTGCTGGCTCAGGAACTCGGCCAGTTGCGGGTCGAAGCCGGGGCTGTCGCTGCCAAAGACATTGTAGAAATCACTGTCCAGATACTGCCCCGGGCCAGAGTGGGTGTGGGTGGCCAGCAGGCTCAGGCCGTGGGCCGGGACATCGGTGCGTGCGGCGATCAGCTCGGCGACACGGCTGTGCAGCACCCGGGAGCCCGCGCCCAGATCCAGAGTGACCAGCGCCAGCGGTGTGCTGTCCGGGGCATGCAGGTAAAAGGCGCGAGCGCGCAGGCGGGTGCGGAAGCCGTCGGCGGGCCGCGCCCAAGCGGAGTAGCCGAACTTGGGGATGCCAATGGGGGGTGTGATATCCACTTCGGCGATACCGGCCACCGGCACCTGAATACGTTCTGCCGGAAGTGGCGCCGGGCGGCTGATCTGTAACTCGGTGACGGGGTAGGCCATGAAGGGCCAGCCGGTGTGCAACAGACCGGCGATCAGCAGCAAAGCCAGTGTTGCGAGCAGCCAGGGCCAGCGGCGACGACGTCGGGGCATGGGGCAGGTCCATCTTCATTATGATGATGGACCATGGTACCCGTTCACGCCGGGCCGGGCAGGCCCGGATGGGTCAATTTGCGACGTCAGCCCGCTTCCTGGCGCAGCAAGGCCAGTGGCGGCTGCCGCAGCGCGCCACGCCCCAGTGCCATGCCGGTGAGGGCCACCAGCAGCCCGAGCAGGGTTGGCAGCAGTAACCACAGGGACCAGGGCAGGGCACCGTCGAACAGTCGTTGCCCCAGCGGATACAGCGCCGCCAGCATGATCAGTGTGGCGCCAAGGGCGGCGCCGCCACCCAGGACCAGACACTCCAGCAGGGTGACGCGGTGAATCAGTTCACGGCTGCCGCCGAGGGTGCGCAGCAGCGCGTTATCGCGCCCGCGCTGGGCCTGGGCGCCGAGCAGGGCAGCGCCGAGCACCAGCAGCGCAGCGGCCATCAGCAGCAGGGCCATCAGGCCGGTGGCGCGGCTGGCCTGGCGGATGATGTCCTGGGCCTGATCCAGCAGGGCGTTGACGTCGAGCAGGGTGATATGCGGCATCTCACGCAGCAGACTGGCCAGCCGCGCTCCGTCGCCCTCGGACAACCAGAAGCTGGTCAACCAGGTGATGTCCTGCCCGGCCAACCCGCCCTGGGCAAACATGAAAAAGAAGTTCGGCTCGAAGCTTTCCCAGTCCACTTCGCGAATGCTGGTGATGCGCGCACTCACCGTGCCCTGGCTGGTGGTGAACAGCACCTCGTCGTCCAGGGCCAGCCCGAGCCGCTCGGCCAGTTCTTTTTCCACCGAGACGTCGCCGGTGGCGTCCGGTTCCCAGCTGCCCGCAACGACCCGGTTGCTGGGCGGCAGGGCATCGGCTTCAGTCAGGATCAGATCGCGATTGAGGGTGCGTTCGGTCTGGTCATCTTCCTTGGTCACGGCCTCGCGCACCGGCACGCCGTTGATCTCGGACAGCCGTCCGCGCACCACCGGGTAGGCCGGTTGCGGGCGGGCGTCATGGTCACTCAGCCAGTCGGCGAAGGCGGGCAGGTCTTCATCAAACAGGTTGAATATAAAATGATTCGGGGCATCTTCCGGCAGCTTCTGGCGCCAGTCGCTGAGCAACTGGTTGCCGGTTTGCCCGGCCATGCCGAGCACGGCCAGGGCCACGGTGAGGGACGCCAGCAGCGGCAGGGTCAGGCCCGGACGGCGGCTCAGGCGGCGTACCGCCAGGCGTGCGGCCAGCGGCAGGCGGCGGCTGGTCACATCCAGCACCTTGAGCAGTGGCCACAGCAGCGCGGGCAGCAGGGCGCCCAGCACGACCAGGAGAGTCAGCAACTGAGCCAGTTCCGCCAGCGAGCCGGTCAGCAGGGCGGCCAGCAGCACCGGCGCGCCCAGGGCGGCGGCCAGTTCGATCACGCCTGCCAGTTGCCGTGGGGCCAGGCGATCGTTCAGCACCTGCATGGCCGGGGTGCGCACCAGGGCGCTCAGGCGCGGTAGTGCAAACGCGAGCCACAGCACCATCGGGCCCAGCAGCAGGGTGAGCCAGTCCGCGATGCCGGCGGCCAGCGGGCCATCCCAGCCGAGGGCACGGCGCAGGCCCAGCAGCAGCGCGATGCCCAGCAGGGTGCCGGTCAGCGCGGCGGGAATGACGGCCCAGGCTTCCTCGCCGAGCAGCCGGGTCAGCACCTGGCGGCGGCGTGCGCCGAAGCTGCGCAGCAGTGCGGCCATGCGCGCCCGGCGCCGGACCCGCTGGGTGGTGGCCAGATAAATGGCGGCGCCGCACAACAGGCTCACCAGCAACACGCCCAGGCTGACCCACAGGGTCAGTTGGCGCATCGGGCCCATGGAGCGGGTGGCGGCATCGGCTACGGTATCCAGGCGCTGGTCGTCGCGCAGGGTGTCGGGCAGGGCCTGTTCGGCGCGGCTGACGTCGGCGGCGGCGCCTGCGAGCAACAGGCGGTAACTGACTCGCGTGCCCGGGCCAAGGATGCCGGTGGCGGGCAGGTCGTCGCTGTGGAACAGAATGCGCGGGTTCATGCTGTAGAAGCCGGCGCCCTGGTCCGGTTCCTGCCGAATGATGCGTGTCACGGTGAGCGCCTGACGGCCGACGGTCAGCGTGACGCCCGGTTCGATGCCCAGCCTGTCGAGGACCTGATCGGCCACCCACAACTCGCCGGGGCGCGGCCCGTGGTCGATACCGCGCGAGGCCTCGAAACGGGCGTCGGCGACGCCCAGCTCGCCATACAGGGGATAGCCGTCGCTGGCGGCGCGGGCGGACACCAGCAGCAGTTCATCTTCATGCACCAGTACGGTGGGGAAATCCGCGATCTCACTCTGGCGCAGGTCGCTGAGCAGTTCGCGCTGGGCGTCTTCGGCGGGATAGCTGCCGGCCAGCACCAGGTCGCCGCCAAGCACTTCGGCGGTGCGCACATCAAAGCGTTGCTCCAGTTCTGCGCGCAGCAGCACCACGGAGGCCAGGGACAGCGCGGCAATGGCCAGCGCCAGCGCCAGGATACGAAACGCCGGGTCGCGCCAGGGGCGAGTCAGGGCTGCATGCATCAGGCGGGCTCCGGCGTCAGCAGGCGGCCTGCTTCCAGGCGCAGGTGACGCTGGCAGCGGGCCGCCAACGGGTCGTCATGGGTCACCAGCACCAGCGCCGTGCCGGCTTCGCGGTTCATGTCGAACAGCAGTTCGATCACGCGCTGGCCATTGGCATGGTCCAGGCTGCCGGTGGGTTCATCGGCAAACAGCAATCGGGGCGCCACGGCGAAGGCGCGTGCCAGGGCCACGCGCTGTTGCTCGCCGCCAGACAGGGTGGTCGGGAAATGCTTCAGGCGATGGCCCAGGCCGACGCGCTCCAGCCACTGGCGGGCGATCTGTGCGGGCTGGCTGACGCCCTTGATTTCCAGCGGCAGCATGACGTTTTCCAGCACATTCAGATCGCTGACCAGGTGGAATGACTGGAACACAAAGGCGCAGAGTTCGCCGCGACGCAGGGCGCGCTGGTCTTCGTCCAGTGCACTGAAGGCGGCGCCGTCGAGCATCACCTCGCCCTCGCTGGGGACATCCAGCCCGGCCAGAATACCGAGCAAGGTGGATTTGCCGCTGCCGCTGGGCCCGGTGATGGCGACGCTTTCACCGGGCTGTACCTGTAATGCGATATGCTCGAGCAGGGTCAATTCACCTTCCGGGCCGGGGACCCGTTTGCTAAGGTTGCCGGCGGTCAGGATTGGAGTAGATGTCATGCGTTGGTTACTCGGTGTCTGGTTCGGCTGTCTCAGCCTGTTGGCGTCAGCCGACATACTGATTGTGGGGGACAGTATCAGTGCGGCGTACGGCCTTGACAAGGAACAGAGCTGGGTGGCGTTGCTGCAGCAACGTGTGAATAGCGAGTGTCCGGGTATCACGGTGAATAATGCGTCGGTCAGTGGTGAGACGACTGCCGGTGGCCGTGCGCGTTTGCCCGCGTTGCTGACGCGCCATACACCGCGCGTGGTGGTGATCGAACTGGGCGGCAACGATGGCTTGCGCGGCCAGCCGCCTGCGCGCATGGCGGATAACCTGCGTGCCATGGTGGCGGCCAGTCGTGATGCCGGTGCCACGCCGTTGCTGTTCGGTATGCTGATTCCGCCCAATTATGGTGCAGCCTACAGCGACATGTTCGAGCGCGCCTTTGCGGATGTTGCGGAAGAAAAAGACGTGCCCTTCGTGCCGTTCTTCCTGGAAGGTGTGGGCGACAATCCGGCGCTGATGCAGGATGACGGGATTCATCCGACGGCGGAGGCACAACCGCGATTGCTGGAAAACGCCTGGTCGGTGCTGGCGCCGGAAGTGGCCCGGCTGTGCAACGCCTCGGGAGCGCGCTGACATGTTTGAACTCGACGGGCTCAAGGCCCGGCCGCTGTGGCAGCCGGTGCTGGAGTTCTGGTTCGGTGACGACCTGACACGGGAATGGCCCGCGCCGTTTTTTGAACAGCGATGGTTTGCCGCCGGGGCCGCGCTCGACGCCGAGATTGACGAGCAGTTTGGTGGGCTGGTGGACGCGGCGCTGTACAGTGAACTGGTGGACTGGGAGAGCAAGCCCCTGTCGCGGCTGGCGTTGATCCTGCTGCTGGACCAGTTTTCCCGCCACCGTTATCGCGGCCAGGCGCAGGCCTTTGCCGGGGATCATCGGGCGGTGACGCTGGTGAACGAGGGGCTGGCCGTGGGGATGGATGCGCGGCTGTCCTGGGCCGGACGGGTCTTTTTTTACATGCCCTTGATGCATGCGGAAGACGAAGACTTGCAACAGCGCTGCATCGATTGTTTCCAGCGAGCTCAAGCCGAAGCGCCCGCGTCGATCGCAGACAAGCTGGCCGACAATCTGCGTTTTGCCCGGGAGCACGCGCAGATTATCCAGACCTTTGGCCGCTTTCCCCATCGTAATGCCGTGCTGGGTCGGGAAAGCACGCCCGCCGAAGTGGCGTTTCTGGAAACCGGCCCGCGCTATGGTCAGTAGTGCGGGCCAGTAGTGAGGGCCAGTCGTAGCGCGGGCCGCGTGTGTGCCCTCAGCGCACGCAGGCCTGTACGGCGCTGCGCAGCCGCTGTCGAATCGCGGGTGCAAGACCACTGCCGAGCACCGGCTGTTGTGCCGTCAGTTGTTCGGCGCAGGCTTTCAGGCGATCAACGGTCTGTTGCTGCTTCATGGCCTTGGGCAGTTGTTCAAGCTGCCAGCGCATCCGCTCCTCGCGCGCGTCATCCGGGCTCGGCACATCGGCACTGACTTCCAGCGCCACGGCCAGGGTGCGCTGGGCGTCGCAGGCTTCATCCGCTTCCGGTGCGCTATCGATATCCGCCAGTAATTGCTGGACCAGGGCGCGGCGGGGCTGCGCAGCAAGTTGCTCCCGATAGCGGGCGATCAAGGCCTGGCGCCGTTGTTGCAGGCTGGTGTCCCGGCGCGGAATATCCACCGCTTCGAGTTCACGGACTGCTGCGCGCAGGGTCTCGGCATCGGCCGCGTCGTCCGGTGGGTCAAGGCAGTCCAGCACCTCGCGCGCGGCATCGCGCAGCCGCGCTTCGTCGGCCTGTTGGGCCTGACGTTCGTCCTTTTGCCGGTTGAACAGCGTGTCACACGCCTTGCGGAAGCGTTTGTGCAGGCTGCGGTACTGTTGTGGCATCACCCAGCCCGCCTGCTTCCAGCGTTGTTGCAGCGCCTTGGCCTGTTCGGTGGCGCGGCGCAGATCCTCCTGCCCAAGCAGGGCTTCTGCCTCCACGGTGAGTTGCTCAAGCTGGGCGGCATGTTCATCGCTGGCCGCCTGCAACTGTTCTGAAAAACGCGTCAGCAGTGCACTGAAACGGCGCCCAACATCGCGGGCGTCGGTAAAGCGCACCGGTTGCAGCGCCTTGAATTCCTCCGGCGCCTTGCGGCGAATATCAAGCAGGGCGGGATAGTCGGCGTGCGCCCAGTCTTGGCTGTCCAGCAGGTTCTGCAGCTGGTCGCACAGGGCGACCCGTTTTTGCAGGTTGGCCTGTCGCTCGGCATCCAGTTCGCGGAAGTGGGCGCGGCAGGGTTCGTACGCGCGATCCGATGCGGCCTTGAAGCGGTCCCAGGATTGCTGGTCGCTGTCCTGGTCCGATGACATCAGGCTGCGCCACTCGTCGTGCAGGGCCTGAATGGCATTGGCCTGTTCTTCCGGGTCCAGCGGGGCTTCGCACAGGGCTTCCATGCGCTCACAAAGCTGCTGCTTCTTGGGCTCCGCTGCGAAAGCATGCCAGTCACGCAGCTCACTCAGTTGCGGCCGCAGCTTCTCCAGTCGGGCCGCGCGGCTGGCGTCGGGATGTTCGGCCAACAGCGCTTCGGCTTTATGACACAGGCGGTTGGCGTGGCGCAGGTTGCGTTGGCGCAATTCCCGTTGCAGTGCGCCCAGCAGGGCGTCCAGCGCCTCCTGTTCCGAGGTGCGTGACCGTGGCCTGGTTTGACCCTTGGCATCGGCGTGAGCGGAGCGCTTGTGCGGCGCAGCCGCGTCCGTCGATGGCGCCGGGGTGAGTCGTGCCATGACCTGCGTCAGCAGGGTCGGGCGCGGCAGCAGGGCTGGCCAGGTGTCGTGCAGGGTACGCGCGTTGAGGGCAGCCGCCCCGGTGTCGGCCGCTTCCATGGCAGTGGCCTCTGTGCCTTCCGCGAGGGCCGTCAGGCTGTCCTGGGCCGCCTGGAAGGCGAGCAGGGTGTCCAGTGCCTGGCGCCAGTCGCTGAGCAGGGTCTGGAAACGGTTCGCCAGATCGGGTTCGGCGTCGGCCACGGCACAGGCTTCGTCCCAGCGTCGCTGCTGGGTATCCAGCAGGGCCCTCAGGCTGCCCGCCTGGTCGATCAGGGTGTCTGCGTCCAGTGCTCCGTGCAGGGCATCGAGTTGGGCCAGCGCGGCCTGTTGCTCGGCGCGGGCGGCGGCCTGGCGTTCCTGTGCCTCACGGGCTCGGGCCAACTCGTCCACGACAGCCTGGCAGCGTGCAGCCTGGTCTTCGAACGCCTGCTGTACCTGGGGGTCGGCGTCTTCGGCCACGGCTTGCCATTGCTGGCACAACTGGGTCAGGCGGGCGCCATACAGGGCGTCCGGGGTGCGGGTGGCATGCTGGCTCAGTTCGCTGATCAGTTTTTCGCGGGTCTGGCGACGGCTCTCCGCGGCGTCGCGGACCTGCTGGTACTGGCGCAGCTGTTCACGCACATGTTGCAGCACTTTCTTGTCGCGCCCGTCGCGCTGTAACTGGCGCAGGCTGTCTTCATCGGTGATCTGCTCGGCGGCGGCGATACGCAGCGCGGCGTCTTCGCCCTGCACGGCCAGCTCCCGCAGCAGGTGAGGGTCACGGATCCGTTCGACGGCAGCCAGTCGGCACACGCTGTCCGGGCTGTGGCGGGCGACAAATGCCAGCGCCTCGGGGTTGGCGGTCAGGCGCACCAGGCGCAAGCGGTTGTCCAGGCCGGGGCCTTCACTGGCCAGTCCGGCGAGCAAGCGGTTGATGCGATCGGCTGCCGCCGCACGCACGGACGGGTCGGGGTCCTGGTGCACCAGTTGGTCGAGCAGTTTGAAATCGCTCAGATGTGACGCTGCGGCGGCGCGTACCTCGGCAGCACGGTCACCGCGCGCCAGAGTGGTCAGGATCTGGGTGCGTTGCGGGTCTTGCGGCGCCAGTTCATGGATGGCGCGCAGACGCTGATCTGCATTCGCATGTTGCCAGCGTGGTTTGAACAGTTTGCCGAGCATGCATGTCCCCCTGTGCTCGTGGCTTCGGCGCTCATCATAGTCGTAAGCAGCGAGGGTAATAAGCCCTGATGCATGACTCAATAGCGATGGCGGCCGTGGGCACGTAGCCCCCCTGGGTGGCGGAGATCGCGTGCGAGCACTCATGGGTGATCAGGCGTAGCAGCGCATCGTGATCGGGCAGGGCCTGTGCGGTGATGCGCCCGGTCTGGCCGTTGAAAAAGCCTGCCGGATTCTCGAGCTGCGGGGCCGTAGCGCGGGCATAGGCGCGGTAGGCCTCAGCATCGCCGTAAAGCAGGATATCGAACGGGGTATCGGTCGCGGGCGACACGGCCAGCGCCTGGCGATAGATGGAAAAGATACGGGTGATCGACAGCTCAAGGCGCTGGCGCAGGGCGGGGGAGAGGGCGTAGTCGCGGGTCTCGATGCGAATATCCGGGGCGTCCGGCTGGCGGTAGCGCTCGCTCAGGTCGTCAACCTGCTGCTGTTCGGGAACACGGTCGGAGAAGTGCCAGCGGCCGTCGGCGTCCTGCCAGCGGTAAAGCGAAGAGGCTGGCGCCATGACGGGCGTCAGCCACAAGAGCAGCAGCGCGGCGCTCAGGAATCCAGACGAGCCTGTAACAGTGCGTCTTTCTCGGCCCACAGTTCGGTGATCCATTGCTGGAAACGCGCCCGGAAGGCCGGGTCGTTCTCGTAGTCCCCCTCGGCGGTCCAGGCCGGGATATCACGCACCTGCACCACCACCTGGATATCACCGATAGCGCCGCCGAGAAAGGCATTGAGCGAGCGTGGTGCATCCTTGGGATAGATAATGGTCACATCCAGCAGGGTTTTCAATTTGCCGCCCATGGCGCCCAGGGTGAAGGCGGTGCCGCCGGCCTTGGGCTTGAGCAGATACTTGTAAGGCGATTGCTGCTGGTCATGCTTGGCCGGGGTATAACGGGTGCCCTCGAAGAAGTTCATCACCGAGGTGGGGAAATAGGCAAATTTCTCGCAGGCCTTGCGGGTGGTTTCCAGATCCTTGCCCTTCAGCTCCGGGTTTTTCTCGATCTCTTCGCGCGTGTGTCGCTTCATGAAGGGGAAATCCAGTGCCCACCAGGCGTGGCCCAGTACTGGCACTTTCATCAACTCCTGCTTGAGGAAGAACTTGAGAATCGGCACCCGGCGATTGAACACCTTCTGCATGATCAGGATGTCGGCCCAGGACTGGTGGTTGCTGGTGGCCAGGTACCAGTCGTCGTAGCGCAGTGATTCCGTGCCCTCGACGTGGAAGCGGGGACGGCTGATCAGGGCGATAACGGTGTTGTTCACCGACATCCACAATTCGGCGATATGCACCAGCCAGCGCGACAGCAGGATCTGTGCCCCTTCACGGCGAATGGCCAGCTTGATCAGGGTCAGCAGGTACAGGGGGATGGCCAGGATCAGCGTATTCACCGCGATCAGGGTCAGGGCCAGAACGGCGCGCAGGTGATGGATTATATTCATACACTTGTATAGTAATTTAGAGGGGCGCCATCCTAGCCGAAAAGCAGCCGCCTGGCGACCATTGCAGCGGTTGTTGTTTCCGGTCAGGTTTTTTGAGCATTGGTGTCATTGGCGCTGGCGGGCGCGCTTTCTATGCTCGCCAGCAGTTTTCATTCCGCAATCCTTGCAGAGGCATCACCCATGGCTGGTCCACTTTCTACCCTCAAAGTCCTTGATTTCAGTGCCTTGCTGCCCGGGCCCTTCGGTACCCTGGTGCTGGCGGATCTGGGGGCCGATGTACTGCGGGTGGAGTCGCCCACCCGGCCGGATATGGTACGCATGCTGCCGCCCATGGATGACGGCATCTCTGCCGTGCACGGATACCTGAACCGGTCCAAGCGTTCCATGGCTGTGGACCTCAAGAAGCCTGAGGGCGTTGAGGTGATTCGCCGTCTGGTGCAGGACTATGACATCGTCGTGGAGCAGTTCCGCCCCGGGGTCATGGACCGGTTGGGGGTGGGGTATGAGGCGCTACGCGCCATCAATCCGGGCCTGATCTACTGCTCTATCACCGGCTACGGCCAGACCGGGCCTTACCGTGATCGTGCCGGGCACGACCTCAATTATCTGTCGATTGCCGGGATGACCGCCTACAACGGTCGCCGTGACAGCGGTCCGGCGCCCATGGCGTTCCAGGTGGCCGATGTGGCGGGCGGTTCCTGCCACGCGGTGATGGCGATCCTGGCAGCGGTTATTCACCGGCAGGCCACCGGCGAGGGCCAGCACATCGACATCTCGATGACCGATGCGGCCTTCAGCCTGCATGCGCTGACCGCCCCGCCTGCGCTGGTGGGCGGCGAAGACCCGCAACTGGAGCGCACCCAGCTCAACGGTGGGTCCTTCTACGATTGCTACGAAACCCGTGACGGGCGCTGGTTCTCGGTCGCAGGGATCGAGCCGCAGTTTTTCATGCAGTTCTGCCAGGCCATTGGCCGCCCGGACCTGGCCGGTAAGGGGCTGGCCATGGCGCCGGAGATCGTCGCGGAGGTCAAGGCCGGTATTGCCGAGGCGATGAAGCAGAAGGATTACAGTGAGTGGCTGGACATCTTCGCGGCCATCGATGCCTGCGTGGAGCCGGTGCTGAGCCTGTCGGAAGCCTGTGAGCACCCGCAACTCAAGGCGCGGGACATGATCGTGGAGGTGCCTGCGGGCGAGGGGCGCACCCAGCGCCAGGTGGCGTCGCCGATACGTTTCTCGGTGTCGCAACCGGAATACCGCTTCACGGGCGCGCGGCTCGGTGCGCATACGGCGGAGGTGCTGAGCGCGCAAGGCTTCAGCGAAGAGGAGATGGCTACTCTGAAGAAGGTGGGCGCGATTCTCTGATCAAGATTTTGCAATCCGCCGCTGGTCCTGCCTCGGTGGGCAGGGCTATGCTCGACCGAATCAGGGCGAGTAGGCAGTTGTGGCGGGATCTCATATCACACCGGACGCAGGACGCGTGCAGTACGGGCGCAGCGCATCGACAGGCAGGCAGGCCCTGCGTTCGGTGGTCGTGCTGCTGTTGTGCCTGTGCGGCTGTGCCAAATCGCTCACGGCCGCTGCCCACCAGGGGAATAACGAGCCGGTCGAGAGTGATGTCATGCTCTGGGATCCGGGGCCAGACGAGGACGAGCCCGAGGAAGAGGTCGAACTGACAGACCCGGAAGGCTGGCAGGAAGAAGCCGACGGCAGCATTGTGCTGGAGGTGGATGAACGCACCGGGCAGGCCTACCGGGTGCCTGACGATTGCGATCCCTGGTCCGCGGATCAACTGCGCTGGGTGGATCGAACCCACCATGCGTTTTCCCGTGGCCTGTGCTGGCCAACACAATGGCTCGACGGGGTCTTTGGTGACCCTGATGATCAGAGCCGCAGTAGCTCCGGCACTTCGGTGCGTATTGTTGCTGCTCAGTTGCTCCAGGATGACGGTGAGCGCGACAGCGATGTGCGGTTTCGTGTCCGTGCGCATCTGCCCGGACTGGAGCGGCGTCTGAGCCTGGTGTTCGCCAGTGAACGGGATTTCGAGGATGACAATGCCGGTTTGCCCGGTTCACCGGAAACCACCGGGCAGCGCGATGACAATACCTTCCGGGCCGGTGTCAACTGGGTGCTGCGCACCGCTGATGACATGGATCTGGACATGGATATCGGCTTGCGTTCCAACTTCAAGACTTTCTGGCGTGCCCGTTACCGGTACCAGAAGCCGATTTCGGAGAACTGGTCGTTCCGTCTGACCGAGACGGTGGACTGGCGCGATACCCGGGGCTTCCGCTCACGCAGTGTGTTCGATTTCGACCGGCCACTGGATCGACACACGCTGTTTCGTCTGACCAGCTATGCGGAAATCAGCAATGAGCTGATTGACGAAGGCGATGGCTGGTTCTGGCAGCAGAGTGCGGTGCTGGGGCAGGAACTGACGCGTCGCTCGGCCATGCGTTATCTGGTGAGTGTGGAAGGTATCACCCGTCCGGAGCCCAAGGTGGAAAATTATCGTGCAGGGGTGACCTATCGCCGCAATACCTGGCGACCCTGGTTTTATTACGAAGTGGAACCCTACCTGCTGTGGCCGAGGGAGACGGGCTACCGCACGGCCACAGGCATTGTATTGCGGGTCGAGACCCTGTTCGGGATCCTCTGATTACACCCAGCTGTTGCGCTGGCGACCGCTGCGGGATTTGAAGTACCAGCCCAGCAGCATGCCACCGAATATCGTCAGCAGGGCAAACATCCAGCCCTTGAATGTCTGGTCGTTGCGCAACTGGCTGTTCTCGGCGCGGACCTGATCCAGTTCCGTACGCAGCAGGCTGATTTCCTCGTTGAGCTGGCGATTGGCGCGATCAAGCCGGATAGGATCAGCCGCCACCTGCTGCAGTTGTTCCAGTTCTTCGCCACGCGCGTTCAGGGTCTGATCCAGTTCGCGTGCCCGTCCGGCCAGTTGATCGCGCTCGCGGGTGACGCTCGCCAGTTCTTCGCGCGCTGTGGCCAGTTGCTGCTCCAGGCGCTGCGCGGATTGTTGTGCCTGTTCCAGACGGACCTGGGCAATGGGGCTGCGGCTCAGGTACTGGGTTTCCACCCAGCCTTCGGTGTCACCGGTGCGCACCCGCGCCCAGTCGGCGCCCTGTTCCCACTCCAGAATTTCAACGCGGGTTCCCGTGCGCAGGCCGCGGTGGACAATACGAAAGCCATTACCGGCGCCAGCACGCACCGGTACGAAGATGGTGTCGCCAATCCAGCCCGTGCTGGCATGGGCGGCCTGGGGAACGGTGACGCCAAGGGTCAGCAGGACAAGCAGGCAAAGCGCAAGGTGACGCATCGGAATGTGTTCTCCGTAATCGTGTTCATGGGCGCGCGCAGTGTAGGGAAAGGCGCTTCTCCAGAGTTGTGACCGGCATCACATCAGGGCAGAACTTTACGAAATGGTTTCACTGTCACGGTGCGATAGACGCCAGCGCTGACGTAAGGGTCCGCATCGGCCCAGGCCTGCGCGGCTGCCAGTGATTCGAATTCGGCCACCACCAGCGAGCCGGTGAAACCGGCGTCGCCCGGGTCCTCGCAGTCTTCGGCGGGGTGCGGGCCGGCCAGCAGCAGGCGACCGGCGTCGCGCAGGGCTTCAAGACGAGCCAGGTGGTCGGGGCGTGCCTGTTTGCGCAGGGGCAGGCTGCCGGGGACATCTTCACTGATGATGGCGTAGAACATGTGCTGTCTATCCCTGTTTTGGGGTGTCGTGTCGGGGGGTGTCTTCGGTGTCATGCTGTGTGTCGGCCGGATCACGCTTGCTCGTGCTGGCATCACGGAACAGACGGGCGCGCTCCTCCTCCGGCAGCAGGGTGTAAACATAGCCGAACAGGCTGATATAGAAGACGAAATTCAGGACGGTGAAGCCGATCAGTTTGAAGTTGACCCAGAAATCGGTGCTGAACTGGTAGGCCACATAGATGTTCAGCAGGCCGAGGAAGCTGAAATAAAGCACGAAGGCAAAGTTCAGGATGGTCCAGTGCCGCCGGCTCAGGGGTACGACATAGCCCAGCCCGGCGATCATCATGGCTTCGCACATGCGCTGCAGCAGGATGCGCTGGCGCAGGAATTGTCCGCCCAGCAGTACCGCAGCGAGCAGCCCGTAGATCACGGTTGGGCGCCATTTGATGAACATATCATCGCGCAGCAGCAGGGTCAGGCCGCCGAAAATCACGGTGACCACGAACACCAGCAGATGCATGCGCTCGACCTTGCGCCAGATCAGCCAGCCCGCGCTGACCTGGATCAGACAGGCGATCAGGATGCCCCAGGTGGCCAGGTAGATGTCGCGGCCACTGAGGAAGTAGAGCGCGAAAAACACCACTACGGGCAGGTAATCGAAGACCTTTCTCATGCCGGCTCCAGTTCGCAGGAGCCGGATAGTATAGAGGGCGCCTTGCGGCGCAGCCACTGCTGTGGCGGGCGGGTGTGACTGGCAGAGTGGGCGGGGCTGGGGTACGCTGCGCGGAAATCCTCCCGGAGAGACACTTGTCGGTCATCTACGATTATCACTGCCACAGTACCGCCTCGGACGGCACGCTGAGCCCGACCGAGCTGGTCGAGGCCGCCGCTGCTGCCGGGGTGCAGCAACTCGCTCTGACGGACCATGACACCCTGGCCGGGCTGCCCGAGGCGGCCGCGGCGGCGCGGGCCTGCGGGCTGAGCCTGTTGCCGGGGATCGAGGTGTCGGTGGCCTGGTCACGGCGTGAGGTGCATATCGTGGGGCTGGGCATGGACATCGCCGATCCCGGGCTGGTGGCGCTGGTCGCGGCGCAGCAGCAGGCGCGGGTGCGCCGGGCGGAGACGATCGGCAAACGCCTGGACAAGGTCGCCGGGCTGGCGGGCAGCTACGGTCGCGCGGCGGCGCTGGCGGGCACCGATGCGCCCGGTCGCCCGTGGTTTGCGCGCATGCTGGTGGCGGAGGGCAAGGTGCGCGACGAAGAGCATGCCTTCAACCGCTTCCTCAAGGCCGGGCAGTCGGCCTATGTCAGCACGCCCTGGATCGAGATGGCCGAGGCGGTGGCGGTGCTGCGCGCGGCAGGTGGCGTCGCGGTGGTGGCCCATCCGGTGCGCTATGGGCTGACCCGGCGCAAGCTGCGGCAGCTGCTGACCGATTTCTGCGAGGCAGGTGGGCAGGCGCTTGAAGTGGCCATGCCGCGCCTGAACGAGGCCCAGCAGGCGCTGTTGCGCGAATGCCTGCGGGATTTCCCGCTGCATGCCTCGGGCGGCTCGGATTTCCATACCCCGGCGCAGAAATGGTTGACCCTGGGGCGCCTGCCGACACTGCCTGAGGGTGCGCGACCGGTGGCCGAGCTGTTGCGTCCGGACGCGGCGCTGGCGGCCTGAATGCTGGCGGGGCACGCCGCAGCCCCCTACAATGCGCCGCATCTGTCTGACCCGTGGCCACAGCATGACCCTGACCCTGCACATTCATCCCGAAACTCCCCAGCCGCGACTGCTGCGCCAGGCGGTCGAGGTGCTGCGCGCGGGCGGGTTGATCGCTTACCCGACGGACACGACCTATGCGCTGGGTTGCGGGATCGGTGAGAAAGCGGCGCTGGATCGCCTGATCCAGCTGCGTCGGCTGGATGACAAGCATCAGTTCACGCTGCTGTGCGCCGATCTGTCCGTGCTGGCCACCTATGCCAAGGTGGAAAATCCGGATTACCGGTTGCTCAAGGCGCACACCCCGGGGGCCTATACCTGGATTTTGCGGGGTACCGGTGAAGTGCCCCGGCGGTTGATGCACCCGAAAAAGCGCACTATCGGTATCCGCGTGCCGGATCATGCCATATGCCAGGGTCTGCTGGCGGAGCATGGCGAACCGATCATGACTTCAACCCTGTTGCTGCCGGGCGATGAATACCCGCTGACCGACCCGGTGGATGTGCGCAATGTACTGGAAGGCCGGGTGGACCTGATTATCGACGGCGGTTTCTGTGGCATGACCGAAACGACGGTGATTTCCCTGGCTGACGGCGACGGGCCGGAAGTGGTGCGTGAAGGGGCGGGCAGCCTGGAAGGCATCTTCTGAACGCCATCAAGCGTGGAATACAGGTCCTCTGAGCCGGTATACTGCCGCCCTTCACCTGCCAGTCTTTCCAGGAGTCTGTTTTGAGTTCTGTGGTCTCTTCCCAGCGCGTTCTGTCCGGCATGCGTCCCACCGGGCGACTGCATCTGGGTCACTATCACGGCGTGCTGAAGAACTGGGTGCGTCTGCAGCACGAGTTCGAGTGTTTCTTCTTCGTCGCCGATTGGCACGCGCTGACCACCGAATATGAAAACCCGCAGAAGATCGAGCAGGCGGTCTGGGACATGGTGATCGACTGGCTGGCGGCCGGGGTCAACCCGGGTTCCTCGACATTGTTCATCCAGTCGCGGGTGCCGGAGCATGCGGAATTGCACCTGCTGTTGTCGATGATGACGCCACTGGGCTGGCTGGAGCGGGTGCCGACCTACAAGGATCAGCAGGAAAAACTCAAGGAAAAGGACCTGGCGACCTATGGCTTCCTGGGCTACCCGCTGCTGCAATCGGCGGACATCCTGATGTACCGCGCGGGCATGGTGCCGGTGGGCGCCGATCAGGTTGCTCATGTCGAGATCACCCGCGAGGTGGCGCGCCGTTTCAACCATCTTTACGGCCGCGAACCGGGCTTTGAGGAGGCGGTCGAGGCGGCCATTCGCAAGATGGGCAAGAAGCAGGCCCGGATCTATGCTGACAATCGTCGCCGCTATCAGGAACAGGGCGATGAGAGCGCGCTGGAGACGGCGCGCGCACTGGTCATGGACCAGCAGAACATCACCCTGGGCGATCGCGAACGCCTGCTGGGTGATCTGGAGGGGGGCGGCAAGGTGATCCTGCCGGAACCCCAGGCCCTGCTTACTCCGGCCTCGAAGATGCCCGGGCTGGACGGGCAGAAGATGTCCAAGTCCTACGGCAACACCATCAGCTTGCGCGAGGATCCGGACGAGCTGGAACAGAAAATTCGCCGCATGCCCACGGATCCGGCGCGGGTGCGCCGGGATGATCCGGGCACACCGGAGAAGTGCCCGGTGTGGGAATTCCACAAGGTGTATTCCGATCAGGCCACCTGCGCCTGGGTGCAGGAGGGCTGCACCAGCGCCGGTATCGGCTGTCTGGACTGCAAGAAACCGGTGATCGATGCGGTGCAGGCGGAGCTGGAGCCGATCCGGCGCCGGGCCGAGGAACACATGCGTAATCCCGATCTGGTGCGTACCATTGTCTCGGAAGGGTGCGAGGAAGCCCGCGAGGCGGCCCGCGCCACGCTGGAAGAGGTGCGTAGCGCCATGGGCCTTAATTACCGCTAGGAGCCAGGCAAGATGGACGATACAGCGGACGCCGGCGCGGCTGATGTCATCAATCCGAAGCAGAACGAAATGCCGTTTGGCCTGATGTATGGCCAGGCGATCACCAAGCTGCCTGATGATCTCTATATTCCGCCGGACGCCCTGGAGGTGTTCCTGGAGGCGTTCGAGGGGCCGCTGGACCTGCTGTTGTACCTGATCAAACGCCAGAATCTGGATATCCTGGACATTCCGGTGGCGCAGATTACCGCGCAATACATGCAGTACGTGGAACTGATGAAGGCCTTGAATTTCGAGCTGGCGGCAGAATATCTGGTGATGGCTGCGCTGCTGGGCGAGATCAAGTCACGCAGTCTGTTGCCGCGCCCGGAAGTGGATGGCGATGAGGACGGGGAAGATCCCCGCGCCGAACTGATCCGCCGCCTGCAGGAGTACGAGCGCTTCAAGAAGGCCGCCGAAGATATTGACGCGTTGCCGCGACTGGAGCGGGATATCTTCCTGGCGGCGGCGAAACGACCGGATTTCAGCCGCCCGCGCCCCGAGCCGGACGTGGATATGCGCGAGCTGTTGCTCGCCTTCAAGGACGTGTTGCACCGGGCCGATATGTTCGAGAGCCATCATATCTCGCGGGAGAAGTTGTCCACCCGGGAGCGCATGGCGAACGTGCTGGAACGCCTGCGCGGTCGCGAATTCGTGCCCTTCGTGGCGCTGTTCCCCATCGAGGAAGGGCGAGCTGGCGTAGTGGTGACCTTTCTGGCGGTGCTGGAGCTGGTCAAGGAGTCCCTGATCGAGTTGATCCAGAACGAGCCCTTTACCCCGATCCATGTCAAGGCGCGTACCGTGATCCTCGAACAGAATGACGACGTGGATGACCTGATACAGGAAGGATAAGACACAGGTGGATGCGCAACAGATCAGTCAGATAATCGAAGGCGCGATTTTTGCATCGGAAGGTCCGCTGGACCGCGATGCGATGCTGATGCTCTTTGATGAAGCCGAGCGTCCTGACAAGGCCACGCTGGGCAAGGTGCTTGATGACCTGGCGGAAAGCTATGCCGGGCGTGGTATCGAACTGCGCGAGGTCGCGTCGGGTTTCCGCTTTCAGGTGCGCAAGGAAATGGGCCCCTGGGTCAGTCGCCTGTGGCAGGAAAAGGCACCCCGTTACAGCCGTGCGATTCTGGAAACGCTGGCATTGATGGCGTACCGGCAGCCGATTACCCGTGGCGAGATCGAGGAGATCCGTGGCGTGGCGGTGAGCAGCCAGATTGTGCGCACCTTGCTGGAGCGCGGCTGGGCACGGGTGGTGGGGCATCGTGATGTGCCGGGCCGCCCGGCCATGTATGCCACAACGCGGCAGTTTCTGGACTATTTTGACCTCAAGAGTCTGGAAGACTTGCCGTCCCTGGCCGAGATCAGGGATCTGGACAAGCTGAACGAGGAACTGGCGCTGGATGATCGTCCGCGCGAGGACGCGGGTGAGCACGATGCAGAAGCCGGGCATGACGAGACGGCTGACGGTGCACCGCAGCAGGGCGGGCTGGGCATGCTCCCGGCGGATGATGAAACAGACATTGACGAGTCCACACTGATGGACATGGACAAGGTGGACGCGGTGCTGGCGGAATTTGACGCCCAGTATCGTCGCAAGCCTGCGTCACCCAGGGAGGCCATTGAAGCGACGGAGATTCCCTCCACCGCTGGAGCCGAAAACGAAGACGATGAGTGAGAAACTTCAGAAAGTCCTGGCGCGAGCCGGGCTGGGTTCACGGCGCGAGCTGGAAACCTGGATCAGCGATGGCCGTGTATCGGTCAATGGTCGCATTGCCACCCTCGGCGATCGCGCCGAAGCAGAGGATACTATCCGCGTGGACGGGCATATCATACGCACCCAGGCTCAGGACGAGATCGTGAGCCGGGTCATCATGTATCACAAACCGGCGGGCGAAGTGTGCTCTCGCAACGACCCGGAAGGGCGCCCGACGGTCTTTGACAACCTGCCGCGTCTCAAGGGGATGCGCTGGGTTCAGGTCGGGCGGCTGGATATCAACACCTCCGGGCTGCTGCTGTTTACCACCGACGGTGAACTGGCGCATCGTCTGATGCACCCGTCGAACGGTTTTGTCCGCGAGTACGCTGTGCGCGTGCGCGGCGAGCTGACGCCGGAGAAGCGCAAGGCGATGCTGGACGGGGTCATGCTGGAAGACGGCATATCACGCTTCAAGAGCATCAGTGATGCCGGTGGCGCGGAAGAGGGCGCCAACCACTGGTACAAGGTGTCGCTGGTTGGCGGCAAGTATCGGGAAGTGCGTCGCCTGCTGGAATCGCAGGAGCTGGAAGTGGCGCGCCTGATCCGCATCCGCTTCGGGGATATTCCGTTGCCGCCGCAGTTGCGTCAGGGGCGCTGGATGGAATTGCCGCCGGAGCAGTTCGAGGCGCTTACGGCGCGGGTGGACCTGAAGGGCAAGCAGTACACGGGTTTGTATGGGCGTGCGCGCCTGCGCACTCAGCGCAGCGGCGACAAGCCTCCGCGCAAGGCACGGCGCAATCCGTATCGCCGCTGATAAAAGTGACTGGTAAAAAAAAGGCCCGGCAAATGCCGGGCCTTTTCATTTCGCCTGTTTCACCTGTCGGTGATCAGCGGCGCTCTTCGATCGTGCCGGTGATAATGGCTTCGACACGACGGTTCTGCGCACGGCCTTCGCGAGTGCTGTTGTCGGCGACAGGCTCATGCTCACCTTTGCCAACGACTTCAATGCGATTTGCCTCGACGCCTTCCTGTTCCACCATCAGACGCTTGGCATTTTCAGCCCGGCGCTCGGACAGGCGCTGGTTGTACTCTTCCGGCCCCATGGTGCAGGTGTGGCCTTCCAGCGTGACACGGGTTTGCGGATGCTCGCGCAGGAAGCGAGCTGCTTCGACCAGCTCTGCGCGGTTGGCGTCGCTGATGCTGGCGTCATCGAACTCGAAGTTGGCGGTAAGCGTCTCTTCAACCTGACGGCGAGTAACTTGCGGTTGCGGCGGCGGTGTCGGTTCAGCACGCGGAGTCGGTTCCGGCTCTGGTTCTGCCACACGCTGGCTGCGTGCACCGAACATCAGGTTCAGACCCGCATACACCTGACCATAGGTAAAATAATTGTCATGGCTGTAGGCATGGCGTGTGCCGAGATCCAGTGCCAGACGGTCCTGGATCAGCGCACGTTGCACGCCCAGTTCCACACCGGCCATGAAGTCCTTCTCGCGATCACCGGGGGCGCCGTTGGTGGGGCGAATATCCAGTTCACCGGCGTTGATGCCCGCGTAGGGCTCGAAGCCGAGAATGCTGGTGTTGTGGAAGTGATGACGCAAGCTGGCGAAGTAGGTTTCGGAATTAACGCGCGCGCCGGTGTTGTACTTGCTTTCCAGGCGGCCGTCAGCCTGTTCGTAGGTGGCCTGCACTGACCACGCCGGGCTGAAGCGCCAGCCGATCTGGCCGCCGAAGAAGGTGTCATTCTCCAGACCATCCTGATCGCGCAGGTAGACGCTGTTTTCATAGAAGAAGTTGTAACTGGCTCGCCCACCGATGTAGCCGTAGCTGTCGGGCATGTTGCCACTGGCTACCGCCAGCGCGGGGAGAGTAAGAATCGGCAGCGCCGCAACGGATAACAGCTTCGGTTTCATGTCTGCTCCTTGATCAATAGCCTGAGTGGGTCCCTGGTGCCTTCATGGTGGCACCGTTTCATTGTGCGCCTGCGGAGAATCAAGGTCCGTAGGAACGCGGTATGATTTTCGTAACGGCTAATAACAAAAGATCAGGCAAGAATTAATCCTTTGTTATCAGTGGATCGCCGGGAAATGACCTTGCGATCTCCTGAAAGAGATTGTCCGGAAACAGGTGGGTGCAGGTAAACATGGCGGGGGAAAACAAAACAGAATATTACATTCAATCGATACGTTTTCAGGGCAGATGCATGATGCGTGCGATGAGTGCGGGCACGGCTGTTTCGACGCGCAAAATGCGTTGCCCTAGACTATAGGGTGTAAAGCCAGCGTCAAGAAAGCACTGTGTTTCATAAGGCGTCCAGCCACCCTCCGGGCCCACGGCGAGTGTGGTGGCCGTTCTGCAATCGCGCGGCGCGTGTTGTGGTTCGCCGTTCACCGGGTGCGCCAGAATTTTCAGACTGTTCTGGCTCAAGTCCGGTAATTCATCCTCCACAAAAGGCTTGAACCGGTCACGCAACAGCAGGGTTGGCATCAGGGTGTCGCCGGCCTGTTCCAGCCCCAGGCGCAATTTTTCCCGCAGCAATGGCATGCCCAGCTCCGGTGTGCGCCAGTAGCTCTTGTCCACCTTGTAACTGTTGAGCAGCACAATGTGCTTGACCCCGAGTGAACTGAAGTCGATCAGAATGCGGCGCAGCATCTTCGGGCGTGGTAACGCCAGCACCAGGGTGAGGGGGAGCGGTGGCGGGGGAGGGGCCTGTGGCACGAAGGCCAGCTGCAGGGTCTGGCCGTCATCGGCCAGCACGGTGGCGTGCCCCATATCACCGTTCAGCACGCCGGCGCGCACCTGAGCTCCCGGGGCCAGCCCCAGGATGGTGCGGATATGGTGTGCCCGGCGGTCATTGATATGCCAGCGGTCACCGTCCAGGTGGTCGTTCGGGGTCAGAAGCAGCAGGTTCATGGCGCAGGATTATCCCACAGGCGGCCTTCGGGCGGCAGTAGAGGCGCCCGGGTGACCTGACTGATCAGTTCCCTGACCGTATTTCACCTTGCCATGCCCCTGACGCTTGCTAGAGTAGGCGCTGGCTTTAATTCGTAGTGGAGATCGACCGATGCAGTTTCAGGGGACCGACCAGTATGTAGCGACCGAAGACCTGCGCATGGCAGTGAATGCGGCCATCGCCTTGCAGCGCCCGCTGCTGATCAAGGGGGAGCCGGGCACGGGCAAGACGCTGCTGGCCGAGCAGGTGGCGGCGTCTCTGGGGCTGCGGCTGCTGAGCTGGAACATCAAGTCGACCACCAAGGCCCAGCAGGGGCTGTACGAGTATGACGCGGTATCCCGCCTGCGCGATTCCCAGCTGGGTGCAGAAGGCGTTGAAGATGTGGCCAACTACATCAAGAAGGGCAAGCTCTGGGAGGCCTTCGAGGCGGACGAGCAGGTGGTGTTGCTGATCGACGAGATCGACAAGGCGGACATCGAGTTTCCCAACGACCTGCTGCAGGAACTCGATCGCATGGAGTTCTATGTCTATGAAACCCAGCAGCTGGTCAAGGCACAGCGCCGTCCTATCGTGATCATTACGTCGAACAACGAGAAGGAGCTGCCGGATGCCTTCCTGCGCCGTTGCTTCTTCCACTACATCAACTTTCCCGATGCCACGACCATGATGCAGATCATTGATGTGCATTACCCGGGCATCAAGCAGACCCTGGTGAAGGAGGCGATGGAGATCTTTTTCGACTTGCGCAAAGTGCCGGGCCTGAAGAAGAAGCCATCAACGTCCGAACTGATTGACTGGCTGAAGCTGCTGCTCGCCGATGACATTCCCGATGACATCCTGCGCAATCGCGATACCAAGAAGGCGATCCCGCCGCTCTATGGTGCGCTGGTCAAGAATGAAGCGGATGTACAACTGCTGGAGCGGCTGGCCTTCATGTCCCGCCGCGAGGGCTGATCGCCGTGCTGGTTCGTTTTTTCGAGGCGTTGCGCGAACATCGCGTGCCGGTAACGCTGCGCGAGCTGCTGGACCTGCATGACGCCATGGGCGCCCACCTGGCGTTCGGCAGCGTGGATGATTTCTACCTGCTGTCACGTGCGGTCATGGTCAAGGATGAAAAATACTACGATCGCTTTGATCGCGCCTTCGACCATTATTTCAAGGGGCTCGACAGCATTGATCCGGACTGGTTTTCCAAAGCCATCCCGGAAGAATGGCTGCGCAAGCAGATAGAGAAAAACCTGTCGCCGGAAGAGCTGGATGCCCTGCAACGCATGGGCAGCCTGGAAAAGCTGCTGGAAGAGTTCCGCAAGCGCATGGAAGAGCAGCACAAGCGTCATCAGGGCGGCAACAAGATGATCGGTACCGGCGGCACCTCGCCCTACGGCGGCCATGGTGCCAACCCGGAAGGTATTCGTATTACTGGCCCCTCGCGCAACAAGCGGGCGGTAAAAGTCTGGGAAAAGCGCGAGTACCGCAATCTGGACGACTCGGTGGAGCTGGGTGTGCGCAACATCAAGCTTGCGTTGCGCCGGTTGCGCAAGTTTGCCCGCACCGGGCGCGCCGAAGAACTGGACCTGGATGACACCATCCGCTCCACGGCACGCAACGCCGGGCTGCTTGATATCCGCATGCGTCCCGAGGAAGAGAATCGTGTCAAGGTGCTGCTGTTCTTCGATATCGGCGGCTCCATGGACCCGTATATCCGTATCTGTGAGGAGCTTTTCTCAGCGGCGCGGACCGAGTTCAAGCACATGGAGTATTTCTACTTTCATAACTTCATCTATGAGTACGTGTGGAAGGACAACCGTCGGCGCTGGGACGAGAAAACCGCCACCTGGGACGTGCTGCACAAATATGCGTCGGATTATCGGGTGATCTTTATCGGTGATGCCGCCATGAGCCCCTACGAGATCAACTCGGTGGGTGGCAGTGTGGAGCACTGGAACGACGAGCCCGGTGCGGTCTGGATGCAGCGCGTGGTGGAAACCTACGACAAGGTTGTATGGCTGAACCCGGAGCCGCAGCGCAGCTGGGATATGACCACCTCGACAGTGTGGACGCGGCAGCTGGTGGATAACCATATGTATCCATTGACAATCAAGGGCCTGGAAGAGGCCATGCGCTACCTCAGCCGCTGACGCGTTACACCTTTTACCCCCTTTTACGCCCCTCCCGCATGGCTGCCTTTTGCCTGCGGGAAGGAGTATGTTTGTATTGTCGTGTACATCGTTGAAAGGAGGTAACTGATCATGGCTAAAGGAAATTCTACCCATCAGACCACCGATAAAGTGGCGCAGTCCCTGCATGGTGCTGTGGACACAGCCGCCTCACGTGCAGCGCCGGCGGAAGAGAAGTTGCGGCAGGAAGCCAATGAGGCGGCGGCTCGCTTGCGCGAAGGGCGTGAGTACGCCCGCAGCCGGTCCGAAGAAATGTTGGGCAATGTCACCGGCTATGTGCGGGAGAACCCGCTGACGGCTTTGGGGTTGGCCTTCGCAGCGGGGACGCTGTTTTCTGCCTTGACCCGTCGCTGAGGGGCGCCGGATGACGGCGCCAGAAAGGGCCAATCCCGAAGAGCCCAGTGGCAATGCCGAACAGGACGCCGGGGCGCCGCTGCCGGGAACAACAGAGGCCGGCGGCAAGGATCCTTTTGCCGCGTTGGACGACCTCCGTCACATCGGTAACGACGCTTCGGCACTGGCCCGCGATACGCTGGCACTGCTCAAGGCGGAGCTGCGCCTTTTTCTGACCACCCTGCTCACCATCATCATGCTGGCGGCCATGACAGGTCTTTTGCTGGCTGGCGCATTGATGGTGGCCGGGGGCACAACCGCCTGGGTGCTGGTGGATACGGGCAGGCTGACGCCGCTTATGGCTGGCATGTTGATGGTGTTTTTTCTGCTGTTGACCACCGTGGCAGCGTGGTTGTGGATTCGCCGACTGACCGCAGACATGCGCTTTGCCGGCAGCCGCGAGGCGGTACAGGCTATCGCGGCCCTGCGCATGACACTGCCCCGGGCCGCATCCGGGGGCAGCTCTGGAGACAGTCCTGAAAACAGTGACAGGGAGAATAGCGATGTTGATGAAACAGCACAGGGAGCATCGTCGGGTTCAGGCGCTGCGACAGAGAGTGGCGGATCGAAGGACGGTCCTGCACGCCCGCCTGGTTGATACGCACCGCCGCTGGTACCCCCATATCGCCCGGCCCAAGTGGCTGCCGGTGGCGTTCCTGGCGGGCTTTGGTTTCGAACGACTGATGCCCCGTCGGCATGTCTTTCAGGAGGCCAGTGCAACCCTGGCCGGAATGATCCAGTTCGAACAGATTGCCCGCGCGTTTGCGGACATGCTGGCCCGGGATCGACGTGTCTACCGTCCGCCCGCGCCGGACCAGCTTTAACGTCATTTAACCGCTGAATGCTTGAGCGGCGGGGCCGAAAGGTTAGTCTGTAGAAGTACATTCATAACAGGAGGTTGCAAGCATGACATCCCGTCAGGAATACATCGACAAGCTCAAGGACAAGCTGACCGAATGGGATAACGAGATCGACAAGATGGAAATCAAGGCGCGGCAAGCCAACGAGGATCTGCGCCACCAGTGGGAGAAGCGCAAGCTGGACTTGAAGGAAAAACGCCAGGACCTGAGTAGCCGCCTGGAGAAGGTGCGCAACAGTGCTGACGACACCTGGGATGATCTGAAGCGGCAGATGGACGCGACCTGGGACTCAGTGTCCGAAGGCATCCGTGATATGAAGAGCAAGCTGTTCGGCTAAACGCATCAACCCGCGCCACTGTTCATATGGACAGTGGTGCGGGGTCGTGTCATGATGACCCGGTCAGGTATGACAGGAGTCGGAGATGACAAGCGTTCAAGGTGCGGTTCAGGAGACAGCTGCCGTCAAGGCCACCCGGGTGGTCCCCCTCAGTCTGGTGACAGACAGTCTGGTGACAGACACCCTTTATCCTCAGCACAGCAATGTCCCGGTGCGGGAAGTGCGCTCGCCTACAGCGGTTTACGACGTGCTGACGCTCTCGATCGAACAACTGGAATATCTGGAAGCCATCAGTGGGGCGATTGTCGAGGCGCTGGAGCAGTCCGTGGCGTCTGATTCGCCTGCCGAGCGGGCCCGGGTGCTGGCACGCCTGGGACGCTCGCATTCCGCTCATTGGCTGGCACTGCTGCGCGAGGAGGCGGAGCAGCGCCATCCTCGCGCGTCGGGCGGTCAGGCCAGCGATGACGATTGATGAGCGTTGAGCCAGATGCTCAAGGCGGTCAGTGCTTCCTCCCGGCAATAGTCGTTGAGGATTTCATGGCGTCCTCCGGCGTACTCATGGAATACGAGGTCCTTCAGGCCCCGGCGTTGTAACGCCTTATGCAGGGCGTTCATACCTTTCCCGTGCCGACTCATCGGGTCACTGTCACCGGCCATCAGCAGCACGGGCAGGTCGGTGGGCAGCTGCTGCAGGGCGGTTCGGGAATGGGCACGACTGAGCCCGCCCAGCAAGTCGCTCCAGAGTTGCGTGGTGCAGTCGAACCCGCAAGCTGGATCATCAATGTATGCCTGAACTTCCTCATTATCGCGGCTAAGCCAGTCAAAATCGGTATGCCGTGTTTTCAGTGTCCGGGCCCATGCCTCAAAGGTCATGTTGCGAATCAGCGGACTGGTGCTCCGCGGACCGCGGCGGCGACGCTCCAGAAGAATCGGCAGGCGCGCAAGATGGTAAAACCAGCCGGGGCTGTAATCACTGCCGCACAGCACCAGACCCGCCAGCGCTGCGTCCGGTTGGCTCGCGTGTTGCTCGGCCCAGGCCAGGGCGATAAAGCTGCCCATCGAATGCCCGCCCAGAACCTGGGGCAGATCCGGGTATTGTTCGTGCAGCCAGGCCTGCACCCGGCTTACATCACCCACCACCTGCTGCCAGCCGTGCCGGTCTGCAAAGTGACCCTGCGGGCAATCTGGTGAGGTGCTTCCACCATGGCCACGGTGGTCATGCACACACAGGTGCCAGCCTGCAGCGTTCAGGGCCTGGGCCAGCGCGCCATAGCGTGCGCCGTGCTCGGCCATGCCATGCAGCCAATGGACCACGCCCCTGGGCTGGTCGGAAACCCAGAGCCGCGTGGCAATGGCGTGGCCGTCGTCGGCTTCCAGCATCCAGGCCGGGGCCGGTGTATTCGGTAGCGGGTTGGGCATGGTGGCTCCTTAAATCATGACGTTGATCTGTATACTATGGGCCTTCTGCGCAGTAAACCGGAGCCCGCGTGATTCATTACCGTATTCAGCCGCATCGCCCTGAAGCCCATCTGTTTGCCGTTGAGGTCACGGTGCCGGAGCCGACGCCCGAGGGGCAGGCCTTCACGCTGCCAGCGTGGATCCCCGGCAGCTATATGATTCGCGATTTTGCCCGTCATATCGTCTCGTTCGATGCGCAGGCGGGTGGGCAGAGTGTGGGCTGGAGCAAGCTGGACAAGCAGACATGGCAACTGATGCCGGTCGACGGGCCAGTGACGGTGCGTATCGAGGTCTACGCCTGGGACCTTTCCGTGCGTGGTGCGCACCTGGATACGACCCATGGTTACTTCAATGGCAGCTGTGTTTTTCTGGCGGCCATGGGGCATGAAGACGCGCCTTGCGAGGTGGAGATCGAGCCCCCCGCGCATCCCGGCTGCACAGGCTGGCGTCTGGCCACCGGCATGCCACGTGTCAGCGGCGAGTCTCTGGGCTTCGGCAGATTCCGTGCCGAGAACTACGACGCGCTGATTGATTACCCGGTGGAGATGGGGTTGTTCGAGCATGCCACCTTTGAGGCCTGTGGCGTGCCCCACGAGGTGGTGATCAGTGGCCGCCACTTTACCGATCTGGCGCGGCTGTGCCGGGATCTGGTGCCAATCTGCGAGGCGCATATCCGCTTGTTCGGAGAGCCGGCACCGATGGACCGCTACGTGTTCATGACGCTGGTGACCGGAGACGGGTACGGCGGCCTGGAGCACCGCAATTCCACCAGTCTGATGTGTGCCCGTCAGGATTTGCCGCGCCGTACCGATGCGCCGGACAGCCTGCGTGATGGATATCGCACCTACCTCGGCCTGTGCAGCCATGAGTATTTTCATACCTGGAATATCAAGCGCATCAAACCGGAGGCGTTTACGCCGTTCGATCTGCGCCAGGAAGTGCACACCGAATTGCTCTGGGCGTTCGAAGGCATTACCAGCTACTACGATGATCTGGCCCTGGTACGTACCGGCCTGATTACGCCGCAGGCGTATCTGGAGCTGGTGGCGCAAACGCTCACCCGGGTCCAGCGCGGCAGCGGCACGCAGCGGCAGACCGTCACCGAGTCGAGTTTTGATGCCTGGACACGTTTCTACAAACAGGACGAGAACGCGCCCAATGCCATTGTCAGCTACTACGCCAAAGGGGCGCTGGTGGCGCTGGCGCTGGATTTGACCTTGCGTGATCTGACTGGTGAAGAAAAGAGCCTGGATGATCTGATGCGTTTGCTCTGGCAGCGTTACGGCAAACTCGACAAGGGGGTGCCGGAGCGGGGTATTCAGGCGCTGGCAGAAGAACTGGCGGGGCAGTCCCTGGCCGACTTTTTCGATCTGGCCCTGTACAGCACCGAGCCACTGCCACTGGAATCGCTGCTGGCGCGGCGCGGTGTCCAGCTGAGCTGGCGCCCGCCCGCCGGGCACAGCGACAACGGTGGCAAGCCAGCCGCGACGGCGCCGGTCTGGCTCGGCGTTCGGGTGGCAGAGGATCCGCTTGGCGCGAGGATTCAGGTCGCCCATGACCAGGGCGCCGCCATGGCGGCAGGTTTGTCCGCTGGAGACGTCATTGTGGCACTGGACGGTTTGAAAACCGATGCCCGGCGTCTGGATGAGCAGCTCGCGGTGTATCAACCGGGGGAGCGCATTCGTGTGCATGCCTTCCGCCGTGACGAGTTGATGCAGTTTGACGTCGCTCTGTCGCCGGGCGAGGCGAACACAGCGGTGCTGTTGCTTCAGGACGAGACTCTGAACGACGCCGCACGACAATGGTTGCGCCCGGCACTGTGACCGCGCCTGAATCTGTCGGCTCGCTCCGTACTGCGCTGGAAGCCTGTTTTGGCGCCGACCAGAACCGCCTGCGTCGCGCCGTTCGGCAACTGGAAAAACGCTTTGATGCGCGGCGTGCGGAAAAGCTGACCGCCGCGTTGCAGGCCTCCGCCGCGCTTCGCGCCCGGCGCGAGGCGGTGGCGGTACCCTTGCGCTGGCCGGACCTGCCGGTGGTGCAGGCGCTGGATGAACTGGAGGCCGCCATCAGTCGTCACCAGGTGGTGGTGGTGGCGGGCGAGACCGGTTCCGGCAAAACCACTCAACTGCCCAAGCTGTGTCTGAAACTGGGTCGAGGACGGCGCGGCTATATTGGCCACACACAACCCCGTCGTCTGGCGGCGCGGGCGGTGGCCAGTCGCCTGGCCGAAGAACTCGACAGCAGCCTCGGTGGGACGGTCGGTTTCAAGGTGCGTTTCCAGGAGCAACTGGGCGAACAATCGCTGATCAAGGTGCTGACGGACGGTATGCTGCTGGCGGAAGTCCAGCAGGACCGGCTGCTCGAGCAGTATGACACCCTGATTATCGACGAAGCACACGAGCGCAGCCTGAACATCGATTTTCTGCTCGGTTATCTGCGTCAGCTGCTGCCGAAGCGCCCGGACCTCAAGGTCATCATTACCTCGGCTACGATTGATCACGAGCGATTTGCCAGCCACTTTGATGGCGCGCCCGTGATTGAAGTATCCGGTCGCACCTTTCCGGTGGAAGTGCGCTACCGCGACAGCAGCGAGGAGGGAGAACGGGATCTGCGGCGCGATGTGGAAGCGGTGTTGCGCGAGATCGAGCAGGAGGAGCGAGGCCAGTTGCCGATGGCCCGTGACGTGCTGGTGTTTCTCAGTGGTGAACGTGATATCCGCGAGTTGCATCACCATCTGCGCCGCTGCCAGTTTCGCGAGACGGAATTCCTGCCGCTGTACGCCCGCCTGAGTCAGCAAGAGCAGCATCGTGTTTTTGCAGCGCATCGTGGGCGGCGTGTGGTACTGGCCACGAACGTGGCGGAGACCTCGCTGACGGTGCCGGGCATTCGTTATGTGATCGACGCGGGCACCGCACGGGTCAGCCGTTACAGCGTCCACTCGAAAGTGCAGCGTTTGCCGGTGGAACCGGTGTCGCAGGCCAGTGCGGATCAGCGCAAGGGCCGTAGCGGTCGTATTATGCCGGGGATCTGTTATCGCCTTT